>NZ_JBBHLB010000001.1:0-464840 GCF_037572415.1 Flavonifractor porci
CAGATAATCCCTTACAATCTCTATTTTCTTCTCGTATGCCACCTTACTTCTGGACATAAATATCTCCCCCTATAGAAGCAGTGTTTTATTTCACTGTCTCCTATAGGGGGAGCATATCATCTTGCCGCGGGGGCTGTGTTCGTTTATACCAGGGGCGCCAGTACCCGCAGGATGGATCGGAACAGACGACGGGGCCAGGACCGCTCCAGGCACTGCTCCAGGGTGATTTTCTGGCTGGCCAGCTGGGTGGCCAGAAAGTCGGCCTTGATATCCAGCACCGTGGGGTCCTGGTAGAGAAGGACCGCGTCCTCAAAGTGCAGGAACATACTGCGGTAATCCATGTTGATGGTGCCCACCACTCCGCACACGTCGTCGGATACCACATTTTTGGCGTGGACAAAGCCGGGGGTGTACTCAAAAATCTGTACCCCCGCTTCCAGCAGAGGCTGGTAGTGGGAGCGGGTCAGCTCAAAGACCAGCTTTTTGTCCGGGATGTGGGGGGTGATGATGCGCACATCCACCCCGGATTTGGCGGCGTTGCACAGAGCGGTATTGACGCTGTCACTGACGATGAGATAGGGTGTCATGATATAGATATACCGCTTGGCTTTGGAGATCAAGTTGAGATACACTGTTTCACCCACCGGCTCGTTGTCCAGGGGATTGTCGGCATAGGGCTGCACAAAGCAATCCGATCCCAGAGCGGCCTCGGGAGGCAGGGAGGTGGGCCGCAGGGCGGCATAGTCCACCTTGACCTCCCGGATATATTCCCACATGGTGAGAAACATCACCGTCATGCTCCAGGCCGCCTCGCCCTTTACCAGGATGGCGCTGTCCTTCCAGTGGCCGTAGCGCAGCTTTTGGTTGATATACTCATCCGCCAGATTGATGCCGCCGGTAAAGGCGGTGTGGCCGTCGATGATGCACAGCTTCCGGTGGTCACGGTTGTTCATACGGATCGAAATGACCGGTTTAAAGCGGTTAAAGCAGCAGCAGGGGATACCGGTTTCCTGCTCGAATTTTTCGGCGTAATTGGCGGGCAGGGTGCCAAGGGAACCCACATCGTCATAGATCACCCGCACGTCCACGCCGGCGGCGTACTTTTCCTTCAAAACCTCCACGATGGAGTCCCAGAATACACCGGGGGCCAGGATAAAATACTCCAGGAAAATATAGCGCTTGGCCTTTTTCAATTCCTCCAGCATGGCGGGGAAGGCGTCGTCTCCCAGAGCAAAGTACCGTGTCCAGGTGTTGGTATATACCGGGCAGCGGGCGTACCGCTCCAGATAGCGGGCCTGATTCACCGCATCCTGGCTCAGCACGGAGAGCTTTTTAGCCTTATAGTCATCCTCCAGCTGCTCCAGCATGGTGCGATCCATACCCTGCATCTTCCGGCGCATCCGGGCGGACAGCTTGTTGCCGCCGCACAGCAGGTAGACCAGCCAGCCGAACATGGGGAACAGCAGAATGGGGATGATCCAGGCGATTTTGTAGCCCGGATCGGTCTGCCGCCGAACAATGACCAGCACAGCCAGCAGAGACAGTACCACACAGGCCCAGTACACATAGACATAGTAACTCCAGGCCCATATCATAGGTACCAACAGCACCGCAGCTTGCAAGAGGATCAGCACCGCCACGATGACCGAGCGCTGAAAGAGAAAGGAAGATAGCTTTTTAACGTTCACTGGGTCACTCCTTACCGCATGACGGTTACTTCACCACCACATTTTCCCCGCCCAGCAGTTCCTTCAGTTCTTCCACGAGGGCTGGATGGATCACACAGGGGGCAGACAGCAGCTTGCCGGTGTCGGCGCAGCGGATCACCAGCTGTTCCGTGCCGGGGAACATGGTGAGTACCAGCTTGATCCGGCGCCAGTAGGGGTCCTCCAGGCTGGGGATGCGGATGTATAGCTTTTTGATCTTCACCGCAGGCTGGTCCGGCTCCTCGCAGCCGTCCCGCAGGTGGTCCAAGGGCTGTACCCGGTCGCACATAAGCTGAGGGGCCTTTTCGTCCCGCACCGAGATGCGCCCCTCGGCCAGCAGCGGCACATTTTCCTTCAGATAGGGGCCGCACTCGCCCAGAGCACGGGCAAACACCAGCATCTCCATGGAGCCGGTGTCGTCCTCCAGGGTGACATAGGCCATCAGCGTATTGTTGCGGGTGGTGCGGGTACGGGAGGCGGACACCACGCCGGCAATGGTCACCCGCTGCTCGTCCCGGAAGGTGGTGGGACCGCCCTCCTGGGCAAAGTCGGAGAGAATGGCGCCGATGGAGGCCACCTTCCGTTTTTTCACCAGGTCCCGGTACTCGTCCATGGGGTGGCCGGACAGATAGAGACCGGTGGTCTCCTTCTCCATGGTCATCAGCTCCCGGCGGGAGAACTCGGGAATATGTTTCAGGTTGAGCTGGGGAGCGGATTGGGGCTCGTCCCCGCCGCCGCCGAAGAGATCGAACTGCCCCTCCAGATTCTTGCGCTTGTTCTGGGCGATGGAGTCTACCAGAGACTCATAGGCGTCCAGCAGCTGGGAGCGGAAGATTCCCATGCTGTCAAAGGCGCCGCACTTGATGAGACTTTCCAGCACCCGCTTGTTCAGGTCGGAGTCAAACATCCGCTGGCAGAAGTCGGGGAAGGAAGTGAAAGCGCCCTTCTTTCGTTCGGTCAGTACATCATTGATGAAGCCACGGCCCACGCCCTTGACGGCCACCAGACCGAAGCGGATGTGGTCGCCGGACACGGTGAAGTCGGCCCCGGATTCGTTGATGTCGGGGGGGAGGAGTGGAATGCCGCAGTCCTTGCATTCGGCAATATATTCGGCCACCTTTTCGCTGGAGTCCAGCACTGAGGTGAGGAGGGCGGCCATGTATTCCTTGGTATAGTGGCACTTGAACCAGGCGGTGTGGTAGGCCACGATGGCGTAGCTCACCGCGTGGGCCTTGTTGAAGGCATACTGAGCGAAGGCCTCGATCTCGTCATAGATATCCTCGGCGGTCTGCTGGGGGATGCCGTTTGCCATGCAGCCGGCGATGTTCCGCTCGGGGTCGCCGTGGACAAAGGTGTGTCGCTCCTTCTCGATCTGGGCCTTCTTCTTTTTGGAGATGGCCCGGCGCACCATGTCGGCCTGGCCCATGGTGTATCCCGCCAGACGGCGGAAGATCTCAATGACCTGCTCCTGGTACACGATGCAGCCGTAGGTCACTGACAGGATGGGCTCCAGGGCGGGGTGCTTGTACTTCACCTTGTCCGGATTGTGCTTGCAGGCGATGAACCGGGGGATGGAGTCCATGGGGCCGGGGCGGTAGAGGGCGATGATAGCGGTGATATCCTCGATGTTGTGGGGCTTCAGACCCACGCATACCCCGGTCATGCCAGCCGATTCCATCTGGAACACGCCGGAGGTCTTGCCGTCGGACAGCATCTGGAACACCTCCGGATCGTTGTCCGGGATGTTGGCTAGAGAGAAGCCGGGGTGCTTCTGAGCCACCAGCTTCACCGTGTCGTCCAGGATGGTCAGGTTCCGCAGGCCCAAAAAGTCCATTTTCAGGAGGCCAAGCTCTTCCAGTGTGGTCATGACATACTGGGTGACCACCGATTCGTCGTTTTTGGCCAGGGGCACATAGTCCATCACCGGCTTGCGGGTGATGACCACGCCGGCGGCGTGGGTGGAGGCGTGGCGGGGCATTCCCTCGATGGCCTTGGCGGTGTCGATGAGTTCCTTTACCCGCCCGTCCCCCTCGTAGAGATCCTTCAGAGGCTTGGACAGTTGGAGGGCCTGATCCAGGGTGATGTGGAGGGCGCCGGGGCCGCTGGGCACCTGTTTGGCCACCGTGTCCACGTCGGCGTAGGGGATATTCAGAGCCCGGCCCACGTCCCGGATGGCCCCTCGGGCAGCCATGGTACCAAAGGTGACGATCTGAGCCACGTGGTCCTCGCCGTACTTGCGCTGGACGTACTCGATGACCTCCTGCCGCCGGCGGATACAGAAGTCGATATCAATATCGGGCATGGTGACACGCTCGGGGTTGAGGAAGCGCTCGAAGTAGAGGGAGTACTTCATGGGGTCCACATCGGTGATGTTCATGCAGTAGGCCACCATGGAGCCTGCCGCCGAGCCACGGCCGGGGCCCACCGAGATGCCCTGGCTTTTAGCATACCCAATAAAATCAGAAACGATAAGGAAGTAGTCCACAAAGCCCATCTGACGAATGACTCCCATCTCGTAGGCCAGACGGTCCTGGTACCCCTCGGGATCGTCAGGGTAGCGGCGGGCGTACCCCTCCCGGCACAGCTTCTCAAAATAGGCGTCCCCGTCGGTGTAGCCCTCGGGCAGCTTGAATTCCGGCAGGTGATAGGTGCCGAACTGGAAGTCCATGTTGCACAGATCGGCGATCTTCAGGGTGTTTTCCACTGCCTCCGGCCAGTCCGGGAAGAGGGCGGCCATTTCCTCGGTGGATTTTACATAGAGTTCGCTGGTCTCCATCTTCAGGCGGTTGGGGTCGTCCACCGTCTTGCCCATCTGGATACACATGAGGGTGTCCTGCATCTGGGCATCCTCCCGGCGGAGGTAGTGGGCGTCGTTGGTCACCACCAGGGGGATGCCGGTCTCCTGGTGGATGCGGATCAGCCCCTGGTTGATGGCGGGGTCATTGGGCAGGTTGTGGTCCTGAAGCTCCAGATAGTAGCCGTCCTCCCCAAAGAGCGCCCGCATTTCAAGGGCGATGGCCTTGGCTCCCCCGTAGTCTCCGGCCAGAATGCGCCGGGGCACCTCGCCGGACTGGCAGGCCGACAGGGCGATGAGTCCGGCGCAGTGCTGCCGCAGCAGCTCCTTGTCGATGCGGGGGCGGATATAAAAGCCCTCAGTAAAGGCGCAGGAGTCCAGGTAGCAAAGGTTGCGGTAGCCCTCCTCGTTGCGGCAGAGCAGGATCAGGTGGTTCATGGCGGCGTCCAGCTCGTGGACCCGGTCGGTACGGCCCCGGGGGGCCACATAGACCTCGCAGCCGATGATGGGCTTGATGCCCTCCGCCTTGCAGGCCTTGTAGAAGTCCACCACGCCGTACATAACCCCGTGGTCGGTGATGGCCACGGCAGGCTGACCCAGCTCCTTCACCCGCTTGACCAGCAGGGGAATGCGGCAGGCGCCGTCCAGCAGGGAGAACTCGGTATGGACGTGAAGGTGGACAAAGGACATGGGGATACCTCCTTGGGAATATGAAAATGGGGGTTATTGTTTGGAAAGTTCCACCAGCTTGCGCAGTCGGTGATTGAACGCGGATTTGCTGACCGGCGGATCGCACAGCTCGGCCAGCTGGGACAGGGTGAGCTCCGGGTGGGCCATCCGCAGGTCCACAGCCTCTTTCAGCTTGTCCGGCAGATCTTCCAGCATCCCCCGCTCCTCCAGTTTGTAGATGGCCTCGATCTGGCCCTGGGCGGCGTCCACCGCCTTGTCCAGGTTGGCGGCGTCACAGTTGACCCGGCGGTTGATGCTGCCCCGCAGGTCCTTCTCCGCCTTGGCGTTCATCAGATCCATAGCGGCCAACGGGGCTCCCATGGCGGTGAGAAAGTCCTCAATGGCGTTGCTCTGCTTGAAATAGGTGATGGCGTTGGCCTTGCGGTGGCTTTCCTTGGGGGAGAAGCCCATCTCCAGCAGCAGGGCATGGAGTTCCCGGCTCACCGACAGATGGGAGGTGGCCAGTTCCAGATGGTAGCGCTTGGCCGGGTCAGTCACTGAGCCGCCCGCCAGAAAGGCGCCCCGGAGGAAGGCGGTACGGCAGTGATCTTCCTCCAAAACGGCGTAATTGATGTGATGGACCAGCGCCTCCGCCGGATCATGTCCAAAAACAGACCAGAGGGCGGACAGCTTGTCCGGATCCGTGATGGAAAAGATGCGCTTGCCCGCCCCCTCTGCGGGCAGACGGTCAAAGCGCACCTGAAAGGCCTTTTGAAAAAGCTGGGGCAGCCGGTCGGCAAACTCCGGCGACTCGGTGGTGATGCGGACCTCGGTGGGGGTGGACAGGGAGCAGTAGAGCAGTACCCCGTAAGCCTCCGCCTGGGCGCAGCATTTTCGGTTGAGGGAGGCGCGGCACAGTTCCGCCTTGACCTGGGTGGAAAAGGACATGATACGCCCTCCTTACAGAATCCGAGTGGAGGCCCGCTCCTGGTACAGATCCATCACCGCGGCGGACAGCCGGGCAAAGGAGTGGCGGGCGTAGTCCAGGGTTTCAGAGGCCAAAGGACGGGTGACCAGCTCTACCCCCAGAGCCTCAATGGCGTCTTTGTCCACGATGATGGGGGCAGAGTCCTCCTCCTTGTACCGCTCCAGCAGGCCGGGGCGCACCGGGGCGGAGTTGCACAGACAGATATCAATGAGGCAGGGACCGGAGTGGCGCAGCAGTGCTTTCACATGGTCGGAGGCGGTCATACCCTCGGTCTCGCCATCCTGAGTCATAATATTGCAGATGTAGATCTTCAGAGCCTTGGAGGCGCATACCGCTTCGGAAATGCCGTCCACCAGCAGATTGGGAATGACGCTGGTGTACAGGGAGCCGGGCCCCAGCAGGATCAGGTCGGCCTCCTGGATAGCCCGGATGGCCTCGGGCAGGGCTTTGGGATGCTCGGGGAGCAGACGCACACCCTGGATGCGGCAGTCCTGGGCCTTTTTAAAGTCGCTGATCTTGGATTCGCCCTGGACTCTGGTGCCATTCTCAAAGGTGGCCTCCAGCACCACGTCGGCGTTGGTCACAGGCAGTACCCGGCCGGTGATGGCCAGAACCTGGCTCATTTTGGATACCGCCTCGTCAAAGGAGCCGGAGATCCCGTTAAGGGCGGCCAGGATCAGATTGCCGAAGGACTGGCCGGTGAGGTTGCCGGAGCCCTGGGGGAAGCGGTAGGTGAGCAGCTGCTGCATCAAAGGCTCGGCGTTGGCCAGGGCCTCCATGCAGTGGCGGATGTCTCCCGGAGGGGGCATCCCCAGATCCTGCCGCAGCATACCGGAGCTGCCGCCATCGTCGGCCACGGTGACGATGGCGGTCAGGTTCTTGGTGTGGTTTTTCAAACCGCGGAGCATGGTGGACAGACCGGTGCCGCCGCCGATGGCGACGACCTTGGGTCCCTGGGCCCAGCGGCGCTCATAAAAGGACTGATACACGGCGGCGCCTCCTTTACGCCCGGGTCATGTCCCGGTGATTTTCGGTGGCCTGATAGCCCTTTTGCTTGATGAACTCAGCCAGAGCGTGGGTAATGGCTACCGAGCGGTGCTGTCCGCCGGTACAGCCCACGGCGATGACCAGGGCCGCCTTGCCCTCTGCCACATAGAGGGGAAGGAGGAAACCGATGAGATTCTCCAGATAGTTCATAAATTCAGTGGTCTGACGATAGCCGAATACAAAGTCGTATACCCCGTCGTCCAGTCCGGTCTGGTGGCGCAGCTCGGCGATGTAATAGGGATTGGGCAGAAAGCGCACGTCAAACACCAGGTCGGCCTCGATGGGGATGCCGTACTTGAAGCCGAAGGAGGTGACGCTGACGCTCATCTCCGGGGTATCGCCGCCGTGGCTGAAGAGGCGCAGCACCTCCCCCCGCAGCTTGGCGGTGGAGAGGGCGGAGGTATCGATGATGTACTCCGCCCGCTGGCGGACAGGGGAGAGGACGGTGCGCTCCAGCCGGGCGGCCTCATCCAAAGAGTGTGCTGAGCCGGCCAGGGGATGGCTGCGGCGGGTCTCTTTGTACCGCTTGATGATGGTCTCCACGCTGGCCTCCACGAAGAGGATCTTGTACTCACAACCCATCTCCTGGAGAGCGTCCAGAGCGGAGAACAGCCCGTCGAAGGTCTGACCGCCCCGGATGTCGGTGACCAGAGCCACCCGGTCATACCGGGAGGGATTTGCCATGCACAGCTCAGCAAATTTGGGGATCAGGGGGGCGGGCATATTGTCGACCACATAAAAGCCGATATCCTCCAGGAAGGAGGCGGTTTTACTCTTGCCTGCGCCGGACAGACCGGAAATAATAATAAAATCCATAGGAACTCACCTCAAAAACCCAAAAACTTCACTTCTGGTTCCAAAGTAATGCCGGTCTCGCGGAGTACGGTGTTCTGGATCAGCTCCATCAGCCGGCGCACATCGTCGGCGGTGGCCCCACCGCAGTTGACCACAAAGCCGGCGTGCTTTTCCGATACCTGAGCCCCCCCCACGCCCACGCCTTTCAGGCCGCACTGCTCAATGAGAGCGGCGGCAAAGTGGCCCTCGGGGCGTTTGAAGGTGCTGCCCGCGCTGGGCAGGTCCAGGGGCTGCTTGGAACGGCGCTTCTGGGCCAACTCGTCCATTTTGGCTTTGATTGCAGCGGGGTCTCCGGGGGTGAGGGCAAACTCGGCCTCCAGAATGAGCCATTCCGGATGGTCGGTAAACAGGCTGTGCCGGTAGGTGAGGGCGCACTCCTCCACAGGCAGAGTGATCACGTCGCCGGCCTCGTTGAGGAAGGTGACGGAGGTGAGCACCTGGACCAGCTCGCCGCCGTAGGCGCCGGCATTCATGGTGACGCCGCCTCCCAGGGTGCCGGGGATGCCGTGGGCAAACTCCAGGCCGGTCAGGTCTCTGCCCAGGGCCGCCATGGCCAGCCGGGCTAGAGGAATGCCGCTCTCCGCCCGCAGACGACGGTTTACCTCCCGTACATCATCCAGTCCGGAGGTTTTCAGGACAAAACCGTCATACCCCTGATCGGACACCAGCAGGTCGCTGCCGTTGCCCAGAAAGAAGGGGGTGATGTCCAGTTCTCTGGCCGCCTGGACTGCGGCAATAGCCTCCTTCCGGCTTCTGGGCAGAGCGATCAGTCGGGCTGGACCGCCGATGCGGAAGGTGGTATAGGACGACATAGGCTCCTGCTCCCGCAGTTCCAGCTGAGGGATGCGGCGGCGCAGTTCCTGGATCAGAGTATCAAAACGGTCCATAGGGGCCTCCTTACAGTGTTGCGTACTGGTATTATATCAAAAACAGGGGGAAATTAGAAGTTCTTATCCCAGACCGAAAGCTTCAAATTGCTCCTTGCTGCCTCGAAATACGTTTAGATCAATGAGGGGCTGAGCGCCGGTGTAGCCCTCCAGTTTTGCGGAATGGGAGTACTGCCAAAAATGCCACCGGGGCACCAGCGGGAACACTGTGGGACTGGAACACCATACCGGATAATCGGCGTATTTGGCGTCGGTGAGGTAGCTGTAGTAGGAGCGGTAGGTCACATAGAGAATGGGCTTGACCCCATAGTGCGCCTCCAGCCGTGCCAGCAGAGGGTCCAGAATGCTCTGGACCTGGGCCTTCTCCGGCGGATTCTCCAGGTATTCACCGTAAAATTCAATATCCACCACCGGAGGCAATGTCCCCTCGGTGACCGGGACCATGGAAATAAAGTTGTCAGCCTGGGTCTCGCCGGGACTGTCATAGCTGAGGAAGTGGTAGGCGCCGGGCCGGACTCCGGCCTTCAGGGAACCGTTCCAGTTGGAGGCAAACTGCTTGTCCTGAAGGAGGGAGCCTTCCGTAGCCTTGATAAAGGCAAAATCCACACCCTGGCGTGCCAGGGCGTGCCAGTCCACCGTCCCCTGATAGGAGGATACGTCCACACCAAATACCTCCCACTGGTCCGGATTGGATTCGTGGGAGTACAGAATCAGCCCGCGCCAGCGCAGGAAGAAAAAGCCCAGCAGGAGGATTGCTCCCACCAGAAGAAGGATCAATATTGTACGCCGCAGGATGCGGAAAACTCGTCTCAAAAAGCATCACCAAACAGGATAGGGATTCAATAGACAATATGATACCCGGATGCGGGGGAAAAGGCAAGCAAAAACCAGCGGGATACCGCCTATGCAGTATCCCGCTGGAGTAGAATCAGCGCTTTTTGATGGATAGGAGCAGACCAAGCAGGATGCCCACAACGGCGGGGAGCACCCAGCCAAGACCCATGGAGGCCAGAGGCACATAGGTCAGGAAGGAGAGGGGAAGGCCGATGCCCTGGAGGGCATAGAACAGGCTGGCCACGCCGGCAAAGAGAATGGCCACCGGATAGACCATCCGCCGCCCTTCCAGCCAGCGCTGGAAGAAGGACAGGGCGATGAGCACGATAGCCATAGGGTAGAGTACCCCCAGAACAGGAGCCGACACGGAAATGATCTGAGCCAGACCGGCATTGGAGATCACCATGCTGACCACAGCGAACAGAATCGCCCAGCCCCGGTAGCTGAGACGGGGGAAGAGCTTGTGGAAGAACTCGCCGCAGGAGCTGATCAGGCCAACGCACACATTGAAGCAGGCGATGATGAAGATGGCGGCCAGCAGGGCGTTGCCCAGAGGGCCAAACAGCAGGCCCACCACATTGGTGAGGGCGGCGGCGCCGTCGGTGGGGTTGGGGACTGCGCCGCCGGACAGAGCACCGATGTGAGACAGCATGGCATAGACCACCAGCAGCATGGCCCCGGCGATAAAGCCGGAACGGATGGTGCCCTTGATTACGGCTTTGTCCTCGCTGACTCCCCTGGCCTGGATATTGACTGCGATCACAATACCAAAGGCCAGCGCGGCAATGGTATCCATGGTCTGGTAGCCCTCCAGGAAACCCTTGACCACCGGGTGGGTCACATAGTCGCCGGAGGCGGCTCCATAGCCGGACAGAGGGTTGACCAGACAGCCTGCAAAGGTGACCACGATGAGGACCACCAGAATGGGGCAGAGGATCTTGCCCAGCCGGTCGGTGAGCTTTTCCGGCCGCAGGGCAATGACCAGAGCGGCGGCAAAGAACACCAGGGAATAGATCAGCCGGAAGAGGGACAGAGGAGCGTCCGGTCCCGCAAAGGGAGGCACAGCCATCTCAAAGGAGGTGGTGGCGGTGCGAGGGATGGCCAGGCAGGGGCCGATGGCCAGATAGGCGGCGATGGTAAAGGCCTTGGAAAAGAGAGGGTGGACCCGGCTGCACAGGGTATCCAGACCTCCGGCGCGGGCCACTGCCACCACGCCCAGCACCGGCAGACCCACGGCGCTGACGGCCAGACCCAGAAATGCGGGCCAGGTAGCGGTGCCTGCCTGGGCGGCAATGCCGGGCGGGAAAATCAGATTACCTGCTCCGAAAAACATGGAGAACAGTGTGAGGCCCACGAGAAGCAGGCTCTTGCCCTTAAGCTGCATAAAATCCTCTCTTTCTGAATAAACGGGCTGACAGCCCGGGTGTTGGTTTGGCATGGAAGTAAAAACAGCGGCATACCAGTGGTATGCCGCTGTTTTTCTTTCGCAGTGCGTCAATTAGCCCTGGGAAATAGCACCCGTGGGGCAGGTGTCGGCACAAGTACCGCAATCGATGCAGGAACCGGCGTCGATCACGTAGTGGTCATCGCCCTGAGCAATAGCACCGACGGGGCAAGCGCCCTCGCAAGCGCCGCAGCTCACGCAAGCGTCGCTGATGACATAGGCCATTGGATACACCTCCAAACTTCAAAGCTAACGATATTGTATCATAACTTTTCAAAATTGCAATGCTAAAATGTGCGTACCATGGGTATATTTTTTTCTGGCGGGAAAAATGATAACTGCGATACGCAGCCGGAAGGGAGCGATCGGATGGAAAAGACATCGATGTTCCGCATGGAAGCGGCAGGGGACTTGACCCCTGAGCTGAACGGGGCTCCGTGCAGCGGGGCTCATCCGCACAGAACAAAGGAAAAGGGGCGTGGCACAAAGAATGAAGCCCGTCAAGAAGAAGCACAGGCTTTTTCCCTGGAGAAAGGGATGGCGAAGCGCCGGCATGAATGAGACCCGGTTTACCCAGCGTGCTCAGGCTGCTCTCCGGCTGGCTCAGGAGAGCGCGGCGGAACTGGGCCACGGTTATGTGGGCAGCGAGCATCTGCTGCTGGGTCTGGCCAGAGAGGGCAGAGGAGTGGCTTCCAAAGTGCTCCAGGCCGCTGGTTTGGAGTCGGAGAATCTGAAGGAGATGGTGGCCCAGCTGGTGGGGGTGGGTACGCCGGGGGGCGCCCCATCCCAGGGGCTTACCCCGCGATGCAAAAAGATCATTGAGCTCTCCCTCACCGAGGCGGTGCGGCTGGGCCACCAGTATGTGGGCACGGAGCACCTGCTGCTGGGCATCCTGCGGGAGGGGGACGGCGTGGCGGTGCGGGTGCTGGACGCCGCTGGGGTGGAACCCCGCCGGCTGCGGAGCGACCTGTCCTCTGCTATGGGAGGGGAGGCCCCTCCGCCCGCCTTTCGGGGGAGCGGCAAACCCCGTACCGAGCGGGACTACCCAGGAGAATCCAAGGTGCTGGAGCAGTTTGCCCGGGATCTGACCCGAATGGCCGCCGGCGGCCAGTTGGACCCGGTGGTGGGGCGGGACAAGGAGATCCGGCGGGTGATCCAGATCCTGTCCCGGCGGCAGAAGAACAACCCTGCCCTCATCGGGGAGCCCGGCGTGGGCAAGACGGCGGTGGCGGAAGGGCTGGCCCGGATGATGGCTGCCGGAGAGGTGCCGGAGGAATTGCAGCGTAAGCGGCTCATCTCCCTGGACCTGTCCGCCATGGTGGCAGGTACCAAATACCGGGGTGAGTTTGAGGAACGGGTCAAAAACGTTATGTCCGAAGTGCGGCGGGTGGGGGATGTGATCCTCTTCATTGACGAGCTCCATAATATCGTGGGCGCGGGCTCAGCCGAGGGCGCCATCGACGCGGCCAATATCATCAAGCCCGCTCTGGGCCGGGGGGAGATCCAGGTCATCGGCGCCACCACAACCGAGGAGTACCGCAAATATATTGAGAAGGACGCCGCGCTGGAGCGGCGGTTTCAACCAGTGGTAGTGGGCGAACCTGATCAGGAGACGGCTGAGGCCATCCTTTTTGGCCTGCGGGACCGCTACGAGGCCCATCATCGTATCACCATCAGCGACGGGGCCATCACCGCTGCCGTGGCCCTGTCCAGCCGGTATATCGGGGATCGCCGCCTGCCTGACAAGGCCATCGACCTGATGGATGAAGCGGCGGCCCGGGTACGGCTGGACCGGCTGGCAGCGCCCCCCGATCTGCGGGAGCTGGAGAACAAGGTGGCCCGGGCCAGGGGGGAGAAGGAGGAGGCCATCCGCAGCCAGGACTTTGAGAAGGCCGCCATGCTGCGGGATGCGGAGGAGGATTTCCGCCGGGAGCTGGACCAACAGAAGGCCCTGTGGCGGGCAGGCCAGAATACCGGCGCTGTGAGCGCCGAGGATGTGGCGGCGGTGGTGTCGGGGTGGACTGGCATCCCGGTCACTACTCTGACCCAGGCTGAGAGCGATCGCTTGCTCAGGCTGGAGGAGGACCTCCACCGCCGGGTGGTGGGACAGGAGGAGGCCGTCAAGGCGGTGGCCCGGGCGGTACGCCGGGGGCGGGTGGGCTTGAAGGAGCCAGAGCGGCCCACCGGCTGCTTTCTGTTCCTGGGCCCCACCGGCGTGGGCAAGACCGAGCTGAGCCGTGCCCTGGCAGGGGCTCTCTTTGGAAGCGAGGAAGCCCTGTTCCGATTTGATATGTCGGAATATATGGAGAAGCACGCTATCTCCCGGCTCATCGGCTCCCCGCCGGGCTATGTGGGCCATGAGGAGGGGGGACAACTCACGGAGAAGGTGCGGCGGCGGCCCTACTGTGTGGTGCTCTTTGATGAGATCGAGAAGGCGCATCCCGATGTGTGGGGCATCCTGCTCCAGATCATGGAGGATGGAGTGGTGACCGACTCTCAGGGCCGTAAAGCCGACTTCCGCAACGCTGTGGTGGTGCTCACCTCCAACGTAGGTGCGGCCAAGATTACCACGAAAGGCAGCAAACTGGGCTTTTCCGCCGCCGAGCACCGGGACGGGGAGACCCGGACGCCGGAAGAGCTGCGCAGCGCGGTGCTGGAGGATTTGAAAAAGGTGTTTCGGCCGGAATTTCTCAACCGTCTGGACGAGACCATTGTCTTTACCCAGCTGGGCCGCAGTGAGATCAAAGCCATTGCCCGCCGCCTGCTCTCCCGGGTGGGGGAGCGGCTTAAGGCTCTTGGAGTTACCCTGACTTGGACCGACGAGGCCCTGGATGTTCTGGCACAGCTGGGGTTCGACCCGGACTACGGAGCACGGCCTCTGCGCAGGACCATCCGCGCCCGGGTAGAGGACCCCGCGGCGGAGCTGCTGCTGGGAGGTAAGGCGGTCCGGGGCGATACCCTGGTAGTGGACCGGGCGGGAGAGACGCTGACGCTGCGGAAACAAGAAATGGAAAAGGAGAAGAAACCATGCGAAAACAACTGATGCTCCCTCTGGCGATTTTGCTGCTTCTGCTGGCTGGCTGCGGAGAGAAGATGAAGGAGCCAAAGATGCTGACAGCGGAGGAGCGAACAGAACTCTATCAGACCGCGATTGAAAACGCCCGGGATGCGGAAATGAACGAGGCCGTGCCGGTGGTAACCTCGGGAGAGGAGGAACTGGCCCCCGCCATCTTTGGCCTGATTGGAGTCACTGAGGAGGACATGACCGCCTATGCCATCGCGGTATCGCCCATGAACGTGAAGGCCTATGGTATTGCGGCCATCCTGCCCGCTGAAGGACGGGAGGCTGCGGTGGTGGACGGACTGCAGGCTTTTATCGACCGGCAGAAGAGCAACTTCCAGACTTACCTGGCCGACCAGTATGCCATTGCGGAAAAGGCCGGGCTGGAGACCCTGGAGGACGGCACGGTTCTGATGGTTATGTGTGAGGATTCGGACCAGGTGCTGAAGAATATCAAAACGGCCATAGAAGCCGGCACCTGATCAGCGAGCAGCCCTTGAAAGCCACGGCTTTCAAGGGTTGCGGCTTTTTCGGGGATGTAATATAATAGGAGCGTCCGTAATCAATGAAGTGGAGGCCTGTTTATGCAAGCAAGAGCCAGCGGGATCCTGCTTCCCGTATTCTCCCTGCCGGGGCCTTACGGCATCGGCACGCTGGGCAAGCCGGCCCGGCAGTTTATTGACTTTTTGGAGGCCGGAGGCCAGAAATTCTGGCAGATCCTGCCCCTTGTGCCGCCGGGCGGGGGTAATTCTCCCTATATGTCTCCCTCTTCTTTTGCCGGTAATCCCCTGTTTCTGGATCTGGATGAGCTGGCGGAGAAAGCTTTGCTGACCCAGGATGAACTGCGCTCCGCCTGCCGGGACAACCCGGACCGGGTGGATTATGCCTGGCTCCATGAGACGCGGCTTCCCCTTCTGCGGAAGGCCTTTGAGCGGGGTAGGGCGAAGTATGCTCCCCAACTGGAGCAGTTTGAAGCTCAGGAGGCGGACTGGCTGCCCGACTACGCCCTCTTTATGGCACTGAAGGAGTACTTTGGTGGTAAGGAACTGGCCGATTGGCCTGACGAAGTTCGTCTGCGTCAGCCTGCTGCAATGGCTCAATGCCGGGAAGAGCTGGCGGAGGAGTGTGCTTTCCAGGTTTTTCTGCAGTATCTGTTTTTCCGGCAGTGGAGGGCGGTCAAAACCTACGCCAATGCCAAAGGCATCTCCATCATCGGAGATCTGCCCATCTATGTTTCCCCCGACAGCGCCGAAGTATGGGGCAATCCGGAGCTCTTCCAGCTGAAAAAGGATATGCGCCCCTCCGGCGTGGCCGGTGTGCCGCCGGATGCCTTCTCCGACAAGGGCCAGCACTGGGGCAACCCCCTGTATGACTGGGATTACCATAAAAAGACTGGTTTTGCCTGGTGGAAGCGCCGTGGAGCCCATATGGCCAGACTGTACGACGTGGTGCGTATCGATCATTTCCGGGCCTTCCATACCTACTGGTCCATCCCCGAGGGTGCCAAGGACGCCCGGGAGGGGCACTGGGAGAAGGGGCCGGGCAACGACCTGCTGGACGTGCTGAAAAACGTGCCCGGCCTGGCCCTCATTGCTGAGGATCTGGGGGACCTGGATGCCGACGCCCTGGCTTATATCGCCCAGAGCGGCCTGCCCGGCATGAAGGTGCTGGTCTACGCCTTTGATCCGGTGGGGGAGAGCGCCTATCTGCCCCACAACTGCCCCCGGGACGCGGTGATGTATACCGGCACCCACGACACTCCCACCTTTGTCCAGTGGCTATTTACCGAGGCCAACCCGGACGAGCGGCAGTACGCCTTCGATTACCTGCGCCTGCGGGAGGATGAGGGCTTCGGCTGGGGTGCGGTGTGCGGGGCCTGGATGTCCCCCTGCCGTCTGGCCATCGCTCCCTTCCAGGATCTGCTGGGCCTGGGCGGGGACGCCCGGGTCAACGCCCCCGGCACCCTGGGGGACCAGAACTGGTCCTGGCGGGTGCGTGCAGACGCGCTTAACCCCACAGTATCCGGAAAACTGGCCAGAATTACCCGTACTTACCGGAGATAAACGACAGCCCGCCCTGCCGCAGATGCGGCGGGGCGGGCTGTTTGTTATCGCGCTATTTGGCCTGGGCGGTGGGGATCCGGCTGAACTGCAGGCTGACGTTGCCCATACCGCTGGTCAGGGACAGCTTGTGTTTTCCTTCGCCGCCGCTGACAGTGTAGGGTTGGGTCGTTTCCCCGTTAAGCCGGATGGTGCCGCTGCTGGCGGTCAGATCCCAGGTGTAATCCTCCTGGCTGCCGGCCAGATCCAGGGTTATGTTACCCATGCCGGTGGTCAGCGCGGTTTCCTCCACCGGAGCGGACACGGATAGATTGCCCATGCCGCACTCAGCCCGCAGACGGCCTTTTACGGCACAGTCGTCCCAGGTGAGATTGCCCATGCCCAGCGACAGGTCGGCCCGCTCCAGGATCGTTCCGGTGGGAACGGTGACCAGGACCCGCACATCGGGAGAACTTTCGCCGGAGGCGATGTTGTCCGATGTACTCCAGACAGAAAGGGTATCGCCGTCCTGACTGTACTTCAATTCCTGAGAGGCGTCATACCGGCTGTCCCACCCCCGGTTGATCAGACGCAGATGCCACTGGTCGCCTTCCTCCACCTGAATGTTGCCCAGGCCGATCGCAATGTCCAGCTTTGAGAAGGGTTCCACTTCGCCCTCCCAATCCTCCTGAACGGCAGGAGTTTGGACGGCGCTTCCCGTTTGGCCGGGCAGAAGGACCGGAACGGAGGTCTGCGGGCGGAACAAGAGAGCGTAGAGGAGAAGGGCTAGAATGGCGGCTCCAACAATCACCAGGACTGGCAGAAAAATCTGGCTTTTTTGCCTGCCGGGTTGGGGCGTGGGTATCTCTTTGGGCGGCTCGTTCCGATCTTTCAGCACCTGCTCCGCCACCGAGGCGGGGGAGCCCAGACGCTCTGCAACGGTCTCCTCATCCTCTTCGGAATCGGCAAAATAGGCTTCATAGTAGGAGAGCACGTCGTCCAGTTCCTCCGGCGGCAGCTTGCCCGCCAGAATGTCACGCAGTTCTTTTGAAAATTCTGCCTTATTCATGGTCCTCCTCCTTTTTCTCCAGCAGAAGCGCCTCGATCTGGCTCCGGTAGCGTATCCACTCCTCTCGATAACCGGACAACAGCGCCTGGCCGGCAGGTGTGATGGCGTAGTAGCGCCGGTTCCGGCCCTGAAAGGGTTTATCATAGACGGTGAGGCAGCCGCTCTGCTGCAGACGCCTCAAAACGGGATAGAGCGTGGACTCCGACAACTCCACCTGCTCCTTCATGCGCTGGGTCAGACGGTAGCCGTAGGTGTCTCCCTCAGCCAGTACTGCCAGCACACAGGCGTCCAGCAGGGGAGCGCCCAGTGGAAAGATCATGGCCAGACCCCCTTTCTGTTTGGCAATATTATATGACGTATAATATTGTTTGTCAACAATGATGTATAACAAATGGCCTTGTGAAAAGTGCGCCGGTAGCCGGGGTGTGGAAGAAAATTTTTGGGCACAATTCTTTCCGAATACGGAACTTCCTGTATTTTGAAGGTTTGCTCTTGTAAAAAAAATTTTTTTGTTATATTATGAAGGCTACGAAATTCTTTATAATAAGGATACCAGGTGAATCTATGAGTCTGCGGATTGGAATTGACATTGGTTCCACCACAGTAAAAGTGGTGGTATTGGACGAGGAGAACAAGCTGCTCTTCCGCTCTTATGAACGGCACTACTCCAAGGCCAGAGAGCGGGCAGCAGAGACCCTGCGTTCCATTGAAGAGAAGCTGCGGGGCAGACAAGTGCGCATCGCCATCACCGGCTCCGCCGGTCTGGGCGTGGCCAAGGCGGCGGACATCGACTTTGTACAGGAGGTGTATGCCACCGCCGCTGCTGTCAACACCTACATACCGGATACCGATGCCGTCATCGAACTGGGCGGCGAGGACGCCAAGATCATCTTCTTTGGCGGTGCGCTGGAGGAACGGATGAATGGCTCCTGCGCCGGCGGTACCGGCGCTTTCATCGACCAGATGGCCACTCTGATGAATGTGACGGTGAATGAACTGGACGCACTGTCCCTGAAGCATGAGAAGATCTATCCCATTGCTTCCCGCTGCGGCGTATTTGCCAAGAGTGATATCCAGCCCATTCTGAACCAGGGCGGCCGGAAAGAGGACGTGGCGGCCTCCATCTTCCAGGCGGTGGTGGATCAGACCGTGGCCGGTCTGACCCAGGGCCGCGAGCTCAAGGGCAAGATCGTCTTTCTGGGCGGCCCTCTCCACTTCCTCCAGGGCCTGCGGCAGCGGTTTGTGGAGACCCTGAAGCTGGACGAGGCCCACGCCATTTTCCCTGAGGACGGAGATTGTTTTGCCGGCATCGGTGCGGCTCTGTGCGCCACCGATTTCGCCGAATGTTCCTTTGACCAGATGCTGGACCGGCTGGAGAAAAGCGTGGACAATGTGGGATTGGTGGATACCATGCCGCCTCTGTTCCACGACCAGGCTGAGTACGACGCCTTCCTGACCCGCCACAACGCCATGCATCCCCCGGAGGTGGACATTAACACCTATTCCGGCGATGCCTGGCTGGGGATTGACGCCGGCTCTACCACCACCAAGATGGTTCTCATCACTGCCGACGGCGGCCTGCTTTACACCTATTACCACTCCAATTTGGGTAACCCGGTGGCCATCGTGCTGGATCAGTTAAAGGAGATCTACCGCCTGTGCGGTGACCGCATTGCCATCAAGGGAGCGGCGGTCACCGGCTACGGCGAGGAACTCATTAAGAACGCCTTTTCCTGCGACGCCGGTTTGGTGGAGACGGTGGCCCACTACAATGCCGCCCGTCACTTTAATCCTGACGTGGATTTCATTATCGACATTGGCGGCCAGGATATGAAGTGCTTCAAGATCCGCAACGGTGCGGTGGACTCCATCATGCTCAATGAGGCCTGCTCCTCCGGCTGCGGTTCCTTCATTGAGACCTTTGCCAAGGCGTTGGGCTACAACATCGCTGACTTCTCCAAGCTGGGCCTGCTGGCCCAGCACCCGGTAAACCTGGGCTCCCGCTGCACCGTGTTTATGAATTCCTCGGTGAAGCAGGCCCAGAAGGACGGGGCCAGTGTGGAAGATATCTCTGCCGGCCTGTCCATCTCCATCGTGAAAAATGCCGTGTACAAGGTCATTCGTGCTGCCAACGCCGATGATCTTGGCAAGCATATCGTAGTCCAGGGCGGTACCTTCCACAACGATGCGGTGCTGCGGGCCTTTGAGCTGGAACTGGGCCGCAATGTGACCCGGCCCACCATCGCTGGTATCATGGGCGCCTTCGGTGCGGCACTGGCTGCCCGGGACCTCCATCTGGACAAGAGTGCCATCCTGACGGCGGAGGACCTGAAGTCCTTCTCCCACACGGCCAAGCCCGTAACCTGCAACCTGTGTACCAACCACTGCTCCCTCACCGTCAACACCTTTGACGGCGGGCGGCGGTTCATCTCGGGTAACCGCTGCTCCCGCCCCCTGGGCAAGGAGCGCACAGAGAACCCCGACCTGATGCACTATAAGTACAAGCGGCTGCGGGCCCTTCAGGGCAAGGGGGCCGGCAACGGCGTCCGGGGCCGGATGGGCATCCCCTTCGGCCTGAATATGTACGAAAACCTGCCTTTCTGGTTTGAGTTCTTTACCCGCCTCAACTTTGAGGTGGTGCTGTCCCCTGAGTCCTCCCGTAAACTCTATCTGAAGGGCCAGCATACCATCCCGTCGGACACGGTGTGCTATCCCGCCAAGCTGCTCCACGGCCACGTGGAGGCCCTGGTGGAGGAGGGCGTGGACGCCATCTGGTATCCCTGTATGTCCTACAACAACGATGAGGGCATCGGCGATAACCACTACAACTGTCCGGTGGTGGCCTATTATCCCGAGCTGCTGGCCGCCAACGTGCCTATGCTTAAACAGACCAAATTCCTGGATCCCTATGTGGGCCTGTGGCGGCATAAGGATTTTTCCAAACGCATTGCCACAATTATGGAGAAGGAATTCAACATCCCCAAGCGGGAGACTGAGGCGGCTGCCAAGGCGGCCTACACGGCCTATGACACCTATCTCCACGATGTGCGGGAGACGGGCAAGCGCTATGTTGAGTACGCCCGGGCCCATGATATGCCCATCATTGTGGCCTGCGGTCGTCCCTACCACATTGACCCGGAGATCAACCACGGAATCAATGATCTCATTACCTCTTTTGGTTTTGTGCTGGTCACCGAGGACGCCCTCAGTTATTTGGAGGGCTACGCCCCCCGCAAGGTGCTCAATCAGTGGACCTTCCAGTCCCGGATGTACAACGCCGCCCGCTATGTTTGTACTCAGCCTGATATGCAGGTAGTGCAGCTGGTCAGCTTTGGCTGCGGTACCGATGCCATCACCACAGATGAGCTGCGGGACATTCTGGAAAACGGCGGCAAGCTGTACACCCAGCTGAAGATCGACGACATCAGCAATCTGGGAGCCGTCACCATCCGCGTTCGCTCTCTGATGGCGGCTATGGACGCCCGTAAGCACCAGGACTGAGAAAGGAACCATGTTACTATGGCTGAACTGATTTACGATAAGACGGGGCGGCTGCTGTTCACCAAGGAGATGAAGGAAGAGTACACCATCCTCTTTCCCACCATGCTGCCCGTCCACTTTGGCCTGATTGCCCGCGTTTTGGAGCAGGAGGGCTATAAACTGGAGATGCTGACCACCAACCACCGCAACATCGTGGATGAGGGCCTGAAGTATGTCCATAACGACACCTGCTATCCCGCTTTGCTGGTCATTGGGCAGCTCATTGATGCGGTAAAGAGCGGTAAATATGATCCCCATAAGGTGGCCCTGCTTATCACACAGACCGGCGGCGGCTGCCGGGCCTCCAACTACATTCACCTGCTGCGCAAGGCTTTGGTGAAGGCGGGACTGGAGTATATTCCCGTCATCTCCCTCAACCTGTCGGGCCTGGAGCAGAATCCCGGCTTTAAACTGAACCTGGACATCATCCGTAAGGCTATCTTTGGCTTGATGTACGGCGATATCATCGTCCAGTCGGCCAACCAGGTCCGCCCCTACGAGGTGGAGGAGGGGCAGACCGAGCGTACCATCGAGGCGGTGCAGAGCCACCTGCTGGAGGAGATGAGCAAAGGCAAGGGCCTGTCCTTCAAGAGCATGGTGGAGAACTTTGACCACATTGTGGCAGCCTTCAAGGCTATCCCGGTGCAGGGAGAATCCAAGGTGCGGGTAGGCGTGGTGGGCGAGATCTACATCAAATACTCCCCGCTGGGCAATAACAACCTGGAGCAGTTCCTTCTCTCTGAGGGGGCGGAGCCGGTAGTGCCCGGCCTTACCGACTTTATCATCTTCAAGATCTACAATCGGGAAGTGGACGTGGACATTTATGGCGGAAAGTGGGCCAAAAAGACCGCCTGTGCCGCCCTGCGCCACTATGTAGAGAAGTGCCAGCGGGCCATGATCGACGCCATGAAGCGGGGTGGCTTCCGGGCTCCCGGCACCTTCCAGGATCTGCGCCGGCTCATCAAGGGCTACCTGGGCGAGGGTAACAAAATGGGTGAGGGCTGGCTGCTCACCGCCGAGATGCTGGAACTCATCCACACTGGTACGCCTAATATCGTGTGCACCCAGCCCTTTGGCTGCCTGCCCAACCACATCGTGGGCAAGGGTATGATCCGCAAGCTGAAGGATGACTATCCCAACTCCAACATTGTGGCTATCGACTATGACCCCGGCGCCACCAAGATCAACCAGGAAAACCGTATCAAGCTGATGCTGGCCAACGCCCGGGCTCTGGCCCGGCAGGCGGCTCAGCAGGAGGCTGAGACGGTAGGGGAAGAGGTCCATGTCTGATCACCTGCGCTTTGTGGATGCCTGCTCGGAAGAGCATTTTGCTGCTATGAGCGCCATCCATTGCAGAGGGTGGCGGGCAGCTTATCCGGGCTTTGTACCAGAGGACTACTTGAGAGAGGTCATCACGGAGGAACGTTGGATTCCGTTTTTTCGGGAAGACTATGCTGCCAAGAGGTGCAAAGGGCTTTTGCTTTACGAAAATGGCGTTTCTATAGGGTGCTGTAACTACGGTCCCATCCGCAGCGGTCCCAGTCCCCGACAAAGTGAGGAATTGGTGATCAAGTCCTCCAATTACAGCGGATGAGGTGAGGTGATTTCCCTTTACGTTGAGCCTGCCAGAACCGGTTACGGGTATGGAGGGCTGCTCTTGGAGGAGGCGGTCCGCCGCCTGAGCGAGACTGGCTATCCAGGCTGTGCCCTGTTTGTTCTGAAGGAGAATGAAGGGGCCCGCCGGTTCTATGAACGGCACGGCTTTACTTGGGATGGCACTGTGCAGAAGGTGCCTTTTCCCCACAATATGGTTTGTAACGACCTGCGCTACATCAGAAGTTTATAAGCGCCCAGCGGGCTGCCACGCCGCTGGGAAGGAACAGATCGGGGCGTGCGTCAGCACGCCCCGATTTTTACAGAAAGAGAATGATAGGAGGAATTTGGGTGGAAGAAAACAAGATGGCGGTGATGCCGGTACGCCGGCTGCTGCTTAATATGTCCTGGCCCATGATGCTGTCCATGCTGATCCAGGCGCTGTACAATCTGGTGGACAGCCTCTTTGTAGCCAAATTGAGCCGGGACGGCTTTGAGGCGTTGGCGCTGGTCTATCCAGTTCAGATGCTGATGATCTCAGTCTGCGTAGGTGTGGGTGTGGGCTTCAACGCACTGCTGGCCCGCCGCCTGGGCGAACGGCGGCAGCAGGAGGCGGATCAGGTAGCGGCCAATGGCTATTTTGTTTATGTGGTTTGCTGGCTGATCTTTATGGTACTGGGCGTGGCCTTTGCCCGGCCCTTCCTGTGCCTTTTTTCCGAGGCGCCCCGGCAGATCGACTACGGCGTGCAGTACCTCTCTATTGTTACCGGCCTCTCCATTGGCATATGTATGCAGTTTGCAGGCGAGCGCACCTTGCAGGCTACAGGGGACACGGTAGGTCCCATGATCATTCAGGGGATCGGTGCGGTGGTCAACCTGATCCTGGACCCGCTGCTCATTTTCGGTATTGGTCCCTTCCCGCGGCTGGAGGTGGCGGGAGCGGCGCTGGCTACCGTTCTGGGGCAGATCGTGGGTCTGGTGGCCAGCTTCTGGATGGTGCGGCGCAGCAAGCTGGTCAAGCTCTCCTTCCGGGGCTTTCGCCCCAACGGGGAGATCATCCGTACCATGTTCCGGGTGGGCTTTCCGGCCATTTTGATGCAGTCCCTGTCCAGTGTGATGACCGTGGGCATGAATCTGATCCTGCCCCTGTTTACCTCCTTTGGCGTTTTTATTCTGGGCGCCTATTACAAGATCCAGTCCTTCATCTTCATGCCGCTCTACGGCATGAACAATGCGCTGGTGCCCATCATCAGCTTTAACTATGGTGCCAGGAGCAAGGAGCGCATCACCGGTACAGTGCGTTTTTCCATGGTGCTGACGGTAGTCATTATGGGCGCTGGCACCCTGTTTTTGCTGGTTTTGGCCGGGCCGCTGCTGACTCTGTTTGACGCCAACGGTGAGCTGCTTGCAGCCGGCACGGCGGCTCTTCGTATGATCGCCCTGTCTTTTCTGTTTGCAGGCGTTTCCATTATCCTGTGCTCTGCGCTGCAGGCCCTTGGGTCTGCCAATGCCAGCCTGCTGATCTCTCTGCTGCGGCAGGTGATCCTGCTCTTCCCGGCGGCACTGACCTTCGGCTGGTTGGGGGCGGATCTGGTATGGCTGTCCTTCCTGGTGGCGGAAGTCATCTCCTGTGGCGTGGCCTTGCTGCTCTATCGGATGGTCTATCACAAAAAAGTATCTCTGCTGCAATAAAAAACCGGCCCGCGTTGCTGCGCGGGCCGGTTTTTTGTGATGGCAGGAGCGATCAGTTGCCGCCAAACTCATGGAAGAAACGGTCGTGAATGACCTGTACGGCACGATCCGCCTCAGGCAGATCCACCAGGACCGATACCTTGATCTCGCTGGTGGCGATCATGTTGATGTTGATGCCGGCATTGTACAGGGCCTCGAACATCTTGGCGGCTACGCCGGGATTATGGATCATGCCGGCGCCCACGATGGACACCTTGGCAATGGAATCGTTCACGTCAATGTGGTCAAAGCCCAGCGCACCTTTGTGGGCCTCCAGAATCTCTTTGGAGCGGTCCATATCATGCTTGCCCACGGTAAAGCTGATGTCCTTGGTGTTGTTGCGGCCGATGGACTGAAGGATGATATCCACGTTCACCTTCTCTCTTGCCAGCAGAGAGAAGATCTTAAAGGCGATGCCGGGTTGGTCGGCCAGCCCCACAACGGCCAGACGGGCCACGTTCTTGTCGCAGGCCACCCCGCTGACGTGCATTTTTTCCATGGTTTTTGCAACCTCCTTGACTTTGGTGCCGGGCTTGCCGGAGAAGCTGGAGAGAACCTCCAGATTGACGCTGTAGCGTTTGGCCATTTCCACCGAACGATTGTGCAGGACCTGGGCGCCAAGAGTAGCCAGCTCCAGCATTTCATCGTAGGTGATCTCTTCCAGCTGGAAGGCGCCGGTCACATGGCGGGGATCGGCGGTAAACACGCCGTCCACATCGGTGTAGATCTGGCACAGGTCCGCCCGGAGGGCGGCGGCCAGAGCCACAGCGGAGGTGTCGGAGCCGCCTCGGCCCAAGGTGGTGATGTCGTCGTACTTGTTCAGACCCTGGAAACCGGTGACGATGACGATACACTTTTTATCCAGTTCCGCCAGGACCCGCTCAGTGTCCAGCCGCTTGATGCGGGCGTCGCCGTATACGGAGTTGGTGCGGAATCCGGCCTGCCAGCCAGTCAGGGAGATGACAGGGTAGCCCATGGCCTCGATGGCCATGGCGCACAAAGAGCAGGAGATCTGCTCGCCGGTGGAGAGGAGCATATCCATCTCTCGCTTGGAGCCGTTGGGGTTGATCTCGGCGGCCTTGGCGATCAGGTCGTCGGTGGTATCTCCCTGGGCGGAAAGCACAGCCACAACATTGTGGCCCCGGCGGTAGGTTTCGGTGATGATGCGAGCCACGTTGCGGATGCGGTCTGCATCAGCCACGGAGCTGCCGCCGAATTTTTGTACAATGAGTCCCATTGGCGTTTGTACCCCCTAAATCAGGTGAAATCTCTTACGATATCCTATGCGCTCAGTCGAGCACACGGAACACGGAGCAGGGCTTAAGCCCGGCCAGCTTGCCGTCCAGCGTAGGACGGCTCATGGACGGCGTCAGGAAGGCAAATTCATTTTCCGGCGCTCCGGCACGGGGCAGCAGAGCACAGTCGGGGAAGGCGGCCTTCACGGCCTCCAGCGTGCCCTCAGCCCGGACATACCAGACGCTCTCCAGGTCGGTGGGGGGGACGGCCACATCGTCGCCGCCCTCGGCCCATACCATCCGTTTTTTGGCGTCCTTATGGCGGGCGGCATCAATGACGTCGGCCACCACGGCGGAGGCGGTGGGGAGTTTACCGGCGCCCCGGCCGTAGAACATCACATCGCCGATGGCGTTGCCCTTGACAGCGATAGCGTTAAACACATCCTCTACGCCGGCCAGGGGGTTCTCCACATCCACCAGATGGGGCGCCACAAAGGCGCACACCTTCCCGTCGGGTCGGTGGATAGCCCGGCCCAGCAGTTTGATTTTCTTGCCGCAGGCATCGGCATAGGCCACGTCGGCCAGCGTGACGCCGGTAATGCCCTCGGTAGGCACCTGGCTGGGATAGACGTGCCGGCCAAAAGACAGGGAGGAGAGGATGCAGATCTTGCGGCAGGCGTCGTGACCCTCGATGTCGGCAGTGGGGTCCTGTTCGGCGTAGCCGTTCTGCTGGGCTTCCTTCAGGGCAGCATCAAAGCTGAGACCAGCCCGAATCATCCGGGTCAGGATATAGTTGGTGGTGCCGTTGAGAATGCCGGCGATCTCCTCGATCTCATTGGCGGCCAGGCACTGGTTCAGGGGGCGGATAATGGGGATTCCGCCGCCTACGCTGGCCTCAAACAGATAGCTGACGTCCTTCTCTTGGGCCAGCTTGAGCAGCTCGCAGCCGTGCTCGGCCACCAGTTCCTTGTTGGAGGTGACCACGCTCTTTCCGGCGGCCAGAGCCCGGCGGGTGAAGTCCAGGGCTACCTTGGCACCGCCGATGGTCTCCACTACAATGTTGACCTCGGGGTCGTTCTCGATGATGCTGAAATCGTGGATGACCTTGTCGGCAAAGGGACTGTCGGGGAAGTCCCGTACGTCCAGAATATACTTCAGGCGAATCAGATCGTCCACCTTTTTATCAATGTGAGGGCCGTTGGTGGCCAGGACCTCCGCCACACCCGAGCCTACCACGCCGAAACCCAGAATCGCTACGTTCACCATTACAATGCCTCCTTACTCCAAAAGGGTGTTACCCTGATATTACCTCACTGCGCAGGACGCCCTCTACCTTCAACAGCCGCTCCAGCAGTTCCTCCATAGAAATCTGAAGACCGGAAGTCTCCGCCCCAATGGTCACTGCCGCGCAGCCGCTGACCGGGATAGCCTGGTTGATGGTCAGAATATTTCCGCCGGTGATGGCAAAGATATTCAAGACCGCGGACAATACGCCCGGCTCATCCTTCAACACGATCTGGAAGGTGACGATCCGTCCATGAAGCATATCGTTGAAGGGTCGGACCGCATCCTTATATTTATAAAAGGCGCTGCGGCTGATCCCTACCCGGCGGACCGCCTGATTGACGGCTCCGGCCTCGCCGGTCTCCAGCAGACGCTTGGCTTCTGCCACCTTTAGAAATACTTCAGGCAGCGCGCTGGCCTCAATAATGAAATAGGCTGGTGCCTTGCCCATTCTATGGACCTCCTCTTGTCCATGCTAGAAAAGCATTTGTTCTTGTATTGGAGCCTATTTTAGCACAATAAAGTCTGTGCCGCAAGGGCCAAGTTTTTCTGGCGTGCCGATATCTTCTGAGTTTCTGACGCAAATTTCGTCATTTTATACATAATATAGAAAGGGGGCGCCGGAATGGGGAAAGACAGGTATCTGGAGCGAGTGGTCCGCTTGCTGTGGATCGGACTGGTTTTGGTGGGGGCTTGGGCAGGTGCACGGTGGGTGTTGCCCTGGTTAGCGCCCTTTTTGGCGGCTGCGGTGCTGGCATGGCTGCTGGAACCGGTTGTAGGTTGGCTTATCCGCTCCCTGAGGCTGCCCCGCCGGTGGGCGGCAGCCTCGTGTTTGCTGGGGGCGGCAGGTCTGGCAGGCGGTCTGGCGGCACTGCTGGCCTGGAGGCTGTGGTATGAACTAATAGCGCTGCTGGGGCGGCTTCCTGGGCTGTTGACAGAGCTGAATGTTTGGGCGGAACGGGCAGAGATGTGGCTATACCGCCTCTTTGTGGCGCTGCCTGCGGAACTGCGTGAGCCAGCCAGACAGGTGGCAGAAGAGACGGTTCGGGGTATTCTGGCGTTTCCGTCCTGGGCAGGGGAGAATCTGGCGGGAGGCGTGGGAGGACTTCTGACCGCACTGCCGGCGGCGGGGTTGTTTCTGTTTACAACCTTCCTGGCCTCCTATTTCATAATGGCTGGTCGTCCTGGGCTGCAAGCTGCTGCCCAACAGCTGCCGCCGGCGTGGCAGGAGCGGATAAAACGCTGGCAGCGGGCAGCATCCGGGGCGGCAGGCAGTTGGCTGCGGGCCCAGGGAATTCTGATTCTCTTTACCTTTGTAGAACTCTCTGTAGGCCTTTTGGTGCTGCGGGTGGAGGCGGCACTGCTGTTAGCTGGGGTGATTGCCTTGGTAGATGCACTGCCCATTTTCGGAAGTGGTGCGGTACTGCTGCCCTGGAGTCTGGTTTCTCTGCTGGCAGGGAGGATGCCATTGGGATTGGGCCTGATGGTGCTTTATGGGGTGGTTACGCTGGTTCGGGGGGGCTTGGAACCTCGTTTGCTAGGAAAGCGCGTCGGGCTGCCGCCTCTGGTATCTCTGGTCAGTATGTATGTGGGATTTCAGATCTTTGGCGTGGCAGGCATGATCCTGATGCCGGTACTGACCATGATCGGCTGGCAGATCTGGTTGGACCGGGATGAAGTGGCGGGAAAGAAAGAGGGACGGCATTGAAGCCATCCCTCGAATGCCCTGTTATAAAGGGCTCAATGCCGGCCAATGCAAAAGAAGGTGAAGTTGCCGGTGGCCAACAGGTTTCCGCTTTCATCTGTGATTTCCACATCGGCCTGACAGGTGCTGCGGCCTCGATGACGGATTACTGCCCGGGCGGTCACGGTGCCGCTGCGGGCGGAACGGATGAAATTCAAACCGCCGTGCAAGGTGACGTAGTTTCTTCCATCGGTGCGGCAGGCGGTTCCACAGGCGCTGTCAGCCATAGTGTAGTAAGCGCCGCCATGCAGCAGACCATAAGGATTCAGACTATCAGGGCCCAGGGTGAGCACGGCCTCTCCATGGTTGGGAGCGGAAGAACTGGTTCGAATGCCGTTAAAAATGGCAAAAGCGTTGGGCAATAGGGCTTGGGTGGTGTTTTCCATAGGGGTCTCCTTATGCCAAAATAATTTGACCATGTTCAATGGCCTGCACGGTAGTTAGTGCCTCTACCCGGATACCCATCCGGCGCAGGACCCGACCGCCCTCCCGCATGGATTTTTCAATGGCAACGCCTACACCAGCGACTTCTCCGCCGGCCTTGGACACCAACTCTAAAAGACTGAGCATCGTTTGACCGTTGGACAGAATATCATCAACCAACAGGATTTGATCCTCTTCGGTCAGGTATTTCTTGGACACCCGCAGCGTGTAGGACTTGTCCAGAGAAAAGGAATGGGTGTCTGCGGAATAGACATCGGGATCAATGTATCCGGTTTGAAATTTTTTGGCGTAAATCACCGGTACACCAAGTGCCCGGGCGGTAAAGCAGGCGAGCGCGATGCCGGAACTTTCCGCAGTCAGCACTTTTGAGATGCGCTGGCCCCGGTATCGCTTGGCAAGGGCGGCGCCCATTCGTTCCATCAATTCCATATCCATGCAGTGGTTGAGGAACATATCAACGTGGATGATATCGCCTTCACCCACGATCGCTTCGCTGAGTATGCGTCGTTTTAGTTCTTCCATGATCTCCTCCTGCATATATGTCAGGTTACTTATATATGAACTTAATTATATCTTATTTCATGCCTGGCTGCAATATTGACAAGTAAACGAAAATGAGGTATCTTATACATTACGGCACCAAGCGGATGGTGTCGTAGAATTCATTAAAATGTAGTGGTATTGAAGTGGTCATAACCGGGCTGGATGGGGCTGGCTTGAAATGGATGGGGCATTTGGTCGCTTTGTTTGCGAGAAGTGATTGGTTTTCGATTGTTTCCGGTGATTTTGCTCACTTATCCGCGCGTAGTTTTCTCCTGAATGAGTATGGAGTTCCTGTGGAAGTAACCGATTTGGAGATGTACCCAAGTGGTTGAAGGGTCCGCACTCGAAATCGTCACTCATGAAGGCACGGCGGAAAACCGCAAATCCTTGTGCCGCAAGGGATTGCAGGATTTAGAAAAAGTGCAAAAAACGCAAAACGCTAACAGAATGCTAACAGTTTTCCCGAAAAGTGAATAAACAGGTTGTAAATCGGGCGACCGATTTTCAATAAATGGAGGTGTACCCAAGTGGTTGAAGGGTCCGGATTCGAAATCCGGTAGGTCGGCTTCGCCGGCGCAAGAGTTCGAATCTCTTCACCTCCGCCAAACCAATAGGCGAAAAAGACTATTTGCAGAAAAAGCAAGAGTTTTCAAGCCTTTCAAGGCCCTTTAGCTCGAATGCTAAAGGGCCTTGAACTTTGACTATTTGCCGAGGAAAAACGAATACAGATCAGACTCGAACCCGCCTCCAGCCGTACAAGATACAGCAATATGCCCAGCCGAAGTTGTTCAACAGCTTCGGCTTTAATTTTTGAAAGGAATGCGTATGAAAACAGAAACGACAGCAAATAAATCTTATTTTTCCGAACTGGCCCTCCGCCTCCGGCAAACGGGCTTTGTGGTCCTGCCAGAACAGGATGGTTTTCTCCCGGTAGAGTGGAACGACCAGCCTCTGTGCCGAGTCGCCAGCACAGGCGGCATCCGATACCGACAGGAGGATATGACCGACTCAGATACCGAGCTGGCCTGTGACCGGGCCGCGGATATCGCCGCCACGGTCAGGGAGTACATGACTCTCCTGGATAAAGCCCCATTGCTGAAAGCGGACAGCCTGCACGAACCATATCAAGTACTGGCGGAGTTCAATGATGTTGTGCTTGCCGCCCTCCCCGGCAAACACGGCGTTCAATTCACCACCTGGGCGTGGATCAATGAGCGTACCAGCCTGTGGCAAGGTCATTATGCTGGAAATGACTATCAGGCGGCAAAGCGGGACTTTGCCATCCGCTCCGGCCTGCTGGACAAGCACCAGCTTTTTTCTAAGGAGCAGCTTGCGGAGGTCTACCGCTGCGTCCACGAAACGCTGGAGAATCATTATCCCATCACCGCGGAACGCCAAAAGCTGCTGGAGGGCGTGGCGGCGCAGATCGAATGTGCGGTTCCTGCCCTGGCAGAGCTGGTCAGCCAGTCAAATCAGAAGGAATTGGAGGCAGCAGAAGATACGGAATATCAGGGCATGACCCAGCAATTCTAAATCATCATCAACACAGGACAAGGCCGTATCCCGTTTGGGACGCCGGCCTTTTTTGCCGCCCTTTCGGGATAAAGGTCCCATCCGGAAAGGACAGCACGTGACGAAATACTTCCTGCGAGACACCCCTCTGGCGGGGCTGGAGCGGCAGATGATGACGCCGCCCCACTTCTCCCCTCGCGGCGGAGGCCAAATGATCCTCTGCCGGTTTCGCTACCGGCCCGAGGATGTGGCCTGCAAGCACTGCACCAAATACAGAAGAAAGCAATGCACCATGCCGGTATGCCCTTGGATCGAGGAGCGTGCGGAGGCGGGGGCGGTCACCTATTCCTCCCTGGCGGCTGACTATTATCGGAACTGGCAGAGCGGCAGGCTGGGAGAGCGGATCGCGGAGCTGCTCTCCAACAAGAAAGCAGTCGCCTACTATGACGCCGCCCACACCTCCCGCTTCCTGTTCTATTATCCCTATCTGCTCCGTCATCATGGCGATGACACAGGCCGGCGCCGTCTGGCTACCATGTACCTGCTGACCGCCACAGAATCGCTCTGCCGCGCCGTACCGAATATCTTTGGCCTCTGGAGCATCCGCCTCAGCGGGTGGGACACCGTGCGGGCGATGAGTGAGCAGGAATATGTGCTCTATCAGGCGGCAAAGGGGCTCTATCAAAACCACCAGTACATCTCATTCCAGGAACTATGCGACCGAGAGCTGGTGGATGATACCGCCCTGACGCTGATCCTGGACGCGATGCTGATCGCCCACTACGGCAAGGCCATGTTCACCATCGGCGGAACGGGAGGTGAGGTCTGATGGCTCCCTTGGTGCAGGCGGTGTTGGCCAATCAGGAGCATCCTGAATATGGCGTGGCCACCATCCCATTCCCCATCCCCAACGAGGAATATGACCACTGTGTTGAGCTTCTATCCGCACTGGAGATCGGCGATCCCGTCCACCGGGATTGTCAGGTCATGGAGATCAGCAGCAGTTTTCCCGTGTTAAAGCGAATGGAGATGCTCACCGTCAATCTGGACGAGCTGGACTACCTGGCAAAGCGGCTGGACAGCTTTGATGTTGGTGAGGCCGCGCAGTTTCAGGCCATGGCGGAAAAGCTGGATCTTCGGGATATGACAGACTTTATCAACCTGACCTTCTGCTGCCAGCAGGCCACGGTGATCACGGACTTCTCCGATCTGGAGGCCATAGGCCGTGACCACTACATGAACCTGCATGGCGGCTGCGCCAGGACGGAAGAACTGGACGCTCTGGACGGATATGAGACTGCGCTGCTGCTCATTGAGGGCGGAGGCGGGACAGTCACACCCTATGGCGTGGTGTATGACAACGGCATGCGGCTGTCCAGTATCTATGACGGCCGCCATCTCCCGGAGTTTTTCTACGAGGACTGCGCGGCCTCTGTAACGCTTTCGGTGATCGGAAAGCCGGAGCAGCAGGAAACGCTCTATTTCCCCTGCGCGGAGAGCAAGATCGCCCGCGCGGTGCGGCGGCTGGGCGCGGACAGGCCGGAGCAGTGTATTGCAGTCTTGGATACCGCCGAACTCAGCGACGCGGTCCGGAGCGTCTTTGAGCGTGAATATCCTCTGAATGAGCATCTGGCTGCCCTGAACGCCCTGACCCGGCACCTGCGAAAGTTCGACGGGCAGGCAATGGAGAACTTCCATACTGTTTTCGATACAGTCTGGCCCCAGACGCCGGAGGAGATCCTGGCCCTGGCGGAAAATCTTCACGAGTTTACGGTGGTGCCGGACATCAGCACCGCGGAGGAATATGGGCGTTATATGATCCAGGAGTCCGGCCATTTTGAGGTGGACCCAAATCTGGAGGACTATATCAACTACCAGAGCTACGGAGAGCGCCGTATCCGGGAGGAGGGCGGGCTTTTTGGAGACCGGGGCTATGTGGCCTACCTGGGGACAGCGCAGGAGATCAGCGAGATTGTGGCCCGGAACATCCCAACAGAGCAGATGGAGCAGGGCCCGCAGATGGGAGGCTTGTCATGATCGAACTGCATCTGACCCGCGGGGATAACCAGGAGGGCGTCCGCCTGCGCTTTCCCACAACACCCGCGGAGATCGGCGAGGCGTTCGCCCTGCTGGATACAGTCAGCCGCTATGCCGGGGATGTCAGAATCCTGGATGTCAAAAGCCCGGTTGCCAATATCGGGCAGTATGTCCGCTATGCGGACCTGAACAGCAGAGAGGACATGCAAAAGCTCAACACGCTGGCCGAAAGGATCGGCGGGATGAGCAAGCGTCAGCGGGATATCTTCGCCGGAGCGTTGGATGCCGAAAGCGTCAACGGGCTGGATGATGTGCTTCGTGTCTCAGAGTCGCTGGAGGAATATACCATCATCCCCAATGTGAGCTCGGATACCGATCTTGGTAAATATGTGGCTGCTGCCGGACTGCTCCACGGCGATCCCCGGTTTCCGGAAAAAGCATGGCCGTATTTGGATTTTGCCAAGATCGGCGCAGAGTATTATGCCGACCGAGGCGGCGCTTATACCTACAGCGGCTATGTCCTGCGCAAACAGTCAGCAGAGCCTGAACAAAAGGAGGATTCGGTGATCCGGCTCCAGCTGGAAACCACCGGGACAGTCTGCGTTCTGCATCTTCCCGCAGAGGAAACAGAGTTGGACGCCGCAAAAGCACAGCTTGGGATCACGGACTTCGCGGAGGCCAGGATCGAAGCGGTTGAATTTCTCGTCCCTTATCTGGAAGAACATATTCCTGTGGACTGCGTCAGCGTGGAGTCCGCCAACGAGCTGGCGATGGCCGTGCGGGAGATGGGACAGACAGACGGCGAGCTGCTGAAATACCTTGCCGTCCTGTCAGCGGAGCAGCCGGAGGACTTTCCCGCCGCTCTGGATCTGGCGCTGGAGCTGGACGATTATGAGCGTGTCCCTGACGACCAGGAGGAATATGGAAAGCAGGTTCTGCGGCGATTCGGCGTCGATGAAGACGTTCTCGATATTCTTGAACTCTACACGGATTTCGAGCGGCTCGGTGAGGCTTACATGGAGGAGGACGATGTCCAGCAAACCGAATTTGGCTTTGTGCGACGCATCAGTACGCCCTTTCCAAATCAGACGCAGTCCCAGCAAAGCATGTAGTCTATAATAGGAGGTCAAAATTGCCCTTGCAGGAAATGAGCCAAGCCGCTGGGTGCAGAATTATAGCTCGGCAGGTCCTGGTGGGTTTCCGCCGCAGTTAGTGTTAAGGAAAATAAGTATGGACTTTCGAGAATCAGCGTGGTATTGTTCCCGTTACCAAAAAGCGAAGGAGGCACGCTATGAGTATCAATATCAAAACCGATCCCCTGCGATCAGCCATATTGTTCGGCAGGCCGGTACTGTTCACTCCCCAGCGTATCCCGCGGGAGGATGTCCCGGAAGGCTGGTATTACTACGAACTGAGAGGCAGCGTCCGCAATGCCAAAAAGCCCATCGCACTGTCAGACCGCGCCCGTATAAATCCCATTGGCTCTGTCCTTTCCCCCGTTCCCCTGAAACGGGCCGACACAATATCCCGCAGAGTGAACAGGCAGTTCCTCCTGCTTGGAGAGACCATGACACTGCGAGACTACTGCCGGAACAACAGCCTGGAATATCCCTTTCACAATCAAACATTTGCCATTCGGCCCGCTTCACCCGAGGAAGCGGGCTTTTTCTACGCCATGAGTCCGGAGGAAGATGCGAAATTCGGCTGCGTCGGCTATGTCCGCATGGATTTCGGACGGAGCGGCACGGAGTTCTGGCACACCTGGTGGCCGAGAGGCCCGGAGGAGCTGAACTCCCCGGAATTCAAGTCCGAATTGCAGGATGTGGTGGATGAGCTGCGAAATAACGTCCTGAAGAACTTCTCCGCCATGGCTGGCTACTGCCGGGGCCATGGCGGAGAGATCAGCGGCGGCTGGGTACAGAACTACGGTTATATCGTGGAGACAGAGAACTATCGCTACTGCCTGCGGTGCAACCCCGTAGCCGGTGAGTATCAAGCCTATCTGACCGCCTTTGACCTCCGTGTCCAGAGACAGAATATGACAGATAAGCCGGTGGTGGGGCGGGTGACCTTTGCCAGCGGCGAACAGGTGGAGTACACGGATGCGGAGGCATATCTCCAGTGCATCCGGGAGGAGCTGCCAGACCATCCGGCCACCGGCTTCCGGTATGAAACGCTGACCGATGACCCCACAGTCCGCAAGCAGGTGGACGATATCCTGTACGACCTCTACGGCGAGGAAAACCCCCGCCTGTTGGAGGACTATCAAAATACGCCCGATGAGGGCATGACGATGGGGGGATTGTCATGAACAGTATTCCGAAAGAGTGGCTGGCTTTCCTGCGGGAGCAGTACCCCGCGGGCAGCCGAATCAAGCTCAGAGAGATGAAAACCGATCCAGATCCAATTTCTTCTGGAGCCATGGGAACGCTGGACTTCATCGACGACGCCGGCCACTTCCACATGAGGTGGGACAACGGAAGAACATTGTCGCTGGTCATTGGTGAGGACAGCTTTACCGTCCTGCCGCCCGAACCCACCACCATGAAACTCTATATGCCCCTGACCGCTGACCTCTATGAGCGGAACGAATGGGGCGATATGGAGGAGGAAGGTACTCCGTTGGACGGCAGGGAGCTGCGGACCTATGAAGGGGATATCCTTGCCGCATTGGTGAAGAACCGGATGCCGGAGGAAACCGAGCGCGGGATCATGCACTGGTACGGCAAAAATGACAGTGTGGATGACAAGGTCAGGTCTGTGGTATTCACTGCTGAGGAGCGGAACGGCCAGCTTTGGGGCGTGGCGGAGTGTCGGGTGGTCGGCACCCTCACCCCGGAAGAACTGGACACGCTCAAGGAGTATGTCTCCGGACAGGCTTCAGACGGCTGGGGTGAGGGCTTTGAGCAGCGGGAGATCGAGGCAGATGGCGGTGAGTTGTATGTCCATCTCTGGAATTGGAACAACTGGAGCATCCAGACCGAGGAGGAGCGGTTCAGTCCTAAAATTGCGGAGGGATTGCCGGAGCTGTGCTTCTCCACCATCCTGACCACCGGCGAATTGATCTGCATCAAGCGGGGCGAGACCGGTTACTACCCCTCCGACTGGGACACCGGTGACAAGGAACGGAATGTGGAGCTGGCGGACCAGCTCAATGAGCAGCTTGGCGTGACCATGTGGCAGCGCAAGGCCATGGAGGTGGGCAGTATGTGCGGCTGGGGATGTCCCGGTGCTGACCCTGCCAAGTATCTGGAAGATTTTCAGCCGAAGACAGGAGGGTTGACGCTTGAATAAGGTGTTTCGGGTAGAACTGTCTGGAGGCAACGGCTGTTACTGCGAACTGGAGCTTCCCGCCGCCCCCTATGAACTGCTGGACGCGCTGGAGCGGCTGCAAATGCCCATGGACGGCAAGCCGGACTGGGATATCCTCGAGTATAACGACTTTCCGTATCTCCATATTCATCTGACGGATGAATGCGATCTATTTCAGCTCAATGCACTGGCAGACAGGCTGGCGCGGCTGGATGAACGGCAGAAAGCCGCGTTCGAGGGGCTGTTCCAGGTGGAGGTCTCCAAAAAGTATGGTCCGATCCAGATATCCACGATCATCGACCTGGCCTACAGCACGGACTGCTGCCATGTGCTGAGTGAGGTGCAGAACGACTCCCAGCTCGGCAGGTTTTATGCGGAAAACGGTTTTATGCCGGAGCTTGACGCCATCCCTGACAGCGTGTTTCAAATGCTGGATTTTGAAATGCTGGGCAGAAAGGCCCGCATGGATGAGGGCGGCGTATTCACCAGCCATGGTTATGTGACGCAGGACTCAGACTTGGAGCAGGTCTATGATACCCTTGACCTCCGCCTCCGCAGGCCGGACTATGCGGTTCTGATGGAACTGACAAATGGCGAACACAATGTTTCGCTGCCGCTGCCAGCGTCACACCTGATGATTGATAACAAGCTAAAGTCCATTGGAGCGGAAGCGTGGCAGAATATCCGATTCCGCTGTCTGGACTGCGCGGCACCCGCCCTGAAGGATCTGGTGGACGAGGCCGTCAGCATCACCCATGTCAACCGGCTGGCGCAGCATCTGGCGCGGCTTGGACCGGAGGAACTGACAAAGTACAAAGCAATCCTCATAGCAGAGGATCCCTCAGATATCAATGAGGCGTCCCGGCTGGCCGGACAGCTGGACGAATATATGGTGGAGCCGGATGTGCGCACCATGCCGGAGGTGGCGGAGAATGAACTTCGGATCATCCTTGGTGACGAAGCGGCGGAGCTTCTGCTCCCCCATGTGACCCTTTGGCGGTATGGGGAGGCTCTGCTCCAGAAGTACGGCAGTACAGTGACTGAGTACGGCCTGGTAGAGAGGCGGGACGGCCAGGTCATGGCAGAACAGCCCCAGCGGGGCGGAATGGAGATGATGTAATGTGGGAATTTGAGGAACTGATGATACTTCCGGGAACAGAACAGGAACGGGACTGGCTGGCGGAGCGGTTGTCCACATTGAGCAAGAAGGAAAAGCACATTGTCAGCGCCATTGTCATCAGCGCGCGACCGGAATCCATGGCGGAGGCCATCAATCAGCTGCTCTCCATGGAGGACTATGGGGTGTGCTTTCCCGCGGGAAGCTACGCACAGCTGGGGAGCTTTTATCTCCGGCACGAAGCCCATCTGCCGGAACGCACTATGTACTACGCGGATCTGGAACGGATCGGCATGATGTATGAGGACCGACACCCCGGCCTGTTCATCGGGAGCTGCTATGTGGCCTATCCGTCCGGCCCCGTCCCTCTCCGCTACACCGGCCAGGGGCTCATTCCGGAGGATGACGGCTGGAGCGTCAAGGTGAAGCTGGCCTCCCCCACAATACCGGAGGGGGTATGGCTGCGCCTGCCGGATCACTCCGCCGTAAGCGGCCAGCCGGACGAGGTGGCCCTGGCCCTGGACGAGCTGAATGTCCGAAGTCTGGAGGACTGTGTCCTGATGGACGCCCGGTGCGGCCGGCCCCAGTTGGGGGACCTGATGGAGCAATATGCAGACGCTCTGGAGCTGGTCAACGACGGCAGCGACCTGGGCTATGCGCTGGAGGAACAGGGCCAGGGAACGCCCCGCTTTCTGGAGAGGTTTGCCGCTGCCCTGGAATTTGAGAACTGCCATGACCTGCGCTTTGCCCTGGACATCATCCAGAATCTCCACTGCTATGAGTGGATCCCCTGTGACAGCCTGAAGGAATTTGGCAGGCGAAAGCTGCTGGAGGCGGGGGTGGCTGAGGAACTGCTCTCCTCCGGCTGCATCGATCTGGAGGGGTACGCGGCGGATCTGCTGGAGGAAGCGGGCTATGTGCTGACCGCCGCTGAAAGCGCCTACATCTCCCGGAACAGCCGGGAGTTTATCTATGAGCGCAGCGCCCCGGAGGAGGCGGGGATGACGATGGAACAGCAGTAAAAAATCGAGAATTGGGGCCGTTTTTCCGAAAGGGACAACGGCCCCTTCTTTTTTTGCGCCCTTTTTCGGGAAAATGGCCCCGGAAAGGAGCGCAAATGGAGAAAGAACGGCTGGCGGAGTACCTGGAACGGTATCACCTGGGCGCCGCTAACGCCGCCACCAGCTGGGAGCTGGAGTGTGCCTTCGGCGTCCGGGGCAAGGACCTGCGGGACGCGGTGAACGGCCTGCGGCGGCAGGGCGTCCCCATTGCCAGCAACGGAAACGGCTACTTCTACGCCGCCACGGAGCAGGAGGTGCGGGCCACCATCGCCCACATGACCCACCGCATCAGCGGCATCGCCGCGGCGATCCGGGGCCTGTCCCGGTCGCTGGAGCGGTTCGACACTGCCCAGACCAGGCTCCCACTGGAGGGAGGCGGCGGCCCGTGAACAGCTTCATGAGCTGGGTGGGCGGCAAGAAGGCGCTGCGGGAGGAGGTGGTGCGGCGGTTCCCCATCTACTATGAGCGGTACATCGAGGTGTTCGGCGGTGGCGGCTGGGTGCTGTTCCATAAAGATCCCGGCAACGATTTTGAGGTCTACAACGATTTCAACAGCCTGCTCGTCAATCTGTACCGCTGCGTCCGGGACAAGCCGGAGGAGCTGATCGCCGCCCTGCGGTATGTCCTCAATTCCCGTGAGGACTTTGAGCGGGCCAGGACCGCCCTCGCCCGCGACAGTCCCATGGACGCCGTGCGGAAAGCGGCCTTGTTCTATCAGATCATCCGGTACAGCTACGCCTCGGCCCTCACCAGCTATGGCAGCCAGCCCCACGATATGCGGGCCAACTTCCCGCTGATCGAGCAGGCCCACCGGCGGCTTGCCAGAGTGGTGGTGGAGAACAAAGACTTTGAAAAGCTCGTCCGCCAGTATGACCGGCCTGTGAGCCTGTTCTACTGCGACCCGCCCTACCACGCCACGGAGGGGTATTACCAGAACATTGGAGAGGACGGCTTTACAGAGAAAGACCACATCCGCCTGCGGGACACGCTGCTGTCCATGCAGGGGAAGTTCCTGCTGTCCTACAACGATGACGAATTCATCCGGGAGCTGTACGACGCGCCCGGCATCCGGATCGAGCCGGTGACCCGGCTGAACAATATCCGGCAGCGGTACGATCCCAACTGTCAATTTTCCGAGCTGCTCATTGCCAACTACGATATGCATGAGCGTGAGCGGGCCTCGGTCCAGTTAAACCTGTTTGACTATGAAAAGGAGGAAGATGACGATGAAATTTTTGAAGGAACCTACTGACAAGGGCCTCCACATCCCCAGAGCGGCCCTGAACCTCTGCGGCTTTGAGGCGGGAGAAAAGGTGGAGCTCCACACGGCTGAGAACGCGCTGGTGGCGCTGAAGGGCCGGATGACCGCTATGGAACTGCTCCGCGCCGCCCAGTCCCTCCAGCAGATGGCCGTGGAACTGCACACCCATCTGGCAAAGGTCTGCGGCCCCTGTGACGGCTGCGAGGGGGAATGCCCCTTTGAGACGCGGGATGAGGACGAGATCGGCCTGCCGGAGTACCTGCGGGAGGAAGCCGGTATCCCCGCGGACGCCAAGCTGTGCGCCTGGGTAGACGATGAGGAGCACACGGTGACCATCTCCGAGGCGGACTATGACCATGACCTGCGGGATGTGCCCGAGGAGGTGCTGGAAATGTTCAGAGCGACCGGAATCTGTGTCGGGGAGCTGGAGGAGCGGCTGATCGTGGGGGATACCGTCTATGGCGGGTAAGGGTGACAAAAAATGAGGTGTTCCTATTATACCATCGACGATCTCCGGCTGGGCCGCGACCCCAGAGGCGTGACCGGCTGGCGGCTGTCCCGGTTCTTATCCCTGGCCGACGCATTGGAGCACTACCGCTCCTTGCCGGATTCCGGGGTCAAAGCCTTTGGCCTGACAGACGGCGTTCATGTGCTGGAGCTGGTGCGGCATATCCCTCCGCAGGACGAAAAAGCGGGAATGGATGTGCTGGCATCGGACTACCGGGCGTTTCCACTCTGGAGGGAGGTCAGGGCGGCAGCGGAAGCCGCCAGCGCCTGTGTCTCGGTTCTGCACATCCATGACCGCCCCGTTCCCATGGCGGCTTATCCGCGTTGAATTCTATATGATGAGGAGGAACCCAGCATGAAAAAAGCAAGCGCACCCGCCCCTGTTTCCGCGCAGGGCCAGCCTGCCCAGCGGGAGCAGCTCCCCATGAAGGTGGATGTGAAGATCAACACCCTGCGCACGGACGGCCCGGTCCTGGCCAACGCCTCGGTCAATCTCAACGGCTGCTTCGCCATCCGGGGCGTGAAGGTGATAGACAGCGAGAAAGGGCCCTTCGTCTCCATGCCCAGCTACAAGTCAGGCGGTGAGTACAGGGATATCTGTTTCCCTTGCACCCAGGAGTTCCACCAGCAGTTCCATCAGGCGGTGCTGGACGCCTACCAGCAGGCCCTGACCCAGCTCCCCCAGCGGCAGCAGACCGCGCAGGCTACCCCCGCCCAGGACATGGGCATGACGATGTAAGAGGAGGAAGACCCCATGAAACGAGTATTTGCCCTTTGCGCCATGGCGCTGACGCTGGCCATGGCCCTTCCCGTCCAGGCTGCCGCCGCGGAAACGGTGGCGGTGTGCTATCCCACCTCCATCACCCGCAGCGAGGATGGGGGTGAGATTAGGAAGATCTATGACCTGTCTCCCACGGACGATCCCGCGGGCATCCCCCGGTCGGACTTCGAGCAGGACGGGTTCCGTTACACCCTGACGGACCTGCTCAAGCAGGAGCTCCCCGAATATGAGGAGCGGCAGCACACGGAGACGGTGTCCCTGGAAAGCAAGAGCAAGGACATGGCCTCGGTGCTGGCCCTGCTGCCCCAGGAACGGGAGTTCATCACCGATGATGGCCTGACAGGGACCCTGACGCTCCAGCTGGATACCGTGCAGGTGGAGGTGGCCGGGTACGGCAGTTCCACAAAGGAAGTCCAGGCCACCCGGAGCTATCCCAACCTGGCCGGACAGGACACCCAGTACATCCCCAAGACCATTGAGGACAATGGCCGCACCCTGACGCTCCAGAGCATCGACTGGCAGACGGACAACACCGCCAGCACGGACGGCTATGCCCTGGGGGACCGCTTTACCGCTGTCGCCACCTATACGGGCAGCGCCACCAGCAGCTATGTGAAGGGCTACACCGTTACCGCCGACTACACCGGCACCGTCAGCCGCATCGCCCTGAACAAGACCCGGTATGTGGCCATCTTTGAGGGGACTGCCATCGTCCCGGTGGAGCCTGCCGTGGAACTGCCCGATGTATTGGAAGCTCCGAAGCAGTTCAACTGGGCCTATGTGCTGGTCCCGCTGGGCGTTGTCGCGGCGGCTGGCGGCGGCGTCGGCATCGCCCTGTTCCTCAAACGCCGCCGTGAGTCTGATGAAAGCGGAGGTGACGCTGAATGAAAAAGCTGAGAACGGCTGTCCTGCTCCTGTGCCTGACCGCCTCCCTCACGGTGGGCGCCAGCGCGGCGGAGCCGCTGGAATATACCATCGACGCGCCGGACGGCCCGGACTATGGCACGCCCACCTCTGTCGAAGTGGTGCATACGGTGGACGGCGGGGCCAGGAAGAATGAGGATGTCAGCAAGAACGCCGCCCTCATCCCGCCTGCCTTCGGCAGCCCCAGTGCGGACACCAAGGGGACGGGAACTTACCTGACGCCCAACCTGGCCCCCAGCGGTATGGCCGCCACTGGTACGGTAATCAACGGGACCGGCTCTCCTGTGGTGGTCCCCGGCAGCACGATGCCCGGCACTTCTTCCGGCACAGTCACCTCCACGGGCTACACCGAGGTGACGGACGACCTCTACTACAGCGGCGGGCATCTTGGCACCCTGAAGATCCCGGCCATCGACCTGACCGTCAAGATCTATGAGGGTACCGGAAGTTCCACGCTGAAAAAGGGCGCGGGCCACTTTGAGGAAACTTCCATCTGGGATGGAAATGTGGCCTTGGCGGCCCACAACCGGGGCGTCAACGCCTACTTCGGTCAGATCCATACGCTGGAGGTGGGTGATACTATCACCCTGACCACCAAGCTGGGTACCCGCACCTACAAGGTGATCTCTGTGTCCAAGGTGTCTGAGACAGACCGCAGCGCCCTCGCCTCCTCCACGGAGAATATGCTCACCCTGTATACCTGCGTCCGTGACCAGCGGGAGTACCGCTGGTGCGTCCAGGCCGTGGAGAAATAAGCACAAGCCCCGGCTTGTCCATTCTGCTTCGTTTACACCCTTTGATTTCTCCATCTTTCCCGCTTCTTTCCGCTCGACTTTGTGCCATCCTTACGGTATTGTGTTGCTTGCAAAAGCCCCACAATATCTGAAAATGAGGAGGACAACGATATGAGCAGAAAGAAAAATATGCTGCTGGTCACGGCGGGTATCCTGGCCGGCGTCACCATGACCGGCCCCGCCGCCCATGCCGCGGCGGAGTACCTCAAAGCTCTGCCCAGCGCCCAGAGCTTCTATCTGGACGGAGCGCAGGTGGCGCTGGAGGCGTATGCCATCAACGGGCGTAACTACATCCAGCTTGTGGAGCTGGGCGAACTGCTGGGCGTCACGGTGACCTACCGGGCCAGCGACAACTCCGTCCATATCTCCACCGGACAGGCCCAGGCGGATGGGACCGTCCAGCTCCCCGCGGATGGCTCCCGCTACATCCCCCAGGCGGGCGATGTGATCCGCTGCAACGACGGCACGGACTACACCATCACCGACGTCAGCCGGTACGACAAGAGCCTGTTCGCCAGCGGCCCGCTGGGGGAACTGCCCGCGCCCACCTGCGACTGGAGCAGTTTCCCGGAGGTGGAGCTGCCGGAGCCGGAGGCCCGCCACTTCAATCTGGAAGCAGGCGACTACCTCTTTATCCGCAACCTCTATGAGACCCGCAGGATGCAGTACACCCTCCAAAACCTGGCGGGGAACCATCCAGACACCAGCCAGAACGGTCAGCTGAAATACGGCGCCAAGGGTACCCCCGCCGTCCGTATCCGGCTGACCATAGACCCCAGCCTGACGGCGCACTCCTTCTGGCCCTGGCGGGAAAGCGAGCTGGAGGACCTCTTCAATTCCTGTCCTCCGGGGACCTACTCCATGGAAGCCTGGGATGTGTTCCGCAACGGCGTGTACATGTACACCGAGTACAAGCTCCACGCCATCTGACCCCCAGCGGGACGGCGGCAGTATGACACCCATACTGCCGCCTCTTTTTTTGCGCCCATTTTTCAAAAACAACCGATCATCAGGCCGTGCCAGGTGTAGTCACGACCTAAAATACATGATTTGAATGACCCTCCTGTCACGGCCCCTACAGGAGGTAATCATGAAAAAACGATTCCTATCCCTGCTCCTCTGCCTCGTGACGCTCCTGAGCCTCTGCACCGGCTTCGCCTCCGCCGCCAGCTCCGAGGAGGAGGCGCTCGGTGAGGTGAACATCTTCAACGGCGGCACGGCAATGTCCTATCTGTCCATCAACGGGCGGATCAGGGAGCAGATCTATACCTATTATAATTATGTTTCCAGCACCGGGCAGGTGAAAGAGATCCCGGCTTACTGCGTCAATCCCAACACCAAGGGCGTCCCTCAGACGGTGGCCCCCGGCGAGAGCATCGAGTATCTGGCCGAGGAGAAGACCAGTGACCCCAAGGTCATGGGCATCGTGGCTAACGGCTACCCCACCAGAGGGCTTAGTGAGCTCAAGCTGGAGAACAAATATCACGCCTACTACGCCACCAAGATGGCCCTCTGGTGCTATCTGCTCCCCAATTGGGACATTAACAACCTCAAGGTCAATCCCAACCTGACGGGCGTGGAGCTGCAGCGGGCGCAGGCGATCCTGGCTGCCGCCAAGAACATCTATGTCCGCGGCACCGCGTGGAGCCGCACCCAGTCCCCCAGGCTGACCAGCACGGTGGATCAGGACACAGCCTATCCCGTCACCATCAACGGGACGAAGTATCTCCAGCAGGTATTCACCATCAAAAGCGATACCTGGGTCTGCGATTACGATATCAATGTGTCCTTCGCCAACCCCGACGAGGTGCCGGAGGGTACCCGGCTGGTGGATACGAACAACAATGACATTACCGCCATCACCACCAGCGGCACCGGGGACGGCTATGCCGGGCAGGTAAAGGTGCTGTACCCGGCCGGCAGCGTGGAGGGCAAGAGCGGCAGCGTCCAGCTGGCCTTCTCCTGCAATGTGTACCAGTACGCCATCTATTACGCGGTCTGCGCGGAGCAGGGCAAGTACGGGGAGCTCCAGAACTACATCTGCGACACCGACCCCACCACCCCCATCCGTCTGTCTGCCCAGAGCAATTACAGCGATGAACCGGAGGACACCCCGGACACCGGGCTGCGCATCATCAAAAAGGAGACGGGGAGCGAAAAGCGGCTCAGCGGGGCCCTGTTCGAGGTCATCGACCCCAACGGCGCCAGCGTGGGCACCTTCTCCTCCAACAGCTCCGGCGAGGTGCTCCTCGACCTGACCCTCTGTGGAAATTATACGGTCATTGAACGGGAACCTGCCCCGGATCACCTGATCAGCACCCCGGATGTGCAGAATGTCAACGTGGAGTACGGGAAGGTGGCTGAGGTCACCTTTTACAACGACGCCTACGGCTCCCTCCGGGTGGAGAAGCGCAGCGATACCGGCGACCTGCTGCCCGGCGCGGTGGTGCAGATCAGGCACATCGAGAGCGGCACCACCTATGTACAGGAAACGAACTTCGCGGGCTGCGCTTTCTTCGACCGGATCAAGCCGGGTGCATACGAAATTTTGGAGCGGACCGCCCCGGTGGGCTGGCTGAAGGACGATGCCACCTACAATACCACCGTTGTGGCCGGGGAGGTCTCCGATTTCCTGCTGATCAACCGAGAGCTGCCGGGGATCCGGATCATCAAGTATGATCGAAAAAACAAGGTGGCTATGCCCGACGTCACCTTCGAGATTTTCCGGGACGGCGTATCCCTGGGCAGGTTCCGCACCGATGAATTTGGGGAGATCCTACTCACCGATCAGGAACCGGGCACTTACCGGGCCGTGGAGGTGGACACAGGGGATCCCGGCCTGATCCTGGACGCCACGCCCCAGGAGGTGGAGCTCCAAGCCGGGGACGGTATCCGGGAGCTGCTGTTCTTCAATGACCGGACACCCGGCTTGCGGCTCACCAAGGTGGATTCCGCCGATCCCTCTAAAGTCATTCCCAACGCGGTCTTCGAGATCAAGGCCGTGGACGGCAGCTACGGCCCGGAGGAGTTCCGAACCAACGCCAAGGGCGAGATCGACCTGACCAACGAGAACCTCCCCGCGGGCTCTTATGTGGTCACGGAGAAGTCCTGTGCCGGCTATGTGGTGGACGACGCCCAGCGCATCGTCTACCTTGGCCCCAATGTGGACGCCGAGTATGTGTTCACCAACTCCAGGCTGCCCTCGCTGCTGCTCATCAAGCAGAGCTCTGACGGCACACCGCTGGAGGGCATTTCCTTCCGGCTGGCTAAGATCGAGGACGGCAGCTATTATCTGGACCGCACCTCTGGCCCGACAGGAGAAATTCTCTGGGAGGGCCTGGAACCCGGCGTCTATTCCCTGTCTGAAATTTCCACAAGATCGGATCACATCCTCGACCTCAGAGAATACCACATCGAGCTGTTTCCTGGCAAGACCAGCACCAAGGTGCTGACCAATGACCGCCGCTCCAATTTGTATATCCATAAACGGGACGGCGATACCAGCGAACCGATCCCCGGAACGGTCTATTTGGTCAGAGGCGCGGACGGCCACTCCATCGCGGAGGTGGAGACGGACGAGAACGGCGTTGCCGTGGTGCCCAACCTCCTGCCCTCGGTGGTGGAGGTCATCGAGAAATCCGTCCCGGAGCCTTACCTGCTGGCAGAGGAGTCGCAGCTTGTAACGATGTACCCCAACCGGGACCGTGACGTCTATTTCGAGAATTTCAAGCGTCCGTCTATCGAGATCATCAAGGAAAATTCCGTCACCCATGACCGACTCTCTAATGTGCGGTTCCAGGTTTGGTATGCCAGCAACAACACCAGCACCGGGGAGTTCAACGACCTGGGCATCTTCACAACGGACGAGAATGGCCGCATTGAGCTGACCGGCCCGGCTAATGGCCTGCGGGACGGGTGGTTCCGGGTGAAGGAGTTGGCACCGCCCACCGGGTTCTCCATCAAGGACAGCGATACCCAGGAGGCATTTGTTCAGGCGGGCAAGGGCCACACCTTCTTGTTTGAGAACACACCTCTCTCCGCTATCTGTGTATGGAAATATGACTCCAAGACCGGGGCCGCCTTATCTGACTGCTGGTTCCAAGTCCGTTATTTGAGCGGCAATACCAGCGGCACAGGGGGCACTGTCATCGGCACCTACCGCACCTCGGCCAACGGCTCTTTCACGGTCACAAATTGCAAGGCTGGCACTTATATCATCGAGGAGCTCTCCAGCGATGGCTCCCATGTGATCGACACCCCGCCCCAGACAGTGTACCTCTCCGGCCAGGAGCAGGAGGTCGTTCCCGTCTACTTCGGCAACAGTCCCAAGGGGGCCGTTCTGGTAAAAAAGGTGTCCAGCGCCGACAATACGCCTTTGAGCGATGTGGAGTTCTTGGTAACGACCTCGGACGGGGCCGTGGTGGGCGACGCCAACGGCAAGTTCGTGACCGACAGCGCCGGGACTTTTCTGGTGGAGAATGTCGATCCCGGCACCACGATGGTCATCAAGGAGACCAGAGGAAAATCGGGGTTCCTGCTGGATGACACCCCCCAGACCGTTCAGGTCAAGGCGGGCCAGACCGTCACCGTGGAGTTCCGCAACCAGCCTCTGGGAAATCTAATCATTGAGAAACTGGGGCGGAATAGCACAAAGACCGTTCCCCTGGAGGGCGTGAAGTTCGAGATCAAATACGCGGATGGCCGCTATGTGGACGCCGCCGGCGGCACTCTTTCCTCCAAAGGCATCTACTATACCAATGCCAGCGGGCAGATCATCCTCCCCGGAATTACAGGCACGGTGGTCGTGACTGAACTGGAAAGTGTGTCTGGCTATACCATTGACGAGAACAGCCGCAGCCAAACCGTTACCGTGAATCCCAACGACACCCAGACTATCCGTTTTTACAACAACGCAGTGGGCGGCGTGGAGATCATCAAGATCAGTTCAGCGGACAAGACCGAGCGCATCCCCAACACCACCTTTGAAATTCGCAGGGTATCGGATGACGCTCTGGTGGACACCGTGACCACCGGGAAAACCGGCAGCGTCTTTGTGACACTACCGGATGACAGCTACTATGCGGTAGAGACCGAGAGCGCCGAGGGCTTCAAACTGGATTCCACACCCCACTATTTCACCGTGAAGGACGGGAGCTGTCCACCGCTGACCGTGACCAACGCGCCTATTTCCGGTATTTTGATCCACAAGGTCTCAACGGCGGACGGCTCCGGGATCTATGGCGTGACCTTCCTGCTCTACGATGCGAACAAGAACCCCATCGGCCAGTACACCAGTGACCAGGACGGCTATGTCTATATCGATGATCTCCCCGGCTCCGGGCGGTTTTACCTGCGGGAGCTGGAAAATGAGGGATATGTCCCGGATACGCAGCTCAAGACCGTCTATGTCACCGCGGGGACGACCACGGAAATCGAATGGGAGAATACACCTATCACCGGCCAAATCCAAGTGACCAAGACCTCCGCGGACTACAACAGTATGAACGGCTGGCCTGCTGGGACGCCCATCCCCAACACCATCTTTGAAATCTATAACTACAGGACGGGCAAGCTGGTGGACACGATCAAAACAGGGAAAAACGGCGTTGCCGTCAGCAAGCCCCTCCCCTTGGGCCGCTACCAGGTGATCGAATCCCAGAGTGCGGACTTCTATGGCCTGGATCAGACGCCCATTGATGTGGAGATCGAGTTCGCCGGCCAGATCGTTAAGGCGGCCATGACCAACAAGAGCCTGTATACCAATGTCAGCATCAAGAAAACAGGCTACACCGAGGTCATGCCCGGCCAGTCCATCCGCTATGACTTTTCCGGCATCGCCAACAACTCCACCACCAGCCTGACCAGTTTTTATTGGAGGGATACCCTGCCCGTGCAGGCAGTGCGGCTGGATAAGATCGTCACCGGCACCTACAATGTGCAGGGCAATTACAAGGTAGTCTTCAAGACCAACCTGAACGGCGAGTACCGCACCATGTACGACAACCTGAGCACCATGCAGAACTATATGCTGGACGCCTCTCCCGCCGCGCTGGGGCTGGCCTCCAACGAGTATGTGACGGAGTTCATGGTCTCCTTCGGCGTTGTCCCCGCCAACTTCCGGCAGGTGGAGGCACCCAAGGTGTACTGCAATGTGGTTTCCTGGCTCACCGGCGGTACCCAGTTCACCAACCAGGCGGACGCGGGCGGCGTTTACGACGGCCAGTGGATCATGGCAACCACCCGCTGGGTGACCAGGGTCTATAAGCCCTCCAAGCCCCTGCCCCGCACCGGCTATTGATCGTTCCATCTCATTTCACCAGGAGCGCCGTCCTAACAAGGCGGCGCTCCCACTTTATAAACGCACAGGAGGTTTTCAAGATGAAGCACAAGAAAATCATCCGCGCCCTGACCCTTGTTCTTGCCCTGACGCTGGTCTGCTGCGTCCCCGCCTTTGCCGCGGGGGATGTGGCCTCCGCCGTGGAGAGCACCTGGAAGGACGCGGCGGCGCAGATCAAGACCGTGGTGGACAATGTGGTCTTCCCGGCGCTGGATATGATCCTCGCCATTGCGTTCTTCACCAAACTGGCCATGGCGTACTTCGACTATAGAAAGCATGGCCAGTTCGAGTGGACCGGCCCGGTGATCCTGTTCGCCTGTCTGGTCTTTACCCTCACCGCGCCCCTCTACATCTGGGGCATCATCGGGATCTGAGGCATGCATATGACCTTTTTTGAACGGGAGCTGCGAAAGATCGTGCAGCCCATCTATCCCGACGCGGTATTTGTGGGCCGGGCCTGCTATGTCCGCCTGAGCGAGATGAACCGGGCCAAGCTGCAGTTCGTCACCTGCGGCATGGCGGATCGCTATGAGGCGATCCAGATGACCATCCTGAACCGCAACGACGGGCAGGTGGACGCCCTGCGCCTGCGCTTTGCGGACCTCTGGGGCAAGGGGCAGACGGATAACCCCTACATTCGGCGGAGCGGTCCCTACGCATGGACGGATAATGGGCAGACCGACTGGTACGCCTACCGCCCTACAGCGGCGGACTATGAAACGCTGACCAACGCAGTCTCCAGCTATCTGGAAGTATTCCAGGAGCAGACCGCCGCCCAGCAGTGGCAGCAGACCATGTAAACAAACGAAGGGGCCGTACCATCTGTGCGGCCCCTTGACTGTCCCAGAAACGGATGATACGGCCTTTGAAACGAGGTGAGTCATTCATTGTTCATCTGGGACTTTGTAGCCGCCACCATCATGGACAACCTCATCGACTGGTTCTATGGCCAGGTGGTGGGCTTTCTCGGCAACTTCTTCTCGGCCATGGGCAACATGGGCGTGGAGCTGTTCGAGCTGGAGTGGGTGCAGGCCATCGTGCTGTTCTTTTCCCAGCTTGGCTGGGCGCTGTTTGGCGTGAGCCTGGTGGTATGCGCCTTTGAGTTCGGCATCGAGTACACCACCGGCCGGGCCAATCTCCAGCACACCGCCCTCAACGCCATCAAGGGCTTCCTGGCGGTCAGCCTGTTCACGACGGTACCCATCCGGCTCTATGCCCTTTCCGTATCGCTGCAAGGGCGGCTCAGCGCCGGGATCACCGGCTATGGGACCAGCATCGGGGATGTGGGGCAGCAGATCATCACGGACCTGAACAGCGTGGAGAGCATCGCGGATATGACGCAGGTGACGCTGGACTTCGGCATCGGCCTGATCACCAGCCCCATCATGCTCCTGTTCTGCATCATCCTCATGGCCTACGCGGTGATCAAGGTGTTCTTCGCCAATCTGAAGCGGGGCGGCATCCTGCTCATCCAGATCGCCGTGGGGAGTCTCTATATGTTCAGCATCCCCCGCGGATATGTGGACGGGTTCACCCAGTGGATCAAGCAGGTCATCGGCCTGTGCCTGACGGCCTTCCTGCAATCCACCATCCTTGTGGCTGGGCTTATGGTCTTCAAGGACCACGCCCTGCTGGGGCTGGGCCTCATGCTCTCCGCGGGAGAAGTGCCCCGGATTGCCGGGACCTTCGGGCTGGACACCACGACAAGGGCCAATATCATGAGCGCAGTCTACACCGCACAGGCCGCCGTCAACACCACCCGCACCGTTGTGCAGGCGGTGGCGCCGAAATAAGGAGGAGCGTTGTATATGACAGAAGGAAAAGAAAACCGTCCACCTAAAATCTACGCGATCTGGGTGGAAGCGAGGCCGGAGAGTCCCATGGCGGGGCTCTCCGGCTTTTTATCTGAGAACGGCCAGCGCCTGTTCTTTACTGAGTGTGGGAGCGCGAAACAGAAGCTTTGGGATATGGAGGCGCTCCGTCTCAACCGTCATCCCGCTGTAAAGTACCAATGTGTGGAGTATCCAGGCGGCCATGATATAGAGCGGAGTGTTCAGGCTGAATTGATCAAGGCTCTTGATACAACGCCAGACCCCGGAGTCATGCGGTATGCAGTCATAGACCGTATCTATGGCAACACCGGAGGCGGATGCATGGTGGGGACGCTGGCCGTGCGGCTCCCGGAACTGGATAAGACTATTTGGATCAACTGCAATGATGAGGGTGTGACCATCACCTCAGCCGACTATGTGTGGAACGAGGATGACAGCGGGAGCTGGGAGCGGTATGAGGATGTGGTCCTGCGGGAGATCAGCTTCTGGGATCACACCCCGGAGGACTTGGGCCCTCTGCTCCCCGCTGTTCGGGAAGCTGTCGCCTACACCATGGACAAGGAGCTGGAACACACCTCCGGACTGCTCAGGATCCCGGCAAAATGGCTGCCGGAGGTGTACCGCCAGGCCGCCGATCCGGAATATCTGGACTGGGCCGCGGCAAATGAACACGCGGTGGAATTCGGCAGAGAGGGTGTGGTGGTCAACGACCCGGCCTATCTCTTCCGCTCAGAGACACAGGAAAATGCCCCTGGCGCGGTGGTCTACATCGCTTCCCCCTTGTCCGGGGATGTGGAACAGAACCTCCAGTTTGCCCGGCAGGCGTGCCGGTATGCCATCTCCCAAGGCGTAACGCCCTTTGCGCCACGTTTGCTCTACACCCAGATGCTGGATGACAGCGCCCCGGAGGAACGGCAGCTCGGCATTGCCATGGGAAACCGGATGCTGAAACGGTGCGACGAGCTTTGGCTGTGCGGGGACCGGATCAGCCCCGGCATGACGGGAGAAAAAGAACTGGCGGAGCGTTTCGGCATCCCCGTGCGGAGCGTCAGCACGGAGGAGATCCAGTCCACGGAGCTCTCGCATACAGAGGGGATGGGGATGGCCATGGGGTGACCCTGACGATGGGGAGTCTCTTCGACGGCATCGGCGGATTTCCCCTTGCGGCGGAGCGGCATGGTATCAGAACGCTTTGGGCCAGCGAGATCGAGCCGTTCCCCATGAAGGTCACAGAACAGCGGTTCCCGAGCATGGCCCATAAGGGCGACATTACAAAGTTGAGCGGCAGGCTGCTGTTCCCTGTGGACATCATCTGCGGGGGCAGCCCGTGTCAGGATCTCTCAGTGGCCGGGGCGCGCGCCGGATTGTCTGGCGCCCGCTCCGGTCTTTTTATGGAGCAGATCCGCATCGTCAAGGAGATGCGGACGGCGGAGAGAGAACGGGGCCGCACGGCAGCCGACATCCGTCCCCGCTGGCTATGCTGGGAGAATGTGCCTGGCGCGTTCAGCAGCGGATCGCCCAAGGGTGAGGACTTTCGCATCGTGCTGGAGGAGATCATTCGGATCCATGACGCCGGCGCGGAGGTTCCACGGTCCTATCCCTATTCGTGGCCGGACGCGGGAGATATCGCGATAGAGACCGGCTTCTCACTGGCGTGGCGCTGTCTGGACGCACAGTTCTGGGGCGTCGCTCAGCGGAGAAAGCGCATTTTTCTGGTGGCGGACTTCGCCGGCCCTCTCGCGCCCCTGCTCCTGTTTGATAGTTTAAACACGGAGGTTTGACCATGCAGAACTACGACAGCAACGGCCAGATGATGCTGTTCTCTCTGGATGAGCCTGATGATGTAGATGATATATTCGAGAGCCAGCCAAAACAAAAAAGCAAAGCCGTGTCCCTGTCCGTGCTGATCTCCATCCCCTATTTCCACCTGGACCTGTCCAGGGGCCATGTGGATCTGTTTGGGTGCCATTATTGGGAACTCCGCTCCCCGTGGCGGGAAAATGGTCCGCCGCTCAACACCGGACCGGCTCCGCGGGAGCCTGTCAAGTGTGCTTTGTCCGATATCCTGGAAACCAGCCCCCGGAGAAAATACTATCTGAGCAGGACGGCCTGCCTGGGTATCCTGCGGCGGGCGGAGGAACGGGGCAAAGAGCTGCCGGCACAGCTCAAGGCGGCGCTGATGGCGCAGGCGGGACTGATTCTCAGGCCGGGACAACCATATCATACCGCAACAGAGCCTGTCGGCTTCGATGGCTACTATGGAGATATCACCGATCAGGTCTCCGCAACACTTGGCACCAATTGCGGCATGTCTACTGGGCGTAACGGAGTGATCGCACCAACAGCTTTTGCGGCCAATCAGCGGGAGAAGGTGAATTGCCGCAAAGCGGCAAGAGAAGCCGCCCTGGGGCGCGAGGTGCGGGATATCCACGATGTAGCGGGGGCTTTGGGCGCACAGCCGGGAATGAAACAGCAGGCTTTTATTGCTGAAAATTGTCTCAACCCATGGGATACGCAGCAGGCCCGTGTGTTTACCCCAGAGGGAAAAGCTCCAACCCTGGCCGGCGCGGACGGCGGAGGCGGGCGGATTCCCGGCGGGCTGCTGTTTGCCGCAGGCGTGGTGACCAAGGGAAACGGCGAGTGCTATCTCAGCCCGGAACGGCATACGTCCATAAGCGGCGGGGGCGGTATGCCCGGCCAGGGCTATCCCTGTGTACTGACCGCAGGTTTCTGTGCCGGAGCCGCGCCTACAGCGGGCGGGATCGGATATCAGGAGGAGATCGCGCCCACATTGAAAGCCGCTGAGAGTGGAACGAACATGGTGCCGTCCGTCCTCTGCCTGAATGACCAGGGCGGCGCGGCCATGGGGTGCAGCAAGGATGTCTCCGGCACCCTGCGGGCACAGGAGCATGGACACCAGCCGCTGGTCTATGAGAATCACGGCGTTGATGCCCGTTATACCGGCCCGCACCCTATATCTCCCACACTATCCGCAAGAGCGGGGACCGGCGGAAACAACCTGCCCTTGGTGACGGACGCTCCCTGTTTCTGCATTACGGGCAATGCCATCGACCGCCAGCCCCAAAACGGCGGCAACGGGATCGGGTATCAGGAGAACATCGCCTATACCCTGACCGCCACGGATCACCATGCGGTCTTCTCCCGTCAGCGGGTGGATGTATTCAAAGATGACGCAGTAGCTTCCACTGAAAGCGCCCGCCAGCACAAGGACGCCACCGATCTGGTGTATCAGGAGACGGTGGGTGCCCTGACCAGCAGCGACCGGAAAGGACCCAACAGCCAGTATGTAGGGCAGGATAAGCTGGTCGTAGACGGCCCCCTGCTCATCCGCCGCCTGACGCCCCTGGAATGTGAACGGCTCCAGGGCTTCCCGGACGGTTGGACGGACCTGCCCGGCGCGTCGGACTCGGCCCGCTATAAGGCGCTGGGCAACAGCGTGGCAATCCCCTGTGTGGAGTTCATCATGCGCGGCATTGCCATGGCCGCAGGCTATTGATTTCCCGGATAGCAGAAGCAGCAGGTTTCGTGGTCATTCACCACTCCTGTGGCCTGAAGAAAGGAATAGATAATCGTGCTGCCTACAAAGCTCATCCCCCGGCGCTTCAGGTCTTTGGAGATGCGGTCGGACAGCTCCGTGCGGGCGCGCATTTCATCATCTGTGTTCAAGATGACCTTGCCCCCGGTAAAGCCCCAAAGGTAGCGGTCAAAGGAGCCGAACTCCGCCTGAATGGTGAGAAACACCCTGGCGTTTTGAGTTGCGGCCATGATCTTGCGCCGGTTGCGCACAATTCCCGCATCCGACATCAGAGCCTCCACCTTCTCCGGGCCGTATTGGGCGACCACGGCTGGCTCAAAGTTGTCAAACGCGGCCCGAAACGCCTCCCGCTTTTTCAGGATCGTCAGCCAGGAGAGACCAGCCTGAAACCCTTCCAGAATAAGCATCTCAAAGAGTTTGCGGTCGTCATGCTCCGGCCGCCCCCATTCATTATCATGATAGGCGGTGTATAATTCCGAGCTTGGATCCGCCCAGCGGCACCGTTTCATCTCAAGACCCTCCCACAATCAAGCTGTCTTGATTATACACGCCATTGCACCAAATGGCCACCAAAAGTTCCGCGAAAGGGCTTGTCGCTTGTGCTTCGTTTCATGCCCTGTTCTTCGTTGGGTTTGGTGAATAGCTTTTGGCCATGGCTTGGGACATACTTGCCCTACCAAAAGGAAAGGAGCGCACAAAATGGGCAAACTGACCATCAATTTATGTGAGGAACTCCACCAGAAGATCCGGGAGGATGTGGCGGCGGACGAGGCTCTGACCACCGGCATCCTTATGGAACGGATCCTCCGGGAGCATTACGAAAGGCCCAAACCGCGCCCCAGGGCAGAGGGCGGCAGGACGATGGCGTTCTCGGTATCGGAGGAGCTGTTCCAGCGGGTCAAGCAGTATCTGGCGGCCCACGGAGACCAGTCCCAGCGGGACTTCGTGGTTGGTCTGGTGGAGCAGGGCCTCGCCCTGTGGAAACAGGGTAAGACCCTTAAGCCCCTGGAGGGGTACAAATCCCAGAAAGGAGAGCGGACACTGGCGTTCACCGTCACGGAGGAGCTGTTCCAGCAGATCAAAGCCTACCTGTCCGCCCACAAGAAGCTCTCCCAAAAGGAATTCGTGGTCACCCTGATCGAAAATGCCGTCTCCGGCTGGGAGACTTGCCAGGAGAAGGACGGGATCCCTGTCGTGGAAGTCCTGCCCGAGTTGAGTGAGGAGGAAAAGCCCGCAGCGAAGGACTCTGTTGCATGAGGGAACCGCGCCCTATATCACCACTATCCAGAAATAGGCCAAGGACGGGAGGCGTTACTTCCCGTCCTTTTCGTTAGGAGGAATCTGACCATATATATCTACCCTGATAATCTGAAAGCCAAGGCGATGCTCTGGCTGTGGACGCTGCGGGATGTGGCCATCATCGGGATCGGGCTTTTGCTCTCTGTCCTGGCCTTGGCACAGAGCGGCTTCCTGCCCCCGCTGGTGGTTACCGTCCTCTTCGCCTTCCTGAGCATCCGCGTGGAGGACGCCAGCATTCTGGACTTCCTGCGCTATGCCGTTTGCTTTTTATTTTTGAAACAGCAGTACTATGAATGGAGTGAGAATACTGAATAGGAAACAGAAAAAGGAGCTGCGCCAGCGGCAGACCACCCGGCAGCTCATGGGCATCAGCCAGCTCACCGATCACGGCCTCAAGACCGCCGATGGAGAACTGGCCTTTTTTCTTATCAAGCCGGACAACCTGTCCGTCCTCTCGGACGAGGGCATCCGAGGCCGGATGCTGGCCCTGACCCGCCTGCTGTGCGCCATGCCGGAGCTGCGGATGCTGGCTCTGGACTCCCGTGAGTCCTTCCGGCACAACAAGGACTGGTACCGCCAGCGATTGGAGGACGAGGAGCTGCCCGCCCTGCGGGAACTGCTGCGGCAGGACAGCGCCCACCTGGACGAGATCCAGTCCGCCACCGCTTCGGCACGGGAATTTGCCTTCGTCTGCCGCCCGGAGCAGCAAAACGGCGAGACCGCCGAGAGCCGCCTGCGCCAGACGGAAAAGCGCATCCGGGACCAGGGCTTCCATGTCCGTCTGGCCGGTGAGCAGGACATCAAGCGCCTGCTGGCGGTCTACTACCAGCAGGATGTGACCACAGAACACTTCGAAGACTGTGACGGCGGGAGGTGGGTGACACAGGATGCCTAAAAAAGCGCAGAAGAAAAAGAAAGCAAAGGCTCCGGCCAAGCCTGCCGAACCCCGCGTCAAGGACTTCCTGGACCTCATCGCGCCCACGGCGGTGAAGTTCAACACCGACCACGCCATCTGCGGCGGGGCATATCATCGTGGATCTGAACCGCCGTGCCGACGACAAGACCACCGCCAGCGTCCTCATCCTGGGCAACAGCGGCCAGGGCAAGAGCTATCTGCTCAAGCTCCTGTTGTGCAACATCCTGGAGAGCGGGCAACGCGCCATCTGCCTGGACCCGGAGCATGAGCTGACTGACCTGTGCGTCAACCTGGGCGGCTGCTTTCTTGACCTCATGAGCGGTATATACCGGATCAACCCCCTCCAGCCCAAGCTGTGGGATGTCAGCGGCGAAGATGACCCGGACGCTCCCGCGGCCTTTCGCCAGAAGACCCGGCTGAGCCAGCATATCTCCTTCCTGAAGGACTTCTTCCGCTCCTACAAGGAGGACTTCGCGGACAAGCACATCGACACCATCGAGCTGATGCTGGAGCGGCTGTACGCCCAGTGGGGCATGGATGACAACACGGACTTTTTGTCCCTGACCCCCACGGATTACCCCGTTCTCTCCGACCTCTACCGTATCATTGAGGATGCGTATCAGAATTATGACCAGGAGGAATTCCCCCTCTACACCAGGGAATTGCTGCGGGAGGTCCTGCTGGGCCTCCACTCCATGTGCCGCGGCGCGGAGAGCAAGTTTTTCAACGGCCACACCAACATCACCAGTTCCCGCTTCCTGGTCTTCGGCGTCAAGGGGCTCCTCCAGGCCAGCCGGAATGTGAAGAACGCCATGCTGTTCAATATCCTCTCCTATCTCAGCGACAAGCTGCTCACCGAGGGAAATACCGTGGCCACGCTGGACGAGCTGTACATCTGGCTGAGCAACCTGACCACCATCGAATATATCCGTAACAGCCTCAAGCGGGTGCGGAAGAAGGAGTCCTCCATGATCCTGGCCAGCCAGAATCTGGAGGACTTTGATGTGGACGGTATTCGGGAGCTGACCCGGCCCCTGTTCGCCATCCCCACCCACCAGTTCCTGTTCAACGCAGGCAGCGTGAACAAGAAGTTCTATATGGACAACCTCCAACTGGAGCCTGCTGAGTTCGAACTCATCCGCTATCCCCAGAGGGGCGTCTGCCTCTACAAGTGCGGTAACGAGCGGTATCTGCTGGAGGTCCATGCACCGCCCTATAAGGAAAAGCTGTTTGGAAAGGCGGGCGGACGGTGAACCCGTAAGTTAGTGAGCTCATTCCGAACCAATGGCCTGGAAATTGCCAAGCGGCTTCCAGGCTGTTTTCTTTTTGGAAAGGAACATCAATGAAACGAATCTATACCATATTATCTTTTTTCATGCTGACCGCAGCCCTGTGTATGCAGCTGACCGCCCCAGCATCTGCGGCCAATGATCCGGGATTCCGGGATGTCAGCGCGGAATCCCCTTGGTATGAGGGCATTTCCTTTGCGGCTGAAAACGGGATCACCTGTGGGACCGGGGACAATAACTTTTCGCCCGACGCTGTCATCACCACCCGCCAGTGGGCAGTCATGATCTGCCGTGCCTATGATAAGGAGGTTCCCGAAACTCCTGGTATTCCCTTCGGGCAGGCCCAGCTCGAGCTTGCGTACAAAGAGGGATGGCTCAATATGAGTGCGGTACTGGAACCAGACACGGAGATGTGCCGCAGCGCAATTTATGCCAGTGCTTTTGCGGCAGAGGGGATTCCCGTTTACTGTTATGAGCTGTATGAAGACGGAGAATACATGAGCGACGCTGATAATTATGTTCGTATCGCCTGTGAAAATGGATTGTGCGCGGAAAATACCGATCCACTGGAACGTATCACACGCGGCGAAGCGGCACAGATCATCTATCTGGTCCGTACCAAAGGGCTGCACGTCGATCCCCCCGAGATGGTGGAGCGGTTGAACATCAATAATGTTGATCAGGTATATCTCGGCTCCTATCTTGTCGAGATGAAAAAGATTCCCGCGGCTATTCTGGATGAATATACAGCGCACGGCTGGTCGTTTGATCTGGACAGTCAGTATCTGGACGATTTAAGTGAGCAGTTGAATATGCAGTGCGCCGGTGCGACCAGTTATCGTCAAAAAACGATCTATGCCCGTGAGCCGTCTTGTACCGTTCATGAGTTCGGGCACTTCTATCATCAGGTAATTGGCTTTCCATCCACCACGGAAAAGCTCTATGAGAAGGAGTCGGGATCCGCGCGTGCTGTACTGGGAGACTACTCAACAGTCAATTCGCGGGAGTATTTTGCGGAGTTTTTTGAGTATTGGATCGATTGGAGTGAAAACGAGGATAGGATGCGCCCTCTGGCAGATGCCGCGCCGGAAACCTTTGCATACTTTCTGAAGCTCGAAGAACTCGGCTGGCCTGAGAACGCAAATGCGCAATAGGGAGCCAGCTATGAATGTCATCTCTTATGGCGGCGGCACAAACAGTACCGCTATGCTGATTGGAATGTACCACAAAAATATCCCCGCCGACCTCATTCTCTTTGCGGATACAGGCTGCGAGCAGCCCCACACCTATGAGTACCTGTCCGTCATGGACCAGTGGCTGATAAATCACGGGATGCCGAAGATCACAGTGGTAGAATACATGGACATGAATGGGGACCGCCTGACACTGGAGCAGGAGTGCCTCCGTTCCGGCACCCTCCCCGCTCTGGCCTATGGCTACAAGAGGTGTTCCCTGAAGCACAAGGCCGGTCCGCAAGAAAAATTCTGCAACAACTATCCGCCCTGCCGGGAGGTGTGGGCCAGAGGCGAGAAGGTAGTCAAGTTCATTGGCTATGACGCCGACGAGGAGCAGCGCAGGACCCACGCCTATGTCTATGATATACAGGATAAGAAATACCAGATGGAATATCCCCTGATCGACTGGGGCTGGGGGCGGGAGGACTGCGTTGCCGCCATCCAGCAGGAGGGCCTGCCGCTGCCCGGCAAGTCCTCCTGCTTTTTCTGCCCCGCGATGAAGCACCATGAGATCCGCACCCTCTACCACAACCACCGGGATCTCTTTGACCGGGCCATCGCCATCGAGGACAACGCCCAGCCCAACCTCATCAGTGTCAAGGGCCTGGGGCGGAACTGGTCCTGGCGGGACTTTGTGGAGGCGGATAAAAATCAGATGGCCATGTGCTGGATGTTCCCGGAACATGATATGCCCTGCGGCTGCTATGACGGAGGATAGGAAAGGAGTATTGATCAGATGAAAACCATTGAATTGGACAAATGGGAGCCTTCCGAGGAAGACCCCCGCAAGCTGAAGTGTGCCGGACAGCGCACAGCCCAGGAGGTTTTCGAGGAACTGAAATACCGGCTGGAGGGCATGGGCTATCTGCCGGACGAGTATTTTCTGCTGGCTCAGGAGTGGGAAAATGGCCGGGAGATCCCCCAGGACGCAGACATCTTCTGTACCACCGACTATGGCGGCAGCGAGGGCGTCTATCTGGATGTGTACCTGAAGTGGTATGAAAACGGCCAGCCGGTCACCAGGAGCTTCATCACCGGCAAGACCCTGGGCGATACCGGCGCGGACCTTGACCGGATGTTTCTCATCTCCTCCGCCATCACCAAGGCGTTCCACGGGGATGGCGGCACCTATGCCCGGTATATGCGGTTGGGGGAACGACCGGAGCCAGAGGACATGATCGTCCACCTGGATCCCGCGGAACAGCGTACCATCATCCAGGCGCTGGCAGAGCAGCGGGAACGACAGGAGGCTGCCATGTCCCAGACCGAGCAGCTTCTACGGCGCATGACCGGGAGCATCACCGCCTATATGGACACGGCTGGTCAGCGGCCCCTGCGCATGAGCGACTATGACAAAACAGTACTGGCCATCCGGGACGGCGAGTTGGAAACATTCAAGCAGTTTTACCCCAAGGTGCCGAATCAGGCGGACAGTCTGCTGGCGGAGGCGGCTGGACGGCCGGGGATAGTTGGACGGAAGATGGTTCTGACATTGCTGGCCGACGCAAGGAGTATTTCGCCGGAAGCCTACCTCACCGCCTGCAAGCGGGCGGTGGATACGGGAGACAGCCAGCGGGTGCAGACTCTGGTGGAGCAGATGAAAAGCCGGCTCTCAGAGCCGCGTCCCACGCTCCCCGGCGAGGTCATCCAGTACGCCTATGGACACGATCATCAGGAGATCGCCAAAGACCTGCTCCGGCGATGCACCCCGGAGCAGATTGCCGCCGCACCGCCAAGCCTGCTGCCCATGGCCGCCATGCGGCAGGATTTCCAAACTGCCATGGTGCTGGTGGAAAAGGGGGCGCAGCCGGACCGTCACATTTCCCAGGTGCTCCGTCCTTTGCTCTCTGGTCATCTGGAATGGATGGCAGAGCGGCTTTTGAAAGCAGGGATGCCGGTGGAACTGGATGATTATGCCGCCCTCTCTGCCTGCATTCAAAATGACGCGGTGGATACGGCCAAGCTGCTGCTGGATCGCGGCATGGATCTGGAGCAGTACCGCCTGTGGGATGCGGCCTACGGCAGGAGCGACGGCCATGCGGAAACCATGGATGCGCTGTCCGAATACTGGTCAGAACTGCAAAGCGGCCCACAGCAGGACGGCCCAGCCATGGGCGGCATGAGTCTATGAGCGCCACAGCCGCCGCGGTAGTCAAAGCGGCCATCGCCGCCCTCTCGGATGAAAATACCCGGAAGAAGCTGGGCTGGGTGCTGGTGGCCATCCTCTCTCCGGTGATCCTGCTCATCGCCTTTTTATGCTCTCTGGGTTCGGGCTCCGCCTCCCACAACCTCTCTGTGGTGGAGCTGTGCTTCTACGGCGGGACGATTCCTGCGGAACTCCCGGACGAGTACCGTGCCTATATCGGAGAGATGCAGACCTGTTTCGCTTTGCTGGATGGAGCCATCGCTGAAATCAACGCACAGGCAGAGGATGAAAATGGCCTTGACGGTATCCGTGTCAAGGCCATCTTTTATGCTCTGTACTTCGGCGCGGAAAGTCCCAGCCGCCAGGACTGCCGGGCGTTTGCGGACTGCTTCGTCACCTATGAGGAGCGCACCCGCACCGTAATCATAGCGAATGAAGATGGAACTACCACAGAGGAAGAAGAAACCTATACCGTGGCAGTACCTATCGAGGATCTGGCACAGGTCTACAAGAACATCTACGCCGTGCTGGGCACAGAGTCCACCGATGATCAACAAGCCAATGCGGACAGCGTCTACAGTCTGATCCGCTATGGCTACACCGGGAGCGGCAGCGGCTTTTCCGGTTCGGATGTGCCGTTCATCGGGGCGGACGGCTTCTGCTCTCCCATCGGGGAGAACTGGCGGAGCGTGGTCACCTCGGAGTTCGGCAATCGTATCGACCCCATCACGGGAGAGCGCCGGGGACATACCGGCATGGACCTGGCGGTACCCACCGGCACGCCGATCCGCGCCGCCCTGCCGGGGACGGTGACAGTCTCCGCCTACAACCAGGGCGGGTACGGCTACTATATCATCATCGACCACGGCGATGGCCTGTCCACTCTATACGGCCACTGTTCCCAACTGCTGGCCTCGGCGGGCCGGACGGTGGAGGCAGGGGATGTGGTCGCCCTGTCCGGCTCCACCGGACGGTCCACCGGTCCGCACCTCCACTTCGAGGTGCGGGTCAACGGGGAGCGGACGAACCCGCGCAGCTATCTGCCATAGGGCAGAGGAAAGGAAAATGTGATGAAAATCAAAGCAAATCTCTTGAACAGACCCAACAATTTTCAGATGGATGATTGTCAAATCGAGAAGGTGGTGGAGTTATCAACGGCGGAGTTTTCCGCGCTGGTGATCACACCGCTCACAAATCAGCCGTTCATTGCGGAGAACAAAAGCCGGATGTTCGTCGACAACAGAGCCATCCACTGCCTGCTGGCGCTGGGCCAGGGCAGCGAGGACGGTGTGCTGGTCTATTCCGACGGCTATGATTACCCACGCCTCGCCGCCTATCTGCCGGGGATGCGGGATATCCTCAACGCCAGACTGGAGCGGGCGGCGGACTTCATCGTCCGGCAGGGTACGGAGGCCACAGAGAACGGGAACTGGGGCGTCAGTTTCGAGGAGCTGGAGAAGCGGACCGGGATCACGATCCGCAGAGGAAACGGCCTGGACGGGATGCTGCTGGATGTGCTCACACGCCGCAGAGAGATAGCCTCGGCGGTACTGACCGATACAGGGCTCGACATAGCGTACCACCCCAGTTTCTGTCCCAGGATTCAAGGCCAGAAACCGTGCTACTTCGCCAAACTTCCGGAGGAACAGAAGACCCGGCTTTTCTATGACGCGGTAGAGGTGTTCTGTGAGCTTTTTGAAAGTGAAGGTATCTACTCCACTCTTCACGACGGCCTGCAAATGCCGAATGAGGAGATCCTGGCACGCGGATACCTCACCGTCGAGGCCATGCTGGCCGCGGGTGCCGTCATAGCCCTGCCGGAAAACTCTGATATCTCTCTGCGGGACATTCTCCAGTACGAGCTGGCCGAGGATCTGTCTCTCGTCCACACCCAGGGTGGAGAACCGATATTCCTTGAACAGGAGGAGGAACTGACCCGTGCGGAGCGAAAACGCTTCTCCGATGTGCTGGACGCCCGCGTTCTGGAGACCCGCGCCGGGGAGGACGGCACGGAGATCGTGATTGACGGCGTGAAGCCGGAACGGCTGGAGCAGTTCCGCTCTGTCCTCGATGCCTATAAGCCGGAGGCTCAGAGCATGAAATTCATTCAATAAAGGGGGCGGCAGACTCATGGACAGTTATGGCTTCCCCCATGTGCGCCCCCTGTTTGGTGAGAACCAGGACTTGGCCGGCCTATCTGCGGGAGGTCGAGGCAAGCTGGAACACCCAGCAGGCGGAGGCGCAGACAGATGCTCCCCAGATAACGATGAAGGAGAGATGACCATGTCAAGTTTTAATATTGCTCTTGCAGAAGAGGGCCTCACCGCCTATGCCATAGAACGGCAGAATGGAATCGAGCGTCACCAACGGCAGGACGAACCGCCCTGGTCGGAAACACGCCGGTTCTGGATCGACGCGATCCTTCAGGGCATGGCCCGGCTGGATGGAGTGCGGCCTGACCCAAAGCAGATGGAGCGGTTCGACCAGCGGCTGGCACAGGCCCGCGGCAGCTTTGCCGCAGAGCCTGCCACAGTTCAATCGCAGAAAGAGACGATCCGGGAACTGCAATGCTACCTCTCTGCGGTGGAAGCAGCCGGCGATGACCGCAGGCGGCAGATTGCCGTTGTCCGGGATTTGCTGGAGGACATGGCCTCCCATCTGCCGTGGGCCGGCGTGTCAAATGGGCTGCACGACGCCTATGACCAGTCGGCGTCCATGCTCCGCCACATGACCGCCCGGATGCCCATTCGGTTCACCCGTATCCTTCTGGGCTGGGAGACCGGCCCCTGCGAGAGCGCCTATGTATCCGGCGCGGTGACCACGCCGGAAGAAGTCACGGATACACTGCTGTTCAGGAAACTCTCTGAGCGGTATCCAGAGGTAACCGATTGGCCCGCGCTCTGCGTGGTCTACAACGGCGCTGGGCTGGATAACCCCATGGGTGTGGTGGACGCGTCAGAGTTCGATCTGGCGATCATGAACGAGGCCGGCGACTGCTTTCTGAATTTGCCTGGGATCCGCTGGGCTGGAGGTCCCTACGAAATGCGGGTCGCGGACAGCCCCGCCATGACAATGACGATGCAATAAGATTGGAGGCTGTCACCATGGAAAAAAGTGAAATCACAATCAGCTTCGACTGTGAGCGGCTGGAGGCGCTGGAGTTCTATTTGGGGAAGGAGCATTCCAGCGTCCAGAAACGCATGGAGGAGGCCCTGCGGCAGCTCTATGAACAGGCTGTACCTGAACCGGTGCGGGAGTTTCTGGACAGAAAAGCCGCGCCAGTTCGTCCCAAGCGTCCGACGCGGCCAAGCCAGCCGAAGCAGGAACCGCGTCCTGTTGCACCACTTGCGCAGAAGGAGGATGCACGCAATGAACAGTAGAGAAATCACCCTATGGCTCGACGGGCGATGGTACGACGCGCTGAGCCGCCAGCTGAAAGGTGAGACAGTGGAGGACAAGCTCAATGAGCACCTGGACGAGCTCATCAACGCCCTGATCCCGGACACGGAGTACAGCCGCATCAGCCAGGAGATCTGGCAGGAGGAGCAGGAGAACAAGCAGGCGCAGGAAGCCGCCCGCCGCTTCGCCGTGTTCCATGTGACGGAGGACGGCGGCGATACCTACTTCGTGGCCGAGGAGAATCTGGAGATGCTCCAGGTGGCCGCCCGGCTGCGCAGCTATCTCCGCAAGCCCCCTGAGAACTCTCCCGCACGGTTCACCGGAATGTTTTCCCGCGGGGAGAAGATCTCCCGTGAGCAGTTCAATGACTATGTGTCGGAGCGGCTGGAGAACACCGGACGGGTGACCGGGGCATTCGACATCGACCTGGACTCCGGCCGCTTCAACGCGCTCCATATCATGGACGGCTGGCAGTGTTTCCGAATCAGGGATGTCAGCAGCGCCGCCTACTATGCAAATAAGAGAGCCTATACGTCGTTGGAGGAGCGGTGGAAGGTGTTCCTCAACCATCTCGATGGAAAACAGCTCACCCAGGAAATTGAGCCTGGATATCTCACCGGCAGCCGGATGCTCCGAACCGGGGACATCTCCTTCAGCGGGGACATCGAGCAGAACGAAAACCTGCTGGAGTTCTATCTGGATACCGCTTTCGACGTCGACAAAGTATTCGGCACACACGTCTGCACCGATGAGAATGATGACTGGCTGAACATCTATGCCAACTACGATATGGAGCACCGCCGCGTCTGCGACACGCTGGAAGTGTTCCTGGTGCATGGCGATGGCAGCGAGCAGGACTACAAGTACTGTCTCAGCGAGGAGGAGCAGGCGCTCCTCCTTCCGAAGATGGAGGACTACTGCCAGCAGCAGACGGGCATGAGCCTTGCTGACTACAGCGCACAGTGCATGGCGGAGGATATGGCGCCGCCCATCGGCCCTGCAATGTGATCTATGTCAATCTGCTGGTGCTATTTTTCGTTGGCTTTGCTGAATAGCTTTTCCGGCGAAGGTGTGCCATTGTGTTTGCAAGCCGCCAGGAGCGGCACAAAATAACAACAGGAGGAACAACGATATGACAACTGAGAGAGCGCAGGAATTTCAAATGAGGATCACCGAGGAGGCTCTGGCTTTGATGATCATCCACGGTGAGAGCGTCAGCGACGCCCCCAGTGAGGAGGACATCAGCCTGGCCCACTACGAGGAGGCCGTCACCCTGATTGGTAAGGCGTGGGGCCTCCCCGCTGAGGCCACCGCTGAGAACCTCGGCCTCATCCAGAGGGAGAAGGATGTCCTCCGCAGGATCGCGGCCGGCGAGAATGTCAACCATATCCTGCCGGAAGAAGAACTGCCCATGAACGCCAGCGGGATGGAAACACTGGACAACGTGTGGGACCTGTTCGAAACCGCCGTCCGGCTGGACAACTGGGAGCAGCGCGCAGCGATGTTCAAGCTGGCCGATGAACTGGCGGAGTGCCAGAACCTGCTGGACTGGATCGAGAAGACGCCCGCGGAGCGGGAGTTACCTGAGATCACAGCCGGCTGATTGGCAGCCCAAACAGGGGGCGCTCCATTGCGATGGAGCGCCCCTACTGTTCTCCCCGCCGTTGCCCCTGTCCCGCCCTGTGTGCCGCTTTGCGGGGGTGGGCAGCGTCCCAGCCCACTGGCGCGGCAAAGCGCCGTGTTGCCAGCGTGTGGCGGGAAACGGGAAGGCACAAATGGCCGCTTTGCGGGGGGACGAAAAAAGTGCTGGATAAAAGGGTGCAATCACCCTGTATCACACCGCCCCGCAATGCGGGTCGGAGATACGCTTTTTAGGCTGGTCACGACAGTTTTTCGGTACCTTTTTGCTAAACCCAGTGTTATCACTTCTTTGCCGATGCTATCAAATCTGATATGAACCTGCCAAAAATCCCGACAGTTCCAGCGGTGTTTGCAGTTTCAAAAATGCTATCACAGCTATTTTCAGTTTATATCGGAGGTATTCTGAATGACAGAAGAAAAAGTAAAATTTCTGATGCGGATCGATTCTGATACTGACCGCAAGATTAAAACAGCCATGCCGCTGGCAAATGTCCGCAGTCAAAACGAGTTCGTGGAGAACGCCTTACGGTTCTACTGCGACTACCTGGCCTCCCAGGATTGCTTCTCCGTACTGCCGCCCATGCTGGTGTCCGCCATCCGTGCCACCGTGCAGAGCAGCGAGACACATATCTGCCGCATCCTGTTCAAGCTGGCGGTGGAGATGGACATGATGATGAACATCCTGGCCGCGGGCATGGAAATTCCGGAGGAGCAGCTGCGGGAACTGCGGGGCCGGTGCGTCCAAAATGTGAAAAAGACCAACGGCGGCATCACGCTGGAGAACGCGGTGGCGTATCAGCGCGGCGCGGACTGACGGCGGTGACGCTTCATGCCTCGCGTCATCTTCAAGTGCCCCTATCTCAAGGGCGGCGCGGCGCAGGCCGCACACCTGGGAAACTACGTCCGCTACATGGCCACCCGCAAGGGTGCGCAGCGCATCGCCCCTGACGCGGCGGGACTGCCCGCCACGAAAAAACAGCGGGAGATGGTGGAGCAGCTCATCCGAGACTTCCCGCTGAGCCGGGGACTGTTCGAGTACGAGGACTATCTGGCCTCGCCCACCCGCGGCAACGCCTCGGAGTTCATCACCCGTGCGCTGGAGGACAACTACGACTCGCTGGCGAAAAAGGAAAACTACATCAGCTACATCGCCAGCCGTCCCCGTGCCCAGCGCACCGGGGCGCACGCTCTGTTCACCGGCTCGGACGATCCGCTGACGCTGTCCCAGATCGCGGACGAGGTGGCGCACCATCCCGGCAATGTGTGGCTGCCCATCATCTCCCTGCGGCGGGAGGACGCCGCCCGGCTGGGCTATGAGGACGCGGCACGGTGGAGGGAACTGCTCAACAGCTATGCGGTGGAGATGGCGGCGGCCATGAAGATCCCGTGGGAGCAGTTTCGCTGGTACGCCGCCTTTCACGATGAGGCCCACCACCCGCATCTGCACATGGTCTGCTACAGCGCGGACGGCAAGTCCGGCTACCTGACCAAAACGGGCATCGCCCAGATCAAGTCCGGGCTGGCCAAGCGGATCTTCCAGCAGGACCTTGTGTCGCTCTATGAGCGGCAGACCCAGCGGCGGGACGCGCTCACTCAGGAGGCCAGCGAGGTCATGCGCCAGCTTACGGAGCAGATGAAAGATAGTACGCTGGACAACCCGCGTATCGAGCAGCTCATGGAGCAGCTGGCCGGGAAACTGCAAACCATCTCCGGCAAAAAGCAGTACGGCTATCTGAAAGCGCCGCTGAAGTCGGTGGTGGACGAGATCGTGGACGAGCTGGCAAAGGACGGGCGCGTCGCGCAGGCGTATGACCTATGGTATGAGTTACGGGAAGAAGTACTCCACACCTACAAGGACGATCTGCCGCCACGCCTTCCGCTATCCCAGCAGAAAGAGTTCAAGCGGATCAAGAATCTGGTCATCCAGGAGGCGGTGCGGCTGGGCGAGCTGTCCGCTGTGTTCGCGCCGCCCGAGCCGGAAGAAACAGATGAACCTGAGTTGGATTCCGACAAGCAATACGCCCTCGGCAAAGCCTACCGGGACGGCCATGGCGTGGAGCAGGACGCACTGATGGCTGCGGCATTGTTTCAAAAGGCCGCTGCGCGGGGAAATGACTCCGCCGCATACGCTCTGGCCAAGCTGCTCCTCAACGGCGGCGACGGTCTGCGGCGGGATATTCCTGCCGCTGTGGAGTGGCTCAAACAGTCTGCGGAAGCTGGAAACCAATTTTCTCAGTATCGGCTGGGTAAACTCCTGCTCCAAGGAGAGAATGTCTCAAAGGATACCGCCGAGGGCGTCCGCTGGCTGACCGCCTCCGCTGAACGGGGGAACCAATACGCCCAGTATGCCCTGGGCAAGCTCTATCTGCTGGGCAAGGAGATTCCGAAGGACGGGGACGCCGCCGTCCGCTGGTTCACGCTGGCGGCGGCGCAGGGCAGCGAGTATGCTCAATATTTCCTTGACCACATGGATGACTTTCGGGGGCCATCCCTGTTCTCCTGTGCCACCCGGCTCCTGCGCCACATGAGCCGGATCTTTCAGGAGCAGACGCCAAAGGGACCTGCCAGAACGATCTCGTTTACGGATAAAAAGCTGCGCCAGCGGATTAGGGAAAAGAAGATTGCCATGGGCCATAAGGCGGACGATTACGAAGAACGAATGCAGCAAATTTAGTGGAGGTGAGATAAAATGCCCTATATTCATTTTACCGAGGAGCAGAAGCTCCGGGCTGGCTCTGTTGACCTCGTTGAGTTCCTGCGCCGCCAGGGAGAGAAACTCATCCGCTCCGGCCCGGAGTATCGCATGACCAGCGACCACAGCGTCACTGTCCGGGGCAATGAGTGGTACGACCACGCCACCGGGGAAGGCGGTGGCCCCGTCTCCTTCGTTCAGAATTTCTATCATCTCAGTTACCCGGAGGCGGTCACCCGCCTGCTGGATGGCGAACAGGGGCAGCCGTATGCACCGGCGCAAAAGCCGAAGGAAGAACCCATAAGAGAATTCATCCAGCCGCCCGCCAACCATTCGATGCGCCGTCTCTATGCATACCTGCTGAAGAAACGGCACATCGACCGGGAGGTGCTGAATACCTTCGTCCGAGCAGGACTCATCTATGAGGACGCAGAATATCACAACGCCGTGTTTGTCGGAAAAGACGAACACGGCGTTGTCCGTCATGCCCATAAGCGAAGCACCAACGATCTGGGCAAGACCTTCCGCATCAATGTGGCGGGCAGCGACCCTCGGTACAGCTTCCACTGGACCGGTACCAGCAACCGGCTGTATGTGTTCGAGGCCCCTATTGACCTGCTGTCTTTTGTAACACTGTACCCGGAGGGCTGGCAGGAGCACAGCTATGTGGCCTGCTGCGGAACATCCAGCCAGCCTGTGCTCCAGATGATGGAGCAGAATCCCGCACTGCGCGAGGTGTTCCTGTGTCTGGACAACGACAAGGCCGGACACACCGCCTGCCTGCGGATCGCGGAGAGAGTTGCGGAACAGTTCGGGATCGCCTCAGACCGGCTGATCCCACAGAACAAGGACTGGAACGATGATCTGGCCGAGATCACAGAGGCACAGGCACTTGCTCCGGTCACACAGCAGATGGGGTGAGCCTATGCCGATCCAAACGATTTTACTTCTTGCGCTGGCGGGCGGGATGCTCCTGATCGTGGCCGCCGCCACACACTTCTCCGGTCAGGGCTCCCTGAACAACATCAAGTCCAAGACCGTGGGCGATGGCCAGCACGGAACGGCCCGGTGGGCAACCAAAAAGGAGATCGAGCAGACCTACCGGCATATCCCGTTCCAGCCTTCCCAGTGGCGCTCTGGCAAAGAGCTGCCCCAGGCCCAGGGGCTGGTGCTGGGCTGCGAGGGCGGCAGCTTTCCGAAAAAGCCCAGGAAAAACAAGAAGCCGCCCAAATCGAAATCGAAGAAGGAGCGCCACCCCCTCAAGGCCATCGTGGACACAGACGATATCCATTGCCTCATGATCGGCGCGTCCGGTGTGGGCAAGACCGCCTTCTTCCTTTACCCAAACTTGGAATATGCCTGTGCCAGCGGCATGAGCTTCCTGGCGCTGGATACCAAGGGGGATCTGGCGCGGAATTACGGCACGATAGCGTCCAGGTACTACGGCTATCAGGTGGCGGTCATCGACCTGCGTAACCCCACCCGCTCGGACGGCTACAATCTGCTGACCCTCATCAACCACTACATGGATATCTGCCGGGAGGATGAGAAAAACCTCGCTGCCCGCGCCAAGGCGGAGAAGTATGCCAAGATCCTCTCCAAGACCATCGTCAACCCGGAGGGGGACGCCTCCAACTACGGGCAGAACGCGTTTTTTTACGACGCCGCGGAGGGACTGCTCACCGCCGTCATCCTCCTGCTGGCGGAGTATCTGCCGCCGAATGACCGGGACAAGCGGGAGAAGCGGCACATCGTCAGCGTGTTCAAGCTGGTGCAGGATCTGCTGGCCCCCAGCAAGACCGTCAAGGGCAAGAATGGGTTTCAGATGTTGATGAACCGCCTGCCGGAAACGCACAAGGCCCGGTGGTTTGCCGGCGCTGCCCTCAACAGCGCGGATCAGGCCATGGCCTCCGTCATGTCCACCGTACTCTCCCGGCTCAACGCTTTCCTGGACTCAGAACTGGAGCAGGTGCTGTGCTTCGACAGCGCCATCGACGCGGAGACCTTCGCCTCCCGGAAGTCCGCCATCTTCCTGATCCTCCCGGAAGAAGATCCCAGCAAGAACTTCATGGCTGGACTCATGATCCAGACCCTCTCCCGCGAGCTGTTTGCCGTGGCCGACGAGAACGGCGGCAAGCTGAAGAACCGGGTGGTGCTGTTCTGTGATGAGTTGGGCACCATGCCCGCCTTTGACATCCTGCCCCTGTTCAGCGCGGGGCGCTCCCGCAAACTGACGCTGGTGCCGATTATCCAGTCGCTGGCGCAGCTTGAAAAGAACTACGGCAAAGAGGGCGCGGAGATCATCCAGGACAATGTGCAGGACACGATCTTCGGCGGCTTTGCCCCCAACAGCCAGACTGCCGAGGTACTCTCCAAGGCCCTGGGCAGCCGCACCGTCCTATCTGGCTCCATCAGCAAAGGAAAGAACGACCCCAGCCAGAGCTTGCAGATGATCGAGCGGCCCCTCATGACCGCCGACGAGCTGAAGTCTATCCCCAAGGGGCAGTTTATCGTCATGAAGACCGGCTCCCATCCCATGCAGACCCGGCTGCGGCTGTTTCTGGATTGGGGCATCACCTTTGAGGAGCCATATACCATCCCGGAGAAGGCCGCCCGTTCTGTGGCCTATGCCAGCAAGCAGGAGTTGGAGCGGGCCATCCTGGAACACCACTACACACAGATCGTCGAGGATGCGCCGCCCCCGGTCCCGCAGAACACGCCACCCGCTGGCGGCATGGCACAGGCGCGGGACAGACGGCCCCACGGCAGGCCGCAGCGAAACCCAGATTTACGTACCGGCATGGAGGGAAAATAGCCGTGGGATATTTTGAGATGATCTACCGCTCCGAGCTTTCTCACCGGGCGCGGGCGGTCTATATGTACCTGAAGGACCATGCTGACAAGGACGGCCAGTGCTGGCCGGGAATCAGGACTATTGCCGCCGAACTGAAACTCTCCAGAAGCACTGTCAAACGGGCGCTGGACGATCTATGCAAAGCGGGACTGATTGCCAAAAGCCCGCGCTGGCGGGAGAACGGAAGCCTCAGTTCCAATCTGTACCGGCTCCTCTGAGCATAGAAACGGACTCTCCCGCCAAGGGGAGAGTCCGCGCATTTTGTGAACCGAGCCTCGGTCCATGATGAACCATCCAGAAGGACCCACTCCAAGAAAGTTTAGAGCAGAGAAAGAACATTCATCCTGATAGAATCTTGGGATCCACTGTGTTATAATAACACAAAGCCATAGGCGGGAGGTGTCAGTATGGCGATCGAGAACGGCGAATGGATCATGCGGGGACTGGACTGGGACGATCCCAGCCGCATCCGAAGCTGGGAGGAGTTAATTGGCTGGATCAATGAGGTCGGCTTTCTCCCGCTGTTCAAAAATGAGATTCCCGGTTTCTCAGTGGAGGAACATACCTCCGACCTGTACTGGTGGACTGGGGACGAGGAGCAGGACCCGTGGGAGTGGCGGGAACTGATCGCCCGGAGCGGCCAGGTGGCCTATGGCAAATTCTTCGGCAAAAAGGCGGGCTTTATCTCCAGAGAGTGGTTTCCCCACTTTGCCAACTACCGGCGGGACGGCTATGACTTCGACAGCCGTTGGGATGAAGAACTGGCCAGTATGCGCTGCAAACGGATCATGGACCAGTTTGAAAGCAAGGACGAGCTGTTTTCCTTCGAGCTGAAACGGTTAGCCGGTTTCGGCAAGGATGGAGAGAAGAACTTTGAGGGGACGGTGACAGACCTCCAGATGCAGAGCTATCTGCTGATCCGGGACTTCCGCAGGCGCATCAATAAGAAGGGCTTGGAGTATGGCTGGCCCATCTCCGTCTACTCCACGCCGGAGGCCCTGTGGGGCTATGAGCACATCGCCTCCGCCTATTCTGCTGAACCAGCAGAGTCAAGGGAACTGATTCGCCAGCAGGTACAGAAGAACTTCCCGGAGACGGGGAAAATAGAGCTGGATGTAGTGCTGGGCTGACCACCCATAATTTCCACTGGTACCAGGCATACTAAGGCAAGGAGGCGACCGGGGTATGAAAAACAGGACTTATCTCTGCGTGGATCTGAAATCGTTTTACGCCTCGGTGGAGTGCGTGGAGCGGGGGCTTGACCCCATGACCACCAATCTGGTGGTGGCGGACGAGAGCCGCACGGAAAAGACCATCTGCCTCGCCGTGTCTCCTTCCCTCAAAGCCCATGGCATCTCCGGTCGGGCAAGACTGTTTGAAGTTGTCCAGAGGGTGAAGGAAGTCAACGCCCAGCGGCGGCGCAATGCCCCCAGTGGGCAGTTTACCGGTTCCTCATGGAACGATCCGGAACTGAAAAATCATCCTGAGATGGAGCTGGACTACATTGTGGCCCCGCCCCGGATGGCCCATTATATTGAGTGGAGCACCCGGATATACAGCGTCTATTTGAAGTATCTGGCCCCGGAGGATATATTTCCGTACAGCATCGACGAGGTGTTCATGGATGTGACGAACTATCTGGACACCTATCATCTGACGGCCCGTGAGCTGGCTCGAAAGATCATTCTGGATGTGCTGGAGACTACTGGCATCACCGCCACGGCGGGGATGGGTAGCAATTTGTACCTTGCCAAGATCGCCATGGATATTGTGTCCAAGCATATCCATCCGGACAAGGACGGCGTGCGGATCGCCAAGCTGGACGAGATGACCTACCGCCGTCTGCTGTGGGATCACCGTCCGCTGACGGATTTCTGGCGGGTAGGCCCCGGCTATGCCCGGAAGCTGGAGGCCAATGGGCTCTACACCATGGGCGACATCGCCCGCTGCTCCATCGGCAAGGAAACCGATTATTATAACGAGGAGCTGCTCTACAAGCTGTTCGGCGTCAATGCGGAAATCTTAGTGGATCACGCCTGGGGCTGGGAACCTTGCACTATCGCGGACGTGAAAGCGTACAAGCCAGAAAATAAGAGCATCGTTTCCGGGCAGGTCCTGCAATGCCCATATCAGTTTGAAAAGGCAAAGCTGGTAATGCGGGAAATGGCGGACGCACTGGCCCTTGATCTGGTGGATAAGGGGCTGGTGACCAACCAGCTTGTACTGACAGTTGGCTATGACCGGGAGAATCTGGACGATCCCCAGCGGAGCAAAAGCTACAAAGGCCCGGTCACCACAGACCGCTATGGCCGAAAGGTTCCCAAGCACGCCACCGGCACCATCAATCTGGACAGGTACAGCTCCTCCACCAACGAGATCATTCGGGCGGTGCTGGAGCTGTTTGACCGCATCGTGGACAAAAACCTGCTGGTGCGGCGGCTGAGCATTTCCGCCAACCGTCTGATTTGCGAGGCAGACGCGCCCAAAGAGCCTGCGGCGGAGCAGTTGGACTTGTTCACTGACTACGCCGCCCAGGAGGAACGCCGGAAAAAGGAGGACGCTGCCCTGGTCCGTGAGCGGAAGGTGCAGGAGGCCATGCTGGGCATCAAGAAGAAATTCGGCAAAAACGCCATCCTCAAAGGCATGAATCTGGAGGAGGGCGCTACCGCCAGGGAGCGGAATAAGACGATTGGGGGCCACCATGAATGACGAACAGATATAACGACATCATTGGCCTGCCCCATCCGACCTCGGCCAAGCATCCCAGGATGCCTCTCAGTGATCGGGCCGCCATTTTCAGCCCCTTCGCCGCACTGACAGGCCACGGAGCGGCCATCGTGGAGACGGCCCGGCTGACTGACCGGAAGATCGAACTGGACGAGGACAGCAGGGCCGTCCTGGACGAGAAACAACGGTATCTAGAGGAGATCATCGGCCAGCAGCCGGAGGTCACGGTCACATGGTTCCAACCGGATGAGCGCAAGGATGGCGGCAGCTATGTTACTGTTACGGGAAAATTGAAAAGGACGGACGGCGTTGAGCGTGTTATGCTCCTGACGGACGGCACAAGGATCCCGCTGGATGACATCGTCGGTATCGAAAGCAAACAGCTCCCAGGTGCGTTTCGGGATGAATTCTGAAAATCGCTCTGGGAACGGAATACGGCGCCGTGGATATAACCACAGCGCCGTACATAAAAAATCGTATTATACATATCAAAAAGCGAGACGCACCACATACAGGATGGGCTGCGTCTCGTTTTTGTTTGTCAGGATAGCTGTCAGGTTGGATCGTCAAGCCGCAAACGGCGCAGTGAACTCTTCAGGGAAAGCACCATATCGGTGATCAGCTTGATCTCCATATTGCTGCAATCCGCCACAAGCTCACTCAGCCAGCTGTTCATCAGCGGACGGGCTTGATCGATCTCCATACAGAAAAGCTCATCCGCTGAACACCCCAAAGCATTGATAATATCCAGCATGACCTGAAGGCTTGGGATACTGTTGCCGGTCTCGATGTGGCTGATGTGGGTAACGCCCACTCCGACCGCCTCTGCCAACTGCTCTTGTGTCATTTTCTTTTCCAAACGAACTGCCCTGATCCGGGAGCCGAGCGTTTTATAATCGACCATACTGCAAGTATCCTCCGCCAGCCTTGATACTTGTATTGTATGTGCAATCTGGCCATGTTATAATAATCTAAAAGCGCAATAGACCTTATAGGCATATTACAAAAACCGGATAAATTCAATTCACCCAATGAAATGGAGTTCATCATGAGTATAAAATCATGTGCCATCACTGGCCATCGCCCTGCCCGGTTCAAGTGGAAATACAAGGAGAATAACACCGGCTGCAAGCGGTTGAAAAAACGGCTGCGGGATCAGATCGTGGCGCTCTATGAGCAGGGAGTCCGCCGCTTTTATGTTGGCGGTGCATTAGGTGTGGATATGTGGGCCGGGGAAATACTGCTCCAACTGAAGGAACAACCAGAGTACAACGATATTGAGTTGTTTATCGCCCTGCCCTTTGAGGGGCATGATGCTGACTGGGACAGCCGCAGCCGGGGCCGTCTAAAGGTCTTAATTCAACACAGCACGGAAACCGTGGTAATTGGGACAAAGGCAGAGGTGCTTGCGGTCTGCTATAAGCGGCGTAATTACTACATGGTGGATCACGCCGATATACTTCTGGCCGTGTATGACAATGACCGCTCAATCCGCAGCGGAACAGGCATGACGGTCAACTATGCCAGAAAAAAGGGGGTGTCTGTCATATTGATCCATCCAGACAACGCAAGGGTTTCTATGGATGCCTCTGCTGAGTCATAGTGTCCTTGGCTTTACTTCTCGTAGTTGAAGCACTGCCATCCATGTAGTATAATGATCGTGGTCAAAAGCAAGAAAGCCTTTGCATTTACAACTCGTAGATTGGAACAAAACTGCCATGCAAACACAGAAACTGATTCTCCTTGTGGATGATGAAGTCAAGATCACACAAGTCCTGGCCGCCTATCTGGAAAAGGCGGGATATCGAACCATGTCGGCCCATGACGGGGAAACCGCGCTGGAGTTGCTGCGGCTTCATCCGGTCAATCTGATCCTGCTGGACTTAATGCTGCCGGATATACCGGGAGAGACATTATGCGGGCAGATCCGCGCACAGTACCGCATCCCCATCATCATGCTTACAGCCAAGAGCCAGGAGCAGGACATTCTGGATGGTTTAGAGGTCGGTGCGGACGATTATCTGACAAAGCCATTCAGCCCCCGTGTTGTGGTAGCCAAAGTGGGAGCGGTATTGCGGAGGACGGAGAGCGACGAGTTGTTGAGCGTTCCAGTCTCCTATCGGGACGGATATCTGGTGATCGACTTTCAGAACAAAACCGTTTTGAAGGAAGGGGCGCCCATCCACCTGACGCCATCGGAGTATCAAATACTGCGGACACTTGCCAAAGCGCCGAAACGGATCTTTACCAGAGAACAGCTGATCTCCTATGCGCTGGGAGATGATTACGACGGCTATAACCGAAGTGTTGATACCTACATTAAAAGCCTCCGCAGCAAAATCGAACCAGACAGACATGACCCGGAGTTTATTGTCACTGTGCATGGTGTGGGCTATCAGTTCCAAGGCTGATGGGAGGGAGAGCAAATGGTACATTCCCTGAAGGCGAAGTTGACTGTTTACTTCTCCGCCCTGCTAATATTCTCTCTTGGCGCAATGACGCTCCTGTTTAACCTGACTCTGGACAACCTGTTTGCGCACTATGCCAACGACCAACGCCAGCGCCAGATACAGCAGATCATTGAGCAGGTCGAGGAGCAGTACCTGCCAGAAAGCCAAAGCTATAACATTGACGCAGTAGAGGTGATCGGTAATGCGGCGCTGCAAAACGGCCTGATTGTCCATGTGCAGACGCGCAACGGAGAGGTGGACTGGGATATCTCCATACATAAAGCACAAGAGTGCCAAATCGCACTGCAGCATGCAGAGGAGAATATGCACAGCCGCTATCCCTCTTTTAACGGTGCTTATTCAGAAACCACATACGATCTCTCCAGCGATGGAACGCTGACGGGCTATCTGACGGTTGGATATTACGGTCCCTATGCGTTGGACGATGACGCATTGATATTACTGAATACGCTCAATCGAGTAACGCTGGGGCTGGGTATTGCTTTTCTGCTTGTGGCCATGGTGCTTGCCTTCTTTGCGGCCAGACGCATCGCCCGACCGATCTCGGCGACAGTCGAGGTGACCCGCAGTATCGCGGAGGGGGACTATGGGCGAAAAATTGAAACAAAGACGAAAACCAAAGAGCTGGCGTCCCTCATGCAGTCGGTCAACGAGATGTCTGAAACGCTAAAACTGAGGGAACAGCAAAAGCGCCGGATGACTGCGGATGTGGCCCATGAGCTGAGAACACCACTAACCAATCTGCAAAGCCATGTGGAGGCGGTCATCGACGGGATATGGGAGCCGTCCCCGGAGCTGTTTCAGGGCTATCGGGAGGAGATTTTGCGGCTGACACGGCTGGTGGAGCAGCTTCAGGAATTGTCCAATCTGGAAAGCGGACAGATCATACTACATCTGGAACCAATGTCTGTTGCGGAATTGTTAGAGGACATTCGCCTTGATTTTCTTGCCAGATTTCAGAACAAAGGGGTCGCCTTTGAGTTAGATACCACTCCAGAAGGACTTGCCATGGTATGCGATCAGGATCGCATCAAGCAATGTTTGACCAACCTTGTCTCCAATGCGCTGCGGGCCACGCCGGAGAGCGGGATCGTCCGGCTGGAAGGCCGGCAGGAAAAAGACTTGATCCAGTTATCTGTGTCGGATACGGGCGAAGGCATTCCAGAGGAGCACCTTTCTCAGCTGTTCGAGCGGTTTTACCGGGTAGACCCATCCAGAAGCCAGCAGACCGGCGGCATGGGGATCGGGCTGGCTATTACAAAGTCCATCGTTGAGGCACATGGGGGAACCATCACGGCAGAGAGCGTCATCGGGAAAGGCTCAAAGTTTACCATTTGCATTCCGCTGCAAAGCGTATAACGAGAGCGGCAGGCCGGTTTTGAACTGGCCCGCCGCTTCTTTATTTGTTCCCATCGATTCGGCTTTTCCCATGCAATTTCCGATATTCCAGGGGTGACATCTCATAGGTTTCCCGGAATACCACGGAAAAGCGGCTCTGGCTCTCGTAGCCCACAGCTTGGGCAATTTGGGCGATACTATCCTTGGTCTGCGTCAGCAGCAGGGCCGCTTTCTCCATTCGGTGTTCATTCATGTGGGCGGCAAGGGAATCGCCATAAACCGCCTTGAACACAGCTTTCAATGTGGTGGGGTTGATCAGATACCGCTGAGACAGCTCCTGAATGGTGACCCGCTGCTCCATGTGCTGCAAAATATAATCGTGGACGCTGCGGGCGATCTCCACCTGCTCCGTCTGGTATTTGTCCGCTTCCCGTTTGGGTGATAAAGAAACCGCACTGAGATGGAGCAGCAGTTCCATGACCTTCAAACGGAAATACGCCTGCTGAAGCGGTTCCGGCTGCCCATAGAAACCGCCGAAAATAGGCTCTGTTTTCTCGTTTCCCGTAAGCGTCGCAGATGTCCCTCCGGCACAGAACTTTTCTGCCAATGCCTGTGCGGTCACGCCTGTTCCGCCAAGGAAGTCAGGCAGAGCCATATCAAATTTGGACAGATCCAGCCAGATGGCCAGCCCCTCATAGTGCCCCACTGGGAATGTCATGACCGAACCGGCGCAGAGCTGTCTGGTGTGCAGGGAAAAATCGCCGGGGCCAAGGTAAATCGAACTGCCGTCTTTCATGTTCCAGCCAACACGCCCGTAGCGGCAGTAGTTGATCTCCAGAAGGTCGCGCTCCGCTCCATGCTGGCAGGAAACCTGCCCCGCCAGAAAGTCCTGAAAAACAAGGGTACAGCCGGGGAATACTTCCCAAGAGGTTTTTTGTCCTTTTCCTCCTGGAATGGCCTCCGTGTGCCTCACACCACCTTTCCCGTCTGCAACGGGATGATGCTCCTCCAGAAGCAGGCCGTCCGGAACATCAGCCAATGCAGTTTGAATTTTTGGAAGATGCTGATGATACAAGCCGATCCCTCCGTTTTCCTCCTGCCTAATCCGGGCAGGATATCTTCATGATCTTCTCGATGACCTGATGGAGCAAAACGCTCTGCTCCGTCTCCGCCGCTTTATAGTAGACCTCTTTCCCCTCACGGCGACTGACAATCAATCCACGGTCTTTTAACTGCCGCAGATGGTGGGACACAGCAGGGCTTGTCATCTCCACCATAGCGGAGATGTTGATGACGCACTCCTCGCAGTGACACAGCAGCCAGAAGATCCGCAGCCGGCTGGAATCATCCAAAAGCTTGAATGTCCCGGCAACGGTCTGGAATGTTTCCGGCTTTGCCAACTGCGCCTTCAAAAACTCCGTATTCTGTCCCTCGCCGTGGTGATGGGGGAGCTGCAAGTCAGACATCACATATCCCTCCTTGAAAATTGTCCGTTTTGGAAATGCTTTTTGCCGGTTTGGAAGAAAGGCAGCGTAAGGCATTGACTTCCCGCCGCGAATCCATCATACTACAATCACATCAATTAAACAAGTGCTTGATTGATAAATCCAACAATTTCGAGAGGAGCTATTCCGATGAAAAAGACCTATAAGATCGAAGTTGACTGCGCCAACTGCGCCAATCTGATGGAGGACGCCGCCAGAAAGACCCCCGGCGTCGCCGCCGCCACCGTTAACTTCATGACCCAGAAGATGATCGTGGAGTTTCAGGATGGCCAGGAGCCGAAGGAGGTCATGCAGGCAGTCCTGAAAGCCTGCAAGAAGGTGGAGCCTGACTGCGAGATTGAACTTTGACCCGCAAGCGCCCCGGACGCATCAGGCGAAAGGGGCGCGTCTTTCACAGAAAGTATTAAATGATTGAGCAATCAATAAATTAAAGGGGGTTATACCGTGACAAAAAAGCAAACGATCATGCTGGTACGCATCTTGATTGCGGCGGCAATGATGATTGCGTTGAATTTCCTGGCGCTGCCCATGGGACTCTCAACGGCGCTTTATATGGCCGCTTACCTAATTATCGGCTATGACATTTTGAGGAAGGCCGTGAAGGGCATCCTGAACGGCCAGGTGTTTGACGAAAACTTTCTGATGGCGGTGGCCACCATCGGCGCCATCGCACTGGCCATCTATGAAAAGAGCGGCGACTACAACGAGGCCATCGCCGTCATGCTGTTCTATCAGGTGGGTGAGCTGTTCCAGAGCTATGCCGTAGGAAAGAGCCGTAGAAACATTACCGCTCTCATGGACATTCGACCGGACTACGCCAATATTGAGCGGAACGGACAGCTGGAAAAGGTAGATCCGGACGAAGTGGAGATCGGCACTGTGATCGTGGTGCAGCCCGGCGAAAAAGTCCCCATTGACGGCATCATCATTGAGGGTAATTCCGCCTTGAACACCTCCGCACTGACTGGTGAAAGTCTGCCCCGTGAGGCCGCTGTGGATGACGAGGTCATCAGCGGCTGCATCAATATGACCGGTGTTCTGAAGATCCGAACCACCAAGGAGTTTGGTGAGTCTACTGTATCCAAGATTCTGGAACTGGTAGAGGAATCCAGCTCCCGGAAATCCAAGTCGGAGGACTTTATCTCCAAGTTCGCCAAGGTCTACACGCCGTTGGTCTGTATCGCCGCGTTGCTGTTGGCGGTGCTGCCCCCCATCGGAAATATGCTGATGGGCAATCCCGCTAACTGGGCTAACTGGATCTATAGCGCCCTGACCTTCCTGGTCATCAGCTGCCCCTGCGCTCTGGTGGTCAGCGTTCCCCTCAGCTTCTTCGCCGGTATTGGCGGCGCCAGCAAGGAGGGCGTTCTGATCAAGGGCTCCAACTATATGGAGACCCTGTCCCAGACCAAGGTGGTGGTGTTTGACAAGACCGGCACTCTGACTCAGGGCGTGTTTGAGGTCAACGGCATCCACCACAACACCATGGAGGAAGAAAAGCTGCTGGAATACGCGGCGTTGGCCGAGTGTTCCTCCTCCCATCCCATCAGCAAGAGCCTGCAGAGAGCCTACGGGAAAGAAATCGACCGCAGCCGTGTGACCGATATCGAGGAGATCAGCGGTCATGGACTGATCGCCAAGGTGGACGGCGTTGAGGTTGCCGCCGGCAATGCGAAGCTGATGCAGCGTCTGGCCATCCCCTATGCGGATTGCAGCTCGGTTGGCACCATCATCCATGTGGCCATCAACGGCGAATACGCCGGACACATCCTGATCTCCGACATCGAGAAGCCCAACTCCAAGGCAGCTATCTCCGCACTGAAAAAGGCCGGAGTGGAAAAGACCGTCATGCTCACCGGCGATGCCAAGCGGGTGGCGGACCGTGTGGCAGCCGATTTGGGCGTGGACGAGGTTCACAGCGAGTTGCTCCCCGGCGACAAGGTGACCCAAGTGGAGAAGCTGCTGGCCGCAAAGCCGCCGAAGGCGAAGCTGGCCTTTGTGGGCGACGGCATCAACGACGCCCCCGTGCTGGGGCGGGCGGACATCGGCATCGCCATGGGCGCTATGGGCTCTGATGCGGCTATTGAGGCGGCGGATGTGGTTCTGATGGATGATGACCCCATGAAAATCGCAAAGGGCATCAAGATCTCCCGGAAGTGCATCTCCATCGTCTATCAGAACATCACTCTGGCTCTGGTGGTCAAGTTTATCTGCCTTGCTCTGGGTGCGATAGGCCGGGCCAATATGTGGATGGCGATTTTTGCCGATGTGGGCGTCACCGTGATCGCGGTCTTGAATGCGATTAGAGCCCTGCGGGTTCATAATCTGTAAAAAGGAGAGAAAGGGCGCGGGCCACTACTTTGGCCGCGCCCTTTCCATCAACCATCAAATGAATCATCAGAAGGAACATCACTGCCCTTGCGATCCTAAGTTTGTGCCGGCGATGGCAGATTTTTTCCGTGTGTTGGGCGACCCCACCCGCATCCGACTGATTGCTATCCTCCATGAGCAGGAAACTTGCGTGACGGAGCTTGCAGAGCGGTTACGGATGACGCAATCGGCGGTTTCCCACCAGCTGAACATTTTGAAGGCCCACAAAATAGTGGCACAGCGCAGGGTTGGCAGACAGATATTCTATTCTCTGCCTGAGCAGAATATATGGCCGATCATTGAAACAGGGTTGTCCCATCTTGCGGAGAAATAGTGGATAGAATTATGGTATTAGTTCTATTGTGACGATTTCACTGTCTGTTCCGACACGGATGGGCAGTTGAAAATAACCAGTTCCGGCTGAGATAATGCCATGTGTGTTTCTCAACTGGGTATGCCCATAGAAATGCCCTGGCGGATGAAACAGCTTTGTGAGCAAGGTCACGGGGAAAAACTGGCCCCGGTGGGTGTGGCCACTCAAAACCATGCTGGCTCCACACTGAGCCGCTTCCTCAAAGCCGTCTGGACTGTGATCCATAACGACCACCGGTTTATCTCCTGTGACAGAGGCCAGCAGTTCAGCCAGCGGCAAACGCTTCCCGCCGCTCCGCAAGAGATCATCCCGCCCAACGAGACAGATCTCCGGTAATTCCACGCTGTCATCCAGAAGTAAATGGATCCCGGCGTTTTTGAAAAATGCTTGAAGCTGCTTGTCCGCTGGAGATGGATCATGATTTCCCAGAACGGCAAATACGCCCTGTGTTGTCCGGAGGTTTTGAAGACTGCCGCAGATGCTCTCCAGTTCCCAGCACTCCCCGACAGAGCCATTATTGAAAATGTCCCCGGCGATCACGACCAGCTCCGGGTGCAATCCATTGACTTCATCCACCATTTTTGCAATATGCCGGGTTCCCACAAATAGTCCGATGTGGAGGTCGCTCAACAGCACGATCCTGCAAGAGTTGTCTAAGCGGGCTCCACAAGGTATTGTGTAGGACACATGGCGGAACTGCCGAGCGTGGAGGCTGCCATAGAGCGTTACGCCTGCGGCAATTATAAAAGCTATGCTCCATAGGAACACATGGATGTCGATAAGGCAGGAGAGTAACGCTCCGGCAAGCAAGTTCAAAAGATCAGCGCAGAGCAGCAGGCAAACGGAATACAGCAAGAAGCAGAAATAAAGGTATCCAGCCATTGATACGGCTCTGGCAATCCGGCTTGTGTCCACTCGTTTCATCTGAGAGGCATAAAAGGCGGTAAATATAAGCTGTGCGCCAAATATGGGCCAGACGCTTCCCAGATCCCACAAGCCTTCCAAAACTCTTTCCATGCGAATACTCACATAAAATAGTGCGGCCAGATAGCCCAGAAAATAGACCGCAAAGAAACTGTCCCATGACAACAGCCGTCTAAAACACTTCATGGAAACTCCTCACATTCGTTGGATGAAACATAATTGATACGAAAACAGGCGGGCAGTGCTGCCCGCCTGTTTGTTTTCCCTTAGTGGTGGGAACCACCGTGTCTGCTGCTTCCACCGGTTTTCGTTCCGTGAGAGGAGCCATGATGCCCGGATGTCGTTCCATCTCCGCTGTGGTCATGTGTCTTGGTGCAGGTCGCATGGGTGGCGTGGTCATGGACCGCAGAGCAGCTTGCGTCCACCGCATGATCATGATTTAAGGTGCAGGCGGCGTCAACAGCGTGGTCATGCTCCAGCGTACAGATGGCATCGGCCGCATGGTCGTGATCCAAGGTACAGCTGCTGTGGATACTGTGGTCGTGATCCTGTGTGCAGTAGCCGGCAGATGCGTCTGCTGCAAAAGCACCGACAGAAAGTGCCGCCGTCATAAGCAATGCTGCGGGAACCACCACAAGCTTCCGGATGTTATGTTTCATGGAAAGGACCTCCTAATTATTCTTGAAAAGGCTAAAACCCTTTTCAGTATGATGGATTTATGGAAAGAAGTCAATCCTTCACGATGCCTTCTTTCCAAAAGGGAAAAAAGTATTTCCAAAACAGATGATGTGTAGGGATCGGTATGTCAATGTCCAGCTTACAGCATCTTCATCATTACAAAAAATCACCGCCTTTGCACTTTTTTCGACAATCGCTTTTCACAGAATGCCCACAGCCGGCAGGCCAGCGCCCCGGCCGCGATCCCGATCACCGCACCGGCAATGACATCTGTGGGAAAATGGACATAGAGGTACAGCCGGGAGAAGGCGATCAGTCCGGCCATCAGAAGCGCAGGCAGCCACCCCTTGCTTTTTTGAAACAGCAGCACAGATGCCGCAGCAAAGGAAACCGCCGTATGTCCGGAGGGGAAAGAATAGTCCTCTGGAGCGGGAATGAGCAGCTGAACAGCCGAGTTCAACATAAAGGGGCGGGGCCTTGCCACCAGAGGCTTGAGAATGATATTGCAGGCCAGCACCTCTATGATAATGGCAAGAAACATGACACCGCCCAGCTTTTTCGTTTTCGGGATCAATATCAGGATACCGCACAAAAGCACCCAGCCGATCCCCTCATCCGCAAAAGTTGTGATGATTGGGAAAAACACATCGCCAAAGCCGGAGCGCAGGGATGTCTGTATCCAGTCCAAAATGGACAGTTCAAAGGAAACCATTTTTGTTCATCTCACATTCAGAGATAATCATAGGGATTTTGCACCTCTCCGTTCACCCGCACCTCAAAATGACAATGGCTCCCGGTGGAGCGCCCGGTAGAACCCGCCTCCGCAATGGCTTGTCCCTGATAAACAGAATCGCCCTCGGAAACCAACAGGTTGGAGTTGTGGGCGTAGTAGGTCTGAGTTCCATCGTCATGGGTAATGATGACCAGATTGCCGTAGTCCCCTTTCCAGCCGGCAAAGCTGACGGTTCCGCCGTCAGCGGCCTTGACCTTCGTGCCATAAGGAACGGCAATGTCCAGTCCGGAGTGATAATTCGTGCTTCCAAACAGAGTCCGACTGCCAGGGGACGAGGTGACGGTACCGTCTACCGGCCAGATGTAGGTGCCTTTGGATGCCGTGGCAGGCCGCTCCTTTGTCCCAGTGGCTACCACTTTCTTTTCCGGCTCTTTCTGGACCACGGCCTCCAAAACCGTCCGTGCGATCTCCGTGCCATTCTGATAAGTCACCTCGGCACGGATCCAGTTCTCGCCTTCCTCGCCCTCAGACAGTACATTGGAGTCGCCTTCATAGAGGGAATCGTCCTCCACATACTCTACCGGAGCCGGGATCGGCTCCGTATAGGTGACCTCATCCACTGTAACAACGGCGAGGAACGGGACTGCCCGCCGGATATTCAGCACATCCCCGATCATCAGCACATCCGGGTCAACGGATGGATTCAGTTCGGACAACTCCCTCTGCCGCATATCCAGACCTGCGGCGATCTCCGAAAAGGTGTCTCCGGCCGCTACAGTATAAGAGGCCGCCTCCACAGAGTTTGCGGTAAGCGCCGCATAAATCTGCTCCGGGTCATCGGGAATTTCAGTGGATGCGTGACCATATTCAATGGAAACCTCTGGCTCGAAGCGCACCTCCTTGGTACTTTCATTCTGATATGGGGCGGAGAACTCGTCCAGCATGGAATCTAAAGTTTCCCGGTCTGGGGAAAATCCTACCGCTTGTCCACCTACAGAGAGGACATAGCCCTCCCGGATCTCCTCCACCTGCTCCAACAGGCGCTCGGTCAGTTCTTCTTCCGAAACAAGATCATTTTTGCTGGCCATTGTCCAGCCGATGGAGATGTCATCCGTAATGACAGCGGACACGCCTATGGCATTTTCCACCTCGGCCTGTGCGGATTCCACAGCCCGTTGTGCAGTCTCCGTGTCGGATACAACGCCCAACTGTTCGCCATCCATGCTGACCGCATAGGCAGGCGTATAGAGAAGTCCGAAGGTCAAAGTCATTATAAGCGCAAACGATGCAATGGAAGCTGCCGAGATCATCAATTTCTTTTTCTTGAAGGGCATATGCGAGAGAAGTCCTCCTTTCAATAGTTACAAAACGGTAACAATCAACCTGTAAGAAAAATACCAGTCTGGAGGCGGGGCGCCCCTTCCTGGATGTACGGTTTGAAGTTTACCCGCGAAATGTGGGGATTTTATGAAGATTTTTCATCCTCATAAAATCCCCACATTTGTTCCTTAAACTTTCTGGTAGAAAGCCACCAGGATTTGGAGGAGCAATATGGAAGAAAAAAACAGACCTCGGCAGCCCCAGGAGGAGGAACAGCCCTCCGCGCTGTCCGATATGCTGGGGGCGCTGGGCTTCAAATCGAAATCTCAGCGTGCCGGCAAGCAGGAGAACATTCGGGACGGAACAGAGGAGGATGTTTCTCCAGATGGAGAAACTCAACTGGAGCGGGAAGTCAGAGAATCAGAGTGGGGCCGGGCGGAACAACCCGATGAACTGAGCAGTGTTCCCGCAGAGATCTCACCTAAAAAAAGCCCGCCACCCCCCAGAAAAAAGCGGCGCTGGATATTCCCCATGATTGGCGTTGCGGCGGTGGCCGTTGTGGGGACCGGATTCCTTTTCACGCGGGAGCCGGAACCACCCAGCCCCGATGTGGTGGCCTCCTATGATGGAAAGATCATCACGGTGGATGAACTAAACGCCTTTATCGCAGTGGAAAACGCCAAAGAGCGGGAGCATATCATCTGCCCCACCCACGGCTATGACCATTCAAAATGTACGCCGGACGAGGAGTGCGAGGCCCACCCCGTCCACACCTTGGAGGGCTATCGGGAGATGGTTTCCAGGCTGGCCACGGAGCAGATGATCGTTTCCTGGGCAGAGAGCAGCGGGATCACCCAGCGTTCCGATGTGCGGCATGGGATGTCTGACCTGCTTAACGACGCCATGGTCACCCAATATGTCTCCCAGCTCCATGAGGAGAACATCTCCCCAGAGTCCATTTCCAGCTGGGAGGTGCAGAAATACTACGACAGCAATCAGAGCGAATACGCCGGAAAGACGCTGTCGGAGGTGGAGAACGAGATCCGGCAGACGCTGGCAGCGCAGAAGGACGAGGACTTTTTTGCCGAATATCTGGATGAGCTGAAGAAAACGGCGGGCTTGCAGGTAAACTTTGATCTGCTGAAAGTGGCCCAGCCTACACAGGCGGAGATCGACGCCTACTACCAGGCCAATCAGTCCTCTTATGAAACGGCCCCTGCCGCAAAATTCCGTGAGATCAAATTTTCCGGCGATGATGCTGGATCCCAGGCCACCGCAGCCGGCCGCAAGCTGCGCTCCGGCGAGAGCTTTGACAGTGTGGCCGCCTCCAACGGCGGTGCGGTTGACGGCTCCATAGAAAAGGGGGCCGGTCCGCAGGCAAAGGAAACCGCCTTATGGCGGTTGAAAGCCGGTCAAACCAGTGACCCCATTGACAACGGCGATGGGACTTGGAGTATTTTGGAGCTGCAGGAGTTGTCCAGCGCGGGAGTGCGGCCCCTGTCCGAAGTCCAGGAAGAGATCACATGGACGCTGTTATCGGAGAATACGGCGCGTGAATATGAGACGCGAAAGACCGAGACTCTGTTCAGCATCCACAGCCGCCGTTACACACTGGGAGACTTCTATACCGAGTTTCAGGAGCTGTCTCCGGCCTACCAGCGGCAGTTCTCCAGCTTTGAGATGAAACAGCAGCTTTTGGAGCAGATTATCGCACAGGAACTGCTTTTGGAGAAAAGCGGCGACGGCTCCGACACAGGAGAGGATCACAGCATGGAGGAACTTCGTATCCGCTATCTGGCTCAGATCCTGCATCAAGACGAGGTGGACGACCAGTTGATCGAGCCGACAGAGGAGGAAGTCCGCCAATTCTATGAGGAAAACCAGGCAGACATGGTCGTTCCCGCTACCTTCCAGTTAAATCTGATCTGGATCGACCAGGGAACAAACGGAGAGAAGAAGGAGGATGCCCGCACCAAGGCAAACAGCGCCCTGGACGCTCTGACGGGCGGCATGGACTTTGCCGCGGTTGCGCGGCAGTATTCCGATGACTCCTCCGCCGCCTCCAACGGCGGGCAGATCTCCGGTTCCTTCCACGCGGAGGATCTGGTCGAGCCGCTGGCGCAGGCCATTGAGCCGCTGGCCGCTGGTGAGACCAGTCCCATTGTAGAGTACGACGGCGGTTACTATATCATTCAGGTGCGGGATCGCACCGAAGAACGCCAGCAGACCTTTGAGGAAGTAGCCGATACCATCAAGGCCCATTTGCAGGCCCAGCAGCATGAGCAGCTGGAGGCGGATATGCAAAACACCCTGCTGGAGCGGGCCAATCTGGTGATCTACGACAAAACCCTGCGGCGGCTGGTCAAGGAGACGGAACAGGGGGCGGCATCGTGAGCAATCCGCAAAATCCGAGGCTGGGAGCCGTGGGCGGTCAAGCCGTACTGGACGGCGTGATGATGAAAGCGGAGGGCCGCTGCGCAGTTTCTGTGCGCTGCCCGGACGGGAGCATCCAGACGGAGCTCGTTCTGTTCCAGCCGTTGGGAAAGCGGCACCCCATTTTAGGACTTCCGCTCATCCGGGGCTTTATCAACTTTTGTCAAATGCTTGCCTTGGGCCAGCGCGTCCTTTCCATTTCAGTTGTATTGACCGACCCGGAGCCGGAGCAAACAGCTTCTCACGTATCGGAACGGCTGTTCACTGCCGCTGTCTGGATATTTGCCGTTGTGCTGAGCGTGGGGCTTTTTATGCTTTTGCCCGCATCGGTCGTCAAGCTGGGAGGCCGGTTGCTGCCTTTGGACAGCGTTTGGCTGAAAAACATCGTGGAGGGACTGGTTCGGATATGCGTCCTGCTGACCTATCTGCTCCTGACCTCTCTGATGCCCGATATGCGCCGGACATTTGAATACCATGGGGCGGAACACAAATCGGTGGCCTGCTACGAGGCGGGAGAGCCATTGACGCCGGAAAACGCCGCCCGGCATACCCGGTTCCATCCCCGCTGCGGCACCAGCTTTCTGTTTATGATGATCTTTGTCGGTATCCTGTTTTACTCGCTCCCAATCTTTTCATGGAACAGTGTTTGGGAGCGGGTACTGACGAAACTGCTCTTTTTCCCTGTGATTTCCGGTGTCGGCTATGAGATCATCCGATTCTCCGGGAGACATCCCGGCAATCTCCTGCTGCGTATATTGACTGCGCCGGGGCTGTGGCTGCAGCACATCACCACCAGAGAGCCTTCGCTGGAACAGCTGGAGGTGGCGATTACGGCTTTGCGCAATTCGCTTGAAAATCAATGAAGGAGGCCCATATGGGACGAAAAGAAAAAACTCTGCTCATTACGATCATTGCCAATGTGATTTTGATCGCTCTGCGCTTTTTCCTGGCTGATCTGTCCGGGAGTGTTGGACTGGCCGCCAACGCATGGCACTCCATGACCGACGCCTTCGTGACCAGCGTGGTGTTCATCGGCCTGATGATAGCCCGGTACGGTGCGGAAAAACTGCGGCTGGCCAGCAAAAAGGTGGAGCATATCCTGGCGATCTTTGTTGCCGTATTCATTTTCTACATGGGACTGGAGATCCTGTCCGACGCACTGAGCGGCGAGACAACGGAGCTGCGCTATGTTCCCTTTGCGGCAGCGGGCGCTTTTCTGGGCATCGGAATCAACTACTTCATGGCCCGCTATAAAATCTATGTAGGCCAGCAGACCGGCTCCCAGAGCCTGATTGCGGACGGCTATCACTCAAAAATGGATATGTACTGTTCCGTGGCGGTGCTGGTAGGTCTGCTGGGCTCCCTGTTCGGGATGCCGAGCCTGGACAAAATCGCCGCCATTATCGCCATGGTGCTGCTGATGATCGCAGGTTATGAGATCCTATCTTCCAACCTCCATCTGCTGCTCCATCCGGAGGAGGACACCGGCGCCGAACACGGCCACCACCATCATGGACTCCCCGGAGGCAAAAAGCTCTATGCCGGGATAGGCGGCGTACTGGCGTGCGCCTGGCTGCTCTCCGGCATCTATGTGGTGCAGATGGACGAGAGCGGCATTGTCCGCCGTTTCGGAAGCGTGGTCAATGACGCCGTTACACCAGGCATCCACTATAAGCTCCCCGCACCCATCGAAACGGTGACGCTGGTGAAGGCGGAGAATGTGAGCCAGGTAGAGACTGGCGTGCAGGAGCTGCTGACCGGGGATACCAACTTGGTCAATGTGAACCTGTCTGTCCATTACAAGATAGAAAACAGTGCGGACTATCTGCTGAATGTCAGCAACTCCGAAGCCCTGCTGCAGTCCAGCGCCACCACCAGTATCCGGCAGATCGTGGGAGAGAACACCATCGACTATACCTTGACAGACGGCAAGCCGGAGATCGAATCGAGCGTCCAACAGGCGCTGCAGGAGACGATGGACAGGAACGGGACTGGCTTGGAGATTGTAAGCGTCCAGCTTGTGGAGGCCGCTCCGCCGGAGGCTGTGCTTTCCAGCTTTGAGGATCTGGCCACCGCCCGGCAGGACAGCGTCATCTACATCAACGAAGCCACAGCCTATCAAAACACCATCGTCCCCCAGGCGCGGGCCGACGCCTACCAGCAGGTCGCTGAGGCCGAGGGCTACCGGGAGGAAACCATCAAGACCGCCCAGGGTGATGCCGACCTCTTCTCCCAGCGGCAGGAAGCCTACGCCTCCTATCCCCGTGTGACCCGGTTCCGGCTCTATATGGAGGCCATGGAGGAAGTCCTGCCCAATGTGCAGAAGCTCCTGCTGGGCGGCAATGTCTCCGTCGACAATGCGGAACTCTGGCTGGGCAACGGTTCCAAATAAGCACCATCGAACAATTTCATCATTTGGAGGAATGATTTTATGACAAAGGCAAAAGGCGCACCCAAGAAGACGGTTCTCTTTGGTATCGGAGCGGCGATCATTCTGTTGCTTCTGACTCTCGTGATCTATCAGGTGGACAGCACGGAATATGCGGTGGTCACCCAGTTTGGACAGCCTGTCCGGGTGGTGGAGGATGCCGGCTTGAAGATAAAGCTTCCCGATCCCATTCAGTCCGTCCAGCGGCTGGATAAGCGGGTGCAGGTCTATCAGACCTCGTCCATCGAGCTGCTGACCCTGGATCGGCTGAATGTCTCTCTGGACTACTATGGCACATGGAAGATCGTAGACCCCATTCTCTTTTTGCAGACGGTGCGGGACAATATCGGCGCCGAGGCCCGACTGCTGGATGTGTTCTCCTCCAGCCTGAGCGTCCAGTTGGGCCAGTATAAGCTGGAGCAGTTGGTCAATACAGATGCGGAGAAACTGGAGCTGGACACCATGATCGCTGATACCGTGGCCTATGCCAAGGAGCGGGCTGCGGAGTACGGCATTGAGGTGGTGGACGCCCAGATCCGGGTCCTCAACTTCCCGGAGGCTAACAAGCAGAGCGTTTACGACCGTATGAGCGCCGAGCGTGAGCAGATGGCGCAGCGTTACCGCTCCGAGGGCAGCGAGGAAGCCTCTAACATCCGTGCGAACGCAGAAAAGGAGCAGCAGCTCATTTTGGCGGAAGCCTATCAGAAGGTTCAGGAGATCATGGGCGAAGGCGATGCCGAGGCCATCCGCATTTACGGCGAAGCGTTCCAGAAGGACCCGGAATTTTATGAGTTCATCCGCACTCTGGAAACCTACGAAAAGACCATTGATGGCAACACGACGCTGATCCTGCCTTCTACCTCGGAGATTTTGAAGTATCTCGGTGGAAGCGGCAACTAACAAGGAGAACAGTCTATGAAGAAATTTTCTCTTGACCAGCTGCGGGAAACCGTCAACCGCTTTTTCCTGCGGCTTGCGGCCATACCCCAGGGAAGTGGAAAGGGCGGCAAGAAAGAAGGTTCCGTCCGAAATGATCTGAAAAACGCTTTCCGGCATATCAACCCCAAGAAGGCTGGCCTGGGCGTGCTGGGCGGCGTGATTGCGGTCTACCTGCTCTCCGGCATCTATGTCGTCAATCCCGGTGAACAGGCCGTGGTGCGCCGTTTCGGAGCGGTACTGGATCAGACGGTGACGGAGGGCCTGCACTACCGCCTGCCCTGGCCCATTGACAAGGTGCAGACCGTCAATGTTTCTGAAGTTCGCCGGGCGGACATCGGAATGACCCTGCCGGAGCATATCCACCAGCCCGATGACGAGCCCCAGGCGATCCAGCTGCTCACCGCCGATGAAAACATTATCACCACTCAGGCCATCGTCCACTACCGGGTGAGCAATGCGGCAAAGTTCCTCTACAATGTGAATGGCAACAGTGAGCAGCTGGTGCGGTACAGCGTGGAGGCGGCGCTGGTGCAGCTCATGGCCAGCGTCCCGGTGGATAATATCCTCAGCACTGATAAGGTGGCCGCCCAAAACGGCGTGATGGAGTTGGCGCAGGAGGCGCTGGACCGCTACGATGCCGGTATCCAGATCACAGCCTTCAATATTCAGAATGTGGTGCCGCCCGACCCCGTCTCCTCCGCCTTTCTGGATGTGACCAACGCCATGTCCGAGCGGGAGACCTCCATCAACGAGGCAAACGGCTATTACAATAGCCTGATCCCCCAGGCCAGAGCAGAGGCCAACCGCATGATCTCCAATGCGGAAGCCTACAAGCAGGAGCAGGTGTCCCGCGCCACCGGCGATACCGAGAAATTCCTCAGTATGCTGAAGGAGTATCAGAGCAATTCCTCCATCTACACGGCGGACACCACAAAGTACCGTCTGCTGCTGGAAACGCTGGACAAGATCCTGCCTACCGTCAAGCTGTATATCGTGGACTCCTCTGACGGCAGCGTGGATGTGAAGCTCTTTGATCCCAGCATAAGCGGAGCGGCTATTACGGCCAATTCACAAGGATAAACCGATGATCCCACAGGAGTGAATGCTTTCAAATGGTAGAAATTATAATGCGGCGTGAGGTGGACGGAAAAATCACAGAAACGGTACTGGTTTCTATTGATGAGGAGCCTCTGATCAAGATTAAGCCTATGGAATCTGTCCTGTCCTTTCCCGGCATAGAGATCCGATTAAACGAACATATTGTTTACAGGGATGACAGGGAAATCTTTCTGACCCATCGGGAATTTGCCACTCTGTCCTACCTTGCCCGTCATCCAAAGTGGGTGTTTACCGCAGAACAGATTTACGAAGCGGTCTGGCGGGAAGACGGCGAAAACTGCGGGACAGCGGTTGCCAACATTATCAGCCAGCTCCGACGCAAGCTGACACCGGATGATCCGAAAGGCGGATATATCCGCACAGTCATCGGCGGCGGATACAAATTTGAAGCCCCAGAATAAGTCGATCCCCCGGAGCAACCGCTTCGGGGGATTTTCTGTCGGTTTGCGTCGATAAGTTTTCCCCTTTTTGAGCGTATTTCATCGTAATTCCAAGGGGAGTGGAAATATACCAGTTACAATGGATCTATGGCAGCATCTCCCCGAATACCATGAAATGAGGTGCAATATGGATTGTTTTTTGTGAGTATATGAGCGTTATTTTCAATTCGAGTTGAGCAGCTCTTATCAAACATTGATTCTGAAAGCGAAGGAAGGAACCAAACAACGGATGAATTAAATATTCTGAATCGGCAAGGCGGCAGCAGCGGGCTGCCACAAGTTTAGAAAGGGGATGATGTAGCCGCCTGTGTGCCGGCCGCGTGAGCGGACAAAGGAAAGAGGTGCGATTTGGGTGACACCATTGATCGCATTAAGCTGTTCTGCCGTCTGACCCAGCCGAGACACACCGCTTTTAAGACAAAGAGAGGGAGAAGCCCCCACCATCATCATAGTGGGCATAAACACCATACCAGGCAGAAAGATAAACCTCCTCCTGGTGGTGCTCCGCTAAATCTCTGCGGACTTCTTAATGCACAGACTGTAAGAGCGGCCGATTTTGCGCATCAGCGCGAAACCGGCCGCTCTTTTTCTGTTTTACGGTACCGTCCACGGTGCCGCTCTCCTCCGCTTCTGAAATTTGATTTTTCTCAAATTTCAGAAGAATGGAGGAACGCCGTATGGCGAAGCATGATAAGTACCACCCAGACTACTCGAAACTCTACCCTGGGATCGAGAGCCGGCCCGAGATACTCGCCGTGCTGAAGCAAAGCGACCGTAAGATGAAATACATAGAGGTAGACCTCAAGACGGAGCGTCCCGTCTACAGCAAAAAAGCTGGCCGCATCATATTCCGGCCCAGCCGGGAGGATTCCTTTGAACGGCTGTGTGAAGATGAACACATCCAGTTTGCCTCTGATGATTCTTCCCTGGAAGAAGAACTGGCCCACAAGGATATGCTCCAGCGGCTTCGGAACGCCATGGGGAAGTTGGAGCATGACGAGGCGTCCCTGATCCACGCCCTGTTCTATGAGGGGCTGAGCGAGCGTCAGCTCTCCAAGCGAACCGGCATCCCGCAGCGGACGATCCATGACCGCAAAAGGCGGATACTCGTCAAATTGCACAAACTTATGGAAAATTAAAAAAATTTCCGCTCAACCCCCTCGCTCAACGGCAAAGAGAGTGAGGGGGTTCTTTCGTTTCTCCCTGTGCAGCTTGAAAAGTGAATATCCAGCGAGTGAATAACATCAGCGGACAAGCCTCCAAAAGAGGAAAAGCGATGAGTCGGACGCGCCAAGACCACCTGTGCGGGCTTTCCCGCATCAAAGACGGCCAAATAAGGTGCCCAGCGGTCCCCGTCCAGACGAAAGCAGCCCTGGCAAGCTGTTTTGCAATGACCTTGTCCGCCCACAATGGTACCCCTGCCCAGCCACAGCCTCAAGCAATGGGGGCAGCTCGGAGAGATCCTCGGAGGGGTGAGATTCCCGGAGCGCGGCGCCAGCTGCGGTTCACTTGACTGCCCATGGCCTGGGAAGTAGTGTCGAATAGGGCCAATGATACAAATTTCAGAAGCGGCGGGGGCCGCATTCCAGCAAAGAGTTAGTCATACTTTTGCACGCACTGGAGCGGCCCCCGTTTTTGCTCAGAAGTAAGGAGGCAAAAAGGTTGAGATCACAGAAACAACGCGCCATCCAGCGTGGGGATATTTATTATGCTGACCTCATGCCAGTCACCGGATCGGAACAGGGCGGCATCCGGCCTGTGGTGATCATCCAGAATGATACAGGCAACCTCCACAGCCCCACGGTGATCGCGGCGGCTATCACAGCACGGCGAAAGGGACAGCATCTGCCTACCCATGTACAACTGCGTGGATCCGCCTGCGGCCTGTTCCGGGACTCCACCGTTCTGCTGGAGCAGCTCCGGACACTGGACAAGTCCCGGCTGGGAGAGTACATGGGCAATGTAGGCGCGGAAAAGCTGCGCCAGATCGACGCGGCGCTGGGCATCAGCGTTGGGCTTGGAAACTCAGATAGCTGTTGAATGAGCGCATCAAAGCTGAAAAACCAGTCGGTTACAAACTGTATCCAACTGAAATTAATAACCCAACAGGCGGAAAATAGTTATACATAGCGCCGGCCATCTGCTGTTGAGATGGCCGGCGTTTCATATCATCATGGGCCGTTCACCGGCCCGCGGTGGGCGGCCTTCCTGACAAGGAGGGCTATGTATGACAGGAAAAGAATTATCGGATAACCTGACTTTTCTCTCTGCTCTGAAGCTGCTGGAGCAGTTGGTGGAGCGGGAGCTCCTGACCACGGAGGAGGCGGAAGTGACCCACCGGGAGCTGGCCCGAAGGCTCCGCCCCACCCTGATCCTTGGATAATATCCCGTCCCGTTCCCTTTGTCAATTTGCGCGGGTTTCCCGCCGGTTTCTTATTGGCTTTGGTGAATAGCTATCCTGCCAAACCTGTGGTATTGTCGTTGCTGAAAGGAGGTCAATATGACTATGGTACAAGCACAAAGCATCATGAAAGCGGCGCCCCGGATCACAGTCATCGATCCCCGGCCGCCGGAACAGGCCAAGCTCCGTGTAGCGGCCTATGCCCGCGTCAGCAGCGACTCAGAGGATCAGCTCAACTCCTACATCGCCCAGGTGGACTTCTACACCAAATACATCTCCTCCAAGGAGGACTGGGAGATGGTGGACATCTATGCCGACGAGGGGCTCACAGGCACGGAGGCCCAGAAACGGGACGACTTCAACCGCATGATCAATGACTGCCGGGCCGGAAAAATTGACCGGCTGCTGGTCAAGTCCGTCTCCCGGTTTGCGAGGAACACCGGGGAATACATCCAGTTCATGCGGGAGTTGCTCCGGCTGGGCATTTCCATCTACTTCGAGAAGGAGAATCTGGATACCGCAAAGATGACCTCGGAGCAGGCGGCGGACCTCTACGGGGCTTTCGCCCAGATGGAGTCCACCAACCATTCCAGCAATATGCGCGTCAGCAACCGTATCCGCATGGAGAAGGGCATCTTCACACCACCCACGCCGCCCTACGGCTACCGCTTGGTCGAGCGGGAGCTGGAGATTGACCGGGATGAGGCCGATGTGGTGCGGTATATCTTCCGCGCCTATCTGGACGGACAGGGCAAGGAGGATATCGCAAAGGAACTCAACGAACTGGGCGTGGTCAGGGGTCATGGCCGGGAACGCTGGTATCCCAGCACCATTCATTACATTCTGACCAACATCTCCTATACCGGGAACATGATCTGGCAGAAGACCTGCGCCACCGATACCTTCCCCTTCCGTCAGATCAGGAACACGGGCCAGAAGCCCCAATACTTCGTGGAGGATTCCCATCCGGCCATTGTCAGCCAGGAGGACTTTCAGCGCGTGCGGGAGCTGATGGCACGGCGCAGGGAGCAATTCCTCTCCCACGCGCAGCGCCGGCCGTCTGTATACAGCAGGCGCGTCTTCTGCGGGGTGTGCGGCTCCATGTGCCGCAGGAAGGATATCCGCGGCAAGGTCTACTGGGTATGCCACCGGCACGATCAGGAGAAAAGCCGCTGCCCCGTGCCCCAGGTGCCGGAGGCGGAGATCACATCAGCGGTACTCCGCCTGTACCACAAGCTGGCACAGGATCCCGCCAGGATATTCCGCCCCATGGCGGAGCGGCTCCGGGAGCTTCGGGAACTGGAGCTGCGCTCCAACCGGAAGATCACCGATATCGACAAAGAGATTGCGCGTTTATCAGAGCAGAATCTCGTACTGGTTCGGCTGAAGTCGAAAGGGTATGTGGATCCTGCTCTTTACTTATCCCAGCAGGATGAGATCACGCACAAGCTGAAGGAGTTGAAAAAGCTCCGCCGGCGGGCGCTGGAAGCATCCGGAGAGGACCAGCAGCTCCAGAACACAGAAGCGATCCTGGAATATCTGGAGGACAGCGGCAGACCGTTCCAGCGGGAAACGGTAGACGAGGAGCTGTTCGAGTTCCTGATCCAGCGCCTCACCGTTTACTCAGCGGAGACAGTCAAATTCCGCCTGTACAACGGGCTGGAGTTGGCGGAGACGATGGAAAGGGCGGTGCGGTAAATGGCGTGGCAGAGAAAGATCCCTTTCGGCTATATGATCCGGAACGGAAAGGCCGGTCTTCACCCGGTAGAGGCCGACGCAGTAAAGCGCATCTACCAGATGTATCTCGACGGCCTCTCCTACCAGCAGATCGCCAATGAAATGGAGCGCCAGGGCGTCAAATACCACCAGCACACGGACCGCTGGAATAAGCACATGGTCAAGCGGATGCTGGAAAATGAAACATATCTCGGCACGGGGATGTATCCCCGCCTGATCACCAGCGAGGTTTTTATGAAGGTTTGTCTCCAGCGGGCTGGTAAAGCCTCCGGTACCCCCTGTCCGGATCATATAGCTCCCATCCGCAGGAAAGCCGTATGCGCCCGCTGCGGAGCAGCGATGGCGCGAGACACCAAGTCCTACGGAGTTCCCCGTTGGCGGTGTGAAAATCCCGACTGCGCTCAAACCGTCCGTGTGGAGGATCCTGTCCTGCGGGACAGCCTGACGCAGCGGCTCCAGGCGCTGGCTGAGAAACCCTCCCTGCTGATACCGCCGGATACCAGGCGGCAGGACGGCCCGTCCATGGACGCCATCCGCATCCAGAATGAACTGAATCTGGCCTTTAACCGCGGCGCGGAAAGCGCCGAGCTGATCCGCGCGCTTATCTTTGCCGCCGCCGCGGAGAGCTACAGCGCCATCCCGGACCCCACTCCCGGCTGCAGGCTGGATTGTCTGCGTAAGCGCCTGGATGCGGGACCGGCAGATGAAGGTGTCCTTCAGGAACTGATGGATACAGCCGTCAAAGCAATCCGCCTGGGAAACGGCGGCGCGTTGGAACTGGAGCTGATCAACGGGACCATCTTCACATCTGACAGAGAGGAGAGAACGGCATGAGTACCACGCCAAAAACACCCAAGAAAATAACAGTCATCCCCGCTGACCCGCAGATGGTCAACCGGGACTTTCGGAAACAGCATCTGCGTGTGGCTCCCTATTGCCGTGTCTCCACGGACAAGGACGAGCAGCTCTCCAGCTATGAGGCGCAGATCGAATACTATACCGAGAAGATCGACAGCAACCAGGACTGGACCATGGTCCGCCTGTACGCCGATGAGGGCAAGACCGGCACCTCCACCAAGAAACGCAAGGAGTTCCTGCAAATGATTCGGGACTGTGAAAAGGGAAAGATCGATCTGGTCATTACCAAATCCGTCTCCCGGTTCGGACGCAACACGCTGGACGGCCTCAACTATGTCCGCCGTCTGAAGCGGCTGGGTGTGGGCGTCTACTTTGAAAAAGAGAATGTCAACACCCTCTACATGGACAATGAGATGATCCTGACATTCTTCTTCTCACAGGCCCAGGCGGAGAGCGAGTCTCTCAGCGGCAGCGTCAAGTGGGGCCACCGCAAGAATTTCAAGGATGGAAAGGTGTACTATCAATTTGACAGCTTCCTTGGATACCGCAAAGGTCCGGACGGCCAGCCGGAAATTGATGAGGAGCAGGCCGCTGTGGTGCGCAGGATCTTTGCCCGCTATCTGATGGGCCACAGCACCTGCCGGATCTGCAAGGATCTGATGGCGGACGGCGTCAAAACGGCACGGGGCAAAACGACCTGGCACGACAGCGTGATCCAGAGTATGCTGCGGAACGAAAAATACATTGGGGACGCCCTGCTCCAGAAGACCTACATGGCGGACCTGTTCACCCACCAGCAAAAGAAGAACATTGGAGAGCTGCCCAAATACTATGTCCACGAATGCCACCCCGCCATCATTGACCGGGAGACATTTCAAAAGGTGCAGGAGGAACTGGCGCGGCGGGCCGGCCTGAAAAAGACTTCTTCCAAGACCAGGACGGAGCTTGGCAAATACAGCGGCAGATACGCGCTGAACGAGATATTGGTCTGCGGGGAGTGCGGCAGCCCGTACCGCAGGCGGCTCTGGATGCCCAACGGCGAAAAGCGGTATGTGTGGCGGTGCCTGAACCGGCTGGAAAAGGGCAGGCGGGTCTGTAAGGACTCGCCCACGCTGGAGGAGCCTGCCCTGCACGCCGCCATCCTCTCCGCCATGAACGAGATGTTCCAGATGCGCACGGCCAAGCAGACGCTCAGAGACAGCATCCAGGCGGCTCTGGCGGGCAGCAGTGATCCATTGACGCTCCCTGCTGTGGAGAACCAGATCCGGGCCTTGCAGGAGCGCCAGCTGGAGCTGTTCCAGCTGGCGGTGGGAGCCGGAGCGGACTGTGTGGAATACGACGAGGAGATCCGGCAGATCAACATGGCCAAGACCCGTCTCATGGCAAAGAAGGCGGAACTGGAGCGCCAGGGGCAGACCGCCGCCGAATTTGACCGGCGCATGGAGCAGATCGAACACGAACTGGAGCAGACCAGCGCCGCCCTCACGGATTTCGACGAGGTCACGGTACGCCAACTCATCAGCAGCATCAAGGTGCTGGGACGGGACAAGCTGCTCATTCTGTTTAAGGATGGGACGGAGATCGAACAGCGCATAGAGAATGAGAAAGGGGCCAGGGCGTCATGATCTGTATCACGGGAGATACCCATGGAGGATTCCAGCGGTTTGGAAACAAATACTTCCCCCAGCAGCGGGAGATGAGCCGGGATGACTACATGATTATTTCAGGCGACTTCGGCGGCTTATGGGATGGCTCGGCTGAGGAGAACTACTGGCTGAACTGGCTGGAGGACAAGCCCTGGACGACCCTGTGGGTGGATGGGAACCACGAAAACTTTGATATGCTGAAGCGACTCCCCGTGGAGGAATGGAAAAATGGCCGGGTGCAGCGGATACGGCCCCATATCCTGCGGCTGCTGCGCGGGCAGGCTTATGAAATAGACGGCCTGACCTTCTTCACCATGGGCGGCGCGTCCTCCCACGACATTCAGGACGGCATCCTTGATCCCAGCGCCCCGGACTTTGAGCGGGAATACTGGTGGAAACGAAGGACCCGACAGCGGTTCCGCGTCCTGGGACATAGCTGGTGGCCGGATGAGCTGCCCTCCGATGAGGAATATCTCACCGCGCTGGCAACTCTGGAACGGATCGGCTGGCGGGCGGACTGTGTGATCACGCACTGCGCCCCGTCGAGGATCGTCAGAAGGCTGAACCCCGATTATACGACGGACCGCCTGAACGACTTCCTGGACATGGTCGACCAGCGGCTGGAGTTTCAATATTGGTTCTTCGGACACTATCATGACAACCAGGCTGTCGATGATAGGCATATCCTGCTCTGGGAACAAATCGTCCAACTGCTTTGAGTATATACCGGAGAGATTGCCAGACGATATCAAGGTTCTGACGCAGGGGAAGACACGGCAGATGCCGTGCCTTCTCTTTATAAGCAGGCGGCAGCGCCGGGAGGGAGGATCCCATGAATATCAAGAAGCCCACAGCCTATGCGGAAGCATTGATAACAGAGTCAATGGAACAGCGCCTCCTTATGGCACATTTGAGATGCCCCTCGACTATCCGGAGCCTGTATGCTATACTGAGCCTACCGAAACAATATAGGAGCGCACAAATGACGAGGATACTTTTTATCTGCCACGGCAATATCTGCCGCAGCCCAATGGCTGAATTCGTGATGAAAGATCTGGTGAAAAAGGCGGGGCTGGAAGCCTGGTTCCACATTGAGTCCGCGGCGACCAGCACCGAGGAGATCGGCAATCCGGTCTATCCCCCGGCACGGCGCAAGCTGACGGAGCATGGGATCGACTGCTCCGGCAAGACCGCCCGGCAGCTCCAGAACGATGATTACGAGGAATACGACCTCCTGATCGGCATGGATCAGGCCAATCTCCGCAATATGCATCGCATCTGTGGCGGGGACTTCGAGGACAAGATGCACCTCTTGATGGAATACACCGAGCGCCCCGGCGATGTGGCCGACCCGTGGTACACCGGCGATTTCGAGGCCACATGGCGGGATGTGCTGGAAGGGTGTCAGGGGTTGCTGCATAAATTGACGGAGGCGAAAACACAATGTTGATGAATTCCAACGAATATCTGAATATCGTCGAATCGATCAAGCAGGAGATCCGCACAGCGCAATACCGTGCGACAGTCAGCGTCAATCGGGAATTGCTGCTCCTCTACCACTCCATCGGTGAAGTCATCAACGCGCACAAGACATGGGGGAGCAAGTTCATAGAAAACCTTGCCGCCGACATCAAGATTTCTTTTCCGGATGCCACTGGCTACTCTGTGAGAAACCTAAAATATATGGCAAAGTTCGCGGCAGCTTATCCGGGTGATGGATTTGTGCAACAGCCTGTTGCACAAATCCCGTGGGGACACAATGTTGCTCTGCTGGACAAACTCTCGGATATGGAAGAACGCCTCTGGTATGCGAGAAAAATCGCAGAGAACGGGTGGTCCCGCAATGTGCTGATTCATCAAATTGAGAGCGGTCTATATCAACGGCAGGTGCTGGCAGAAAAAGTGTCTAACTTCGAAAACCGCCTTCCGTCCCCGCAGAGCGAACTCGCCACGCAAACAATGAAAGATCCGTATATCTTCGACTTCATTCCGTTCAAAGAGGATATGGTAGAGCGCGACATTGAGCGGGCACTGGTCAAGGATGTGACGAAACTACTGCTGGAGCTGGGGACCGGCTTTGCGTTCCTCGGCAATCAGTACCACCTCAATGTGGGCGGAGATGATTTCTACATTGACTTGCTGTTCTATAATCTGAATCTCCGCTGCTATGTGGTGATTGAACTGAAGACTGGTGAGTTCAAGCCGGAGTACGCTGGGCAGCTCAACTTCTATCTCTCTGCGGTAGATGGAATTCTGAAGAAAGAACAGGATAATCCCTCAATCGGCTTGCTGCTCTGCAAGAGCAAAAACGACCTTGTGGCAGAGTATTCTCTGAAGGATATGAGCAAGCCCATCGGTGTCAGCGCCTATCAGATTACCAGCAATCTGCCGGAAGAATTGGAGCACCAACTGCCGTCCGTGGAGGATATCCAGAAGCGGATCAAAGGGGCGAAAGAATGACAGCATTATAAGTCAGAATTTATCCCACGGCTCTATCATTGTACCAGCAAGTCTGACATAATATATCTATAAAAGCCCAATCTATTGTGGTACAAGGCTTTAGGAGAAAATAGTAATTCTCACGCATTGGTACAAAAAGAAGGGCATTGAAATGCCCTTCTTTTTTTGATAATTTAGTTTTTTCTTTTGCAATCTCAATACCAACATGATATAATATATTTATCCCAAGCCGTATTAGCTTAGTTGGATAAAGCGCCTCCCTTGCGAAGAGGTAGACGGGGGTTCGAATCCCCATACGATTTTTGAAGCATCTGCTTATTTATATATTGCGCTATAACAGCGGCATGGAGTTTGGCTCCATGCCGCTATTCCACTTCTCTGGCCGAAACTCCTTCATCCATTCCTTATGCTGCTGGGAGGGTACGGCAATGGCCTGCCCTTTGGAGGACGCCAGCCAGCAGGCCAGAGATTCCTTGGAGTACCGCAGTTCATTTCGGTACTTCACTCCCTGAATCTGCCCAAGGTTCCACCAGCGGTTGAGAGTATTCACACTGTACCCACATAGTTCCGATGCTTGTCGGGTTGTCAACATATCGGGCCAGTCCTCCCAGCACTCCAGCAGGTAGGCGCAAAGCTCGGCCTCATCCAGCAAGGGAATGGTCGGACGGACTGGGCGGGAGCTGTCACTGGAGAAGATCCCCTGTGGAATGACATCATCCAGCAGTCCCGCATCCCGCTGTTCCAGAAAGCAAATCACATCCTCCAAGCGGATGGAAAAACGCCGTGTCTGTTTGCCGGAGTCCTGACAGGGAATTACTCTATGTTCCAACAGCCAGCGGGCTTTCCGCTTGCTGATGTGGCAGATCCGGTAGAGTTGATCCATGGAGATTGTTTCAGGGTATTCTCTCTGGAGATATCGATAGTCCATTCCGTCACCTCACCTAGATAGGCTCATGCCAAAGCCATCCTCTTCCTGCTCCTCTGCCGGTTTCTCCTCAGCAAAGGCTGCGGTGATGGCGTCCGCCGATTCCAACTTGGAGTTGAAATCCAGATGGGAGTAGATGTCAGCGGTGGTGGCAAAGGTAGAGTGCCCCAGCCACTCCTGTATTTGCTTCATGGGGATGCCCTGACTGAGCAGCAGACTGGCGCAGCTATGCCCTTACGGTATAATTACGACAAACCGGAAAAGCCCCGTAGAATCAAGGGTTTTGAGGTTTTCAGTCTGGTTTTTTCATCCTTTTCCAAACCGAAAAATCATACTGAAATAAGTCGAATTATAGGGGGTGTTTCATTAACGACAAATGAATAGCAGAAAGGAACTCAAAGCCTTTTGATTTCAAGCACAGTAGAATATTGGATTTAGGCGAAGCCGTCACTTGTTTCGAGTGGCGGCTTTTGTCATTTCCAGGACTGCTGTGCAGGCACATGACAACACCAATCAGAAATGAGGTGAAGTCATTGAACACGCAAATCATCGCCATTGCCAACCAGAAAGGCGGCGTTGGCAAGACAACCACCTGCGCGAACCTGGGGATTGGGTTGGCACAGGCCGGGAAGAAAGTGCTGCTGATCGACGGGGACCCGCAAGGCAGCCTGACCATCAGCCTGGGCCACCCCCAGCCGGACAAGCTGCCCTTTACCCTGTCCGACGCGATGGGCCGTATCCTGATGGACGAGCCGCTGCGCCCCGGCGAGGGTATCCTGCACCACCCGGAGGGCGTTGACCTGATGCCCGCCGACATCCAGCTCTCCGGCATGGAGGTCTCCCTGGTGAACGCCATGAGCCGTGAGACCATCCTGCGGCAGTATCTGGACACGCTCAAGGGACAGTATTCCCATATCCTGATTGACTGCCAGCCTTCCCTGGGTATGCTCACGGTCAATGCCCTGGCCGCCGCCAACAGGGTCATAATCCCCGTCCAGGCGGAGTATCTGCCCGCCAAGGGCCTGGAACAGCTGCTCCAGACCGTAAACAAGGTGAAGCGGCAGATCAATCCCAAGCTCCAGATCGACGGCATCCTGCTGACGATGGTGGACAACCGTACCAACTTTGCCAAAGAGATCGCTGCCCTGCTGCGGGAGACCTACGGCAGCAAAATCAAGGTGTTCGGCACCGAGATTCCCCATTCTGTCCGAGCCAAGGAGATCAGCGCCGAGGGCAAGAGCATTTTCGCCCATGACCCCAATGGCAAGGTGGCCGAGGGGTACAAAAATCTGACCCAGGAGGTGATAAAACTTGAAAAGCAGCGCGAAAAAAGTAGAGCTGGCTCCATACGATGACTTGTTTTCCACCGAGGAAAGCCGCCAGGATGCCAAGCTGGAAAAAGTACGGGAAATCCCGCTGTCTGAGCTGCATCCTTTCAAGAACCACCCCTTCAAAGTCAAGGATGACGAGGCCATGATGGAGACCGCCGACAGTGTTCGGCAGTACGGTGTTCTGGTTCCGGCGATTGCCCGCCCGGACCCGGAGGGCGGCTATGAGCTGGTGGCCGGTCACAGGCGGCACCGGGCCAGTGAGCTGGCCGAGAAAGAAACCATGCCGGTCATTGTTCGGGATCTGGATGATGATGCCGCCACCATCATCATGGTGGACAGCAACTTGCAGCGGGAAAGCCTGCTCCCCAGCGAGAGGGCCTTTGCCTACAAGATGAAGCTGGAGGCCATGAAGCACCAAGGTGAGCGCATGGATTTAACTTGTTCCCAAGTTGGGAACAAGTCTGCTGGAAAGAAGTCCAGCGAGCTTTTGGCTGAACAGGTCGGCCAGAGTAAAAATCAGATTTTCCGCTATATCCGCCTGACGGAGCTTATCCCCGAACTGCTGGATATGGTTGATGAAAAGAAAATTGCGCTCAACCCGGCTTATGAGCTGTCTTTCCTCAAAAAAGAGGAACAGCGGGACTTGCTGGACGCGATGGACAGCGAACAGGCTACCCCTTCTCTCTCCCAGGCCCAGCGGCTCAAGAAATACAGCCAGGAGGGGCATTTGACCCTCGATATGATGCGCGTCATCATGGGCGAGGAAAAGAAAAGCGATCTCGACAAAGTGACCCTTTCTGCTGACATCCTGCGGAAGTATTTTCCCAAGAGCTACACACCCCAGCGGATGCAGGAGACCATCATCAAGCTGCTGGAGGGGTGGCAGAAAAAGCGCCAGAGAGACCAGGAACGATGAAAGGAGCCGCCTATGAGGGATATTTCAGCCCGTGAGCTGAAAGGACACAATATTCTCGCCGTGGAGCGTTTTCAGGACAACACCCGTTGGATGATCGAGTTTTCCATCCTGCGTCCCTGTTCCTACGGCAGCCCCGGCGATGAAATGCGGCTGTTTCTTACCGAGGACGGGTATCAGGCCGCCCTCGTAAGCCAGAAGCGCCGGGAAATCAAAATTAAGCGGTATGCCCGTGTGATCGAGGGCCATGTCCTCGACTTCAAGCCGGGCAAGCGCCGCCACCCGTAAACCTGCCACTACCACGAAAGGAAAGGAATGAATATGTGTACTGTCCAGAGCATCAAGGATGCCATCCGAGAAAACTGCCAGTCCCAATATGACATGGAATCCACCGACATTGACCGGGTTTTGCAGACCCTCCCGTTTTCGGGGCATGAATCGTTGTTCGACCAGCCGCCGCTGCCCAAGCGTCCCTACCGGCCCCGGAAGAACACGAAAACCAAGAACAGCTGAACGCCACAGTCTTTTTCACGAAAGATTGTGGCTTTTTTCATGCCCTGAGATCAGAAAGGAGTGAAGTCAATGGCGGTCTTTCGGATTGAAAGAACCCGCGACTATACGGTAATGAGCAATCATCACCTGCGGAACCATGAATTGTCGCTGAAGGCCAAGGGGCTGCTTTCCATGATGCTGTCCCTGCCGGATGACTGGAATTATACCACCCGTGGCCTTGCGAAAATCTGCAAGGAGGGCGTGGACGCCATCGGTAATGCGCTGCGGGAGCTGGAAACCGCCGGTTACATCGTGCGCCACCAGCTGCGTGACCGGCAGGGCCGGATCAGCGACACCGAGTATGTCATCTATGAGCAGCCCCAGCCCCGGCAGCCGGAAACGCCCCAGCCGGATACGGCTGTACCGGATACGGCTTCACCAGATACGGAAAACCCGTATCTGGATAAACCGGATACGGAAAAGCCCGCAGAATTAAATATAGAGAAATCAAATACCCAAAAATCAATTACCCAGGGAGTAAGTACCGATTCCATTCCCTTCCGGGAGACGGCGGCAGCACAGCTGCCGGAACGGAAAGGAAGGGATGCGATGTCACTCACAGAGATGGAAAGTTATCGGGATTTGATTCTGGAGAACATCGAGTATGACCACCTGTGCCGGGAGTTTACCACCTACCGGGAGGACCTGGACGAGATTGTTGAGCTGATGGTGGAGACCGTCTGCGCCAAGCGGAAAACCACCCGGATCGCTGGCAGCGACTTCCCCCATGAGGTGGTCCGCTCCCGGTTTTTGAAGCTGGACAGCTCCCACATCGAGTTTGTCATGGAGTGCCTGCGGAACAATACCACCGAAATCCGCAACATGAAGCAGTATCTGCTTGCGGTGCTGTTCAATGCGCCGACCACGATCAGCAATCACTACACCGCACAAGTCAACCACGATATGTACGCAGGCGGCTGGTAAACAGTCGCTTTTCTGCTGCCCGGACACACCGGGAGAAAGGATTTTGCCATGAAACGACCCCTTGCTTACATTACGGCTCCCTGGAGCAACAGCCAGTATGAGAACGCCGAGAACGCTGCGGCCTACTGCCGCCAGGTGTACGACGCCGGGTATTCGCCCATCTGCCCGGTGCTGTTCCTGCCTACTTTTCTGAAGGACGAAATCCCCCAGGAACACAAGGACGGGTTGGATATGGCGCGGGACTACCTGCGCCGGTCCCATGTGCTGGTGGTCTGCGGCCACGGTATCGACGAGACTGTGAAGAATGACATTGCCACCGCCGAGCGCCTGCGGATCACCGCCACCACCCTGGACGGCATTTTGACCGTGAAGGGCCAGGGGCGCGGGAAAGGAGGCGCACGCCATGCCTGAGCGTAAGACTGTGGGCCAGCTGATGGAGGAAATGCGCCTCAAGGCCGGGGCGCAGAACTATCACGGCCATGATTACATGGATTTGGAGCGGTTTGCCGAGGACACCCGGCACATGATTATTTTCGATGTGCTGACCTATGATTCCCCGGTGGGCTGGAAAGGCGAACGAACCCGCCTGTTTCTGACGGAGGCCGGATACCAGAAAAGCCTGGAGAACCAGGAAAAGGGCCACATCAAGATTCTCAGCCATGCCAAGGTGCGCCAGGGCCACCTGTACTATGACCGCTCCGACCAGCTGCGCTGAAAGGAGCCTGCCATGCTGAAACACCTGCTGCGGCGGCTGGTGGTCCCGCCTTAGTATCAAGCGCCACCCCTGCAAAATCCGTGGAAAGGAGGCGATGACCTATGCAGGAGGAAGTGGAAAACAGGACTTTGACGCTGGCAGTCAGCGGAACGAAGTTCACCGGGCGGCTGTTGAAAGCCGCCATCACCAAGTACCTTGCCCACCGCAAGGAAAAGAAGCTGCAAAAGCAGAAAAGCCGGGATACCCCCGTGATTCCCCACGGCAAGCAGACCGTGAAACAGCTGATCGGGCAGAACCAGGGCGTTTCCAATATCGAGATCACCGACCCCTCCATCAAGGAGTTTGATCGGATCGCCCGGAAGTACGGCGTGGACTATGCGGTGAAAAAAGACCGCAGCAGCTCCCCGCCCAAGTACCTGATCTTTTTCAAAGGCCGGGACGCAGATGCCCTGACCGCTGCCTTTACCGAGTACACCGGCAAAAAGGTCAGAAAAGCGGAGAAATCCGAGCGCCCGTCCGTGCTGGCAAAGCTGAGCCAGTTCAAAGAGCTGGTGAAACACGCCGTCGTGGACCGGAACAAGCGGAAGGAGCTGGAACGATGAAAAAGCAGCTGGACATCAAGAAGCTCCTTTTGCTGAACCTGCCCTATATCCTGATGGGGCTGTTCGCCACCAACTTCGGTGAAGCGTGGCGGATGGCCGCGGGTGCGGACGCTTCGGCAAAAATGCTCTCGTTCTTCTCCACGCTGCCGGTGGCGCTGGCCAGCTGGTGGCCCAGCCTGCACCCCCTGGACCTGCTGGTGGGCCTGTGCTGCGGAGCTGGCCTGCGGCTGGCGGTCTATCTCAGAAGCAAGAACGCCAAGAAGTATCGCCACGGCATGGAGTACGGGTCCGCCCGATGGGGAACCCATGAGGACATCGCGCCCTACATCGACCCGGTGTTCCAGAACAATGTGATTCTGACGAAAACCGAGAGCCTGACCATGAACAGCCGCCCCAAGGACCCCAAGACCGCCAGAAACAAAAATGTGCTGGTGATCGGTGGCTCCGGTTCCGGCAAGACCCGCTTCTGGCTGAAACCGAACCTGATGCAGATGCACAGCTCCTATGTGGTGACAGACCCCAAAGGCACCATCCTGGTGGAGTGCGGCAAGATGCTCCAGCGGGGCACCCCCAAGCTGGGCAAGGACGGCAAGCCCATGAAGGATAAGCGCGGCAAGGTCATCTATGAGCCGTACCGGATCAAAGTCCTCAACACCATCAACTTCAAAAAAAGTATGCACTACAACCCTTTTTCGTATATTCACAGCGAGAAAGACATTTTGAAGCTGGTCACGACGCTGATCGCCAATACCAAGGGAGAGGGCAAGGCCGGGGACGATTTTTGGGTCAAGGCGGAGACGCTGCTGTACTGCGCCCTTATCGGGTATATCCACTACGAGGCTCCGGTGGAGGAACAGAATTTCTCCACCCTCATCGAGTTCATCAACGCGATGGAGGTCCGGGAGGATGACGAGGAGTTCAAGAACCCGGTGGACCTGATGTTTGACGCGCTGGAGGCGGAGAAGCCCAACCACTTCGCCGTCCGCCAGTACAAAAAGTACAAGCTGGCTGCGGGTGTTGTATGCTCTAAAAGACTTCTTAATCAAGCGGTTGAGAAGTCTCTTAGAACACACAACCTAAAACCGAAGAAAGGAGCGCAAGTTATGAGAAAAAACGAGAAAATAACAGCTCTGTACGAACGACTGAGCCGTGATGACTTTGGCAAAGATGATGACCAACAGCGTGAGAGCAATTCCATTTCCAATCAAAAGGCTATGTTGGAGGAGTTCGCCGCACGGCAGGGGTTTACGAATATTGTCCATTTCACGGACGATGGCATTAGTGGTACTTGCTTTGACCGTCCCGGATTTTTGGCAATGATGAAAGAGGTTGAAGCCGGAAATGTGGAGTACCTGTGTATCAAGGACATGAGCCGCATGGGTCGTGACTATCTGAAAGTCGGTCAGATTATGGAAATCCTGCGTCAGCGTGGCGTGCGACTAATCGCCATCAATGACGGCGTGGATAGTGCCAGAGGGGACGATGATTTTACCCCTTTCCGCAACATTATGAAGAACATAAGCTGTTTGGGAAGGGTGTTCTGCTGAATCACTCTTTTTCGACAAAGCGATGCGGTTCAATCGCAAACCGTTTTTATAGAATGTTGTCAGGTATATGCCCGGACCGCAGCCGGGTCTTTTCTTTTTCCCATTATACCACACCTACGAAGCGGTAAAAGATTTTAATGTCCTGGTGACGCTGACCGTCTATAACGGAGCGTTCCCCGATCTCGATGTGGTCAATCAGTTCCTCAACGATTTCCCGGTCAAGCTCCTGCACATCCAGATAGCGGCGGACGATGCCTGCCCATTGCCGGATATTTTCAACCTCCTGCTGGGCTTTTCGTTCCTCTGCCAGAAGTGTGTCTAAGCGGTCAGTCTTTTGTATGCGCTCCTGTTCGCTTTTCTGAATCAGAATAGCAAAGGTATCGCTATTGATCGTGCCACTGACCTTATCCTCGTAGAGTTTGACGGTCATGTGTTCCAGTTCTCCAATACGCCGCCGCAGTCGGCTGATTTCCAGTTTGGAATCTTCCTGCTTTGCGGTGCTTCCATAAAGAATCTGCTGTTTCAGCTTGTCCAGCACCTCGTTTTCATCCTGTGCCACCGCTTGACTGTGCGCCCGGATTTCATTCAGTACCAGCGTTTTCAGAGAGATTTCATAAATCCGGTGCCAGGAACAGGCGCTGTGTCCGGTGGTGGCAAAGTGTGAGCAGATATAGGAAACATACCGCTTGGATGTCCCGTTTTTTCTGCGCTGGGTCTCGCGGGTGGCTACCAGGGGATGCCCGCAATCAGCACAGACCAGTTTGCCGGTGAACAGGGCAGGCAGAGGGTCGGCACGGTTTGCTACCTGCTGTTTGACTACCCGGTTCTTTTCCTGAACCGCCTCCCACAGTTTCCGGTCAATGATTGCTTCATGGGCATCCTCGTGGCAAATCCATTCCGTTTCCGGCTTCTGTATCATGGTTTTGTCCTTGTAGGAACGGGAGCCGGTGCGGTTCTGTGTGACTATGCCGAGATAAACGGTGTCATTCAGGATGTTTTTCACCGTGGCATAGGTCCAAAGTTTGGAGTATTTGCAGATGCCTTTTTTTCCGTAGTGCAGTTCCCAGTGCCAGCGGGGAGAAAGGATGTCTTTCTTGTTCAGCACCGCCGCAATCTTGCCGTAGGCCATGCCTGAATAGCGCATCCGGTAGATCTCCCGCACCACAGCGGCGGCTTCTTCATCCACCACCAGCCGGTGTTTGTCCTCATCACTCTTGCGGTATCCGTAAGGAGCATAGGCGGTCAGGTATTGGCCGCTTTTCTTTTTGGAGTACAGCACTGATTTGATTTTTCCCGACAAGTCTTTCAGATGGTAGTCGTTCATCAGACTGCGGAAGTGCAGCATATCGGTGTTGTCGCCCTCGCTGTCCAGACAGTCCAGCACAGACACGAACCGGCAGCCAAGGGACGGGAAAATCACATCCGTATAGCGGCCTACCTCTACAAAGTCACGCCCCAAACGGGACAGGTCTTTGACCAGGATCAGGTTAATCAGGCCGTGGCGGGCATCCTCCAGCATTTTCAAAAATCCGGGCCGCTGAAAATTTCCACCGCTGTACCCATCGTCCCGATAAGTCTTGACCTCCATCCAGCCATTCAGCATAACAAATCTGGAGAGGATTTCATACTGATTTTCAATGCTGGTGGATTCATCGCCGGGGATATAGTTCTTTGCCTTTGCGGAATTGGAAGCATCGTCCACACTCAGGCGGCAGTAGATGCCGACCTTATATTGCTTCTTCAAGTGGCAGCCTCCTTTCTTCCGGGATATTTTCGCTTGCGGCAATATCCCTTGCCAGCGCCGCGTCCACATTTCCAACATAGCGGTAGTAAACGCGGAGGTCACAAACCCGCTGGCCGCCCACTTTTTTGGTTTCTCCAACCTCAATGCGGTCTACCAGTTCAAAGAGAATGGATTCATCCAGCTCGGTAATCTCTGTGTACCGGCGGATAATAGCCAGCCAGCGGTTCGCATCCGTGCGGTTTTCCAGGTAGCTTTTGACCTTGCGTTCCAGTTCCGGGATTGCTTCGGACTTTTCTGCCCGTTCTGCTTCATATTTGTGCATCAGGGTTTGAAAAACGGTCTGCGGGATGGTTCCGGCGCATTTATCCTCATAGAGATTCTGCATCAGCCGTTCCAGCTCGGAAAGCCGCGCCGTGTATGTTTTCAGCTCCTGTTCACAGGAGGAAAGGCGGCTTTTGGCTTCCTTATCCTTTAAGCGGATAATCTGCTGGACCAGCTGTTCCGGGTCATATTCCGCAAAACGAGCCTTTTCCCGAATGTCCTCCAGCACCAGATGGGTCAGCACATTCTCATAGATGGTGTGGATAGTACAGGCACCTTTGCCGCTGCGGGAGTAGTTCCCACAGATAAAGGAGCTGTACCGCCCCGGCGTCCCGTCTTTATAGGTGAATCGCTCCACCTGATTTCTCATTTTGAAACCGCAGTCCGCACAGTACACAAGGCCGGTGAAGATGCTCCTGTAACCGTCAGCGGAAGAAGATTTCCGCACCTTCTTTTTATCAATGCTGACTACGGTATCCCACAGCTGCTGTGAGATAATCGGTTCATGGGTTCCTTCCACACGAATCCATTCTTCCTCCGGCTTATTGATGAGTTTACGGGATTTATACGACAGCGTTCCGGTCTTTCCCTGAACCATGTTGCCGATATAAACCTCGCTGCGGACAATGTTTTTCACCGTCTGGTCTGCCCATTTGTGGTTGACCCGGCGCGGATCGCTCTGACCTTTGCGCTGGTAGTACAGCACACCGGGGGATGGGATGCCTTCCTCGTTCAGCGTGACGGCGATGGCGTGAAACCCTGTTCCGGCTGCCCGCATCTCAAAGATACGGCGCACAATCGGGGCGGTGTCCTCGTCGATCACCAGATGGTGCTTATCCGCCGGGTCCCGCTTATAGCCGTAGGCGGGATAGGTTCCCATGAATTTCCCGTTTTCCGCACAGGCTTTTTTGACTGCTTTGACCTTCTTACTGGTGTCGCGGCTATAAAATTCGTTAAATAAGTTCAAAAAGCACATGACATCGGTGCTGCCATTGGTGCTTTCCGTGTCAATGCCGTTGTTCAGAGCGATAAACCGACAGCCCAGAGATGGGAATAAGTAATCCGTGTATTGCCCGAACTCAATGTAGTTACGGCCAAAACGGGACAGGTCCTTGACCAGAATCACATTGATCCGCTTGGCCTTGGCGTCCTCAATCAGCCGCTTGACCCCAGGACGGTCAAAATTCGTACCTGAATATCCATCGTCGATATAGGTATCAATTTCATTCCAGCCCCGCTGCCGCACATAGTTCTGAAGCAGCAGTTTCTGGTTCTCGATGCTGACGGATTCGCCGTCGCGTTCATCGTCGTTACTCAAACGGCAGTAGATGCCGACGTTGTATGTTTTTGTAGCCATCTTTATTTTCCCTCCCGATTATCCAGATTCCATACCTCGTGCGGCGTGATGGCTCCACAGGGAATATCCCTGTATGAACATCGTAGCGGAGAATCCATCGCCGCGCAAGTATGCGGCAAAGCCGGGAGGATGGTGTGACTATGTAGCCGTGTGTGCAGAGCAGCTGGCAGGTGTGGAAACCTCCGACATGGCGCGCCGGACAGCCAGCTGCTCCAAAGTCTTTCCCAGTTCCTTTTCACCCGAAAAAAAGCTGGTCACACGGTAAATGGTTTTCCCGATTTTCACCTCTTTGTAGGAGGTTATAGGGGTATTCCTCTGATCCATATTGACGCACCTCCAGTCAAAAAACCTGTTTCTTCATAAGATATGAGGAAACAGGTTGTCTCAATTCATATAAAGACAAGCAGCCGCACCGATAAAGTTGAGGGGATATGCGAACCTGCTAATCGGTACGGCTGCTGTATTGTAGTTTGGTTATTGCTCGCCACATTTGCCACGCACCCCTGACGATGGGGACATTCCGGTCTCCGCTGGCGCGGCTGTCATAACTCCGCAGCGTCGTTTTACTCGTGCGCCGCAGGGTTCCTCCCAAGTCTTTAGGAGGCCGTGAGGAAGTATCTTTAAGCCCCCATGCAGTCATCGCGCCGAATCTGCCACAATCCGTTTTATGAAATCGTAGATCGCTCCGAAGCAGTTCTTTCATCACCTCCCTGACTGCTCCATCTTCGCGGCGTTTCATATTCGCTCGTACATGGGTTATGTACCGGAAATGCCGTCTATTCAGTTGTCAAGCTGCATGAGAGAGATAGACCCTCTCACTTACTTCCCCGTTGGGAGAGTGGTTTTGGTCTATGCTTTTCCCATGTTTTCCAAAAAAATTTTTAATTTTTGGAGCAGCTTGACTTTGCGCTGATGCAGAGCTGTTTTGGAAATTCCAAGCTCCATGCTGACAATCCGTTCTGACTTGTCCTCGAAATACAGTTTGTGGAGAATAATCCTCTCATCCTCTGACAAACATTCCAATAATCCCTCCAGCCAAACGGACGAGACCGCCTGTTCCTCCACGGGTTGACCAGAAGTAGCAAACTGCTTGTCCTTTGCCAGCAGGCGCTCATAGGAATCCTCTCTGCTGGGCAGAAAAGTTGCGGTGTCTTTCTGGAACTTCTCCGTTTTCAGATCGTAGGAAAAGTATTCTTCTTTTCGCTCATAGTGCTGATACACACGGTAAACCTGTTCGCTTACCGGCACAGCCTGTCCATCTATGTAAAGATAATAATTCGCCCTTTCTTCACGATTTTTACTCATAGCCGTTACCTCCGAAAAAGTTTGAAAAGTAGATAGGTTTTCAAACTCTCGAAGGGCGGCGAACGGCAGCCGACAAAGCGGAATCGTTTCTGTCGAATCACCGAGCAAGATGGTTCAGCAGGTGGCGGTTTGTCGGACTTTTTGTGATACTCCCGTCGATTTCTGCTTCTAAATGAAGAAAATGCGGGTTTCTTATCGAAAAAAAGCGTACAAAAAGAGGGCACAAGTGAACTTGCTATCACTTGCGCCCTGATTGGACTGGATATTTTATTTTGGAGGTCTCCACCTGTTAGCGGTGGAGAAAGGTCAAAAGGGGTATCTACCCATAAGCGGCCTCCCTTGCACCGCTATGGGAATGGAACAAAGCAGTAGAAGTTATATGTCCCGAAAACCGCTTGCGGCATCTATTGTTACTGTTTCAATATACTCCAATGCTGCTTCGTGTCCTTTCTGAATTTGTGGTCAGTTATCTTCTCGCGCCATCTGCGCCAACTTCGTAGCCGTCCACTTTGGTGCTGACCGCCATAGAGCCGTCCGCATAGAAGTAGTACCACTTGCCGTCGATCTGCTTCCAACCGCCGGAGAACATCTTGCCGTTATTGTCCAGCCAGTACCATTTCTGGTCGTCGGAGAGCCAACCTTTCACCGACTCTCCGTTTTTGTAGTAACTCCATTCGCCGCTGTCATTCTGCCTCCAGCCGTTTGCGGTCTGCGGGTCGATGATGACCTCCACAAACCGGTGTAGGACGGTGGCGGCTTCAGCGCGGGTGGCGTTGCCCTTCGGGTCAAACAGATTATTCGCCTTGCCGGAGAGAACGCCTGCCTGCTGCATCGTCTTGACCGCATTCTTTGCCCAGAAGGAAATCTGCGCGTTGTCGGCAAAGGTCACAGCCTCCAGCATTTTCGGGATAGAATAGCCCATCTTATCGGCGTAGTTCTTCATAATCACTGCCATCTGCTCACGGGTGATTTTGTTATCCGGGGCGAAAGTGGTAGCACCGGTGCCATTCACAATGCCCTTGCTTGCCGCCCAGTTGACATAGGGAGCGTAGTAGGCGTCGGTTTTCACATCAGTAAATTTCCCGTTTTTGTAATCTGCCGGATTGATTCCTGCCAGACGCCCAAGGGCAGTGACAAACATTCCCCGTGTCAGGGTGGTGTTCGGACTAAAGGTGGTTTTGCTTGTGCCGGAGAACAGCCCGCGGCTGACCGTAAACAGGATATGTTCCTTAGCCCAATGACCATTGATGTCGGTGAAGTTCGGAACTGGGTTCTTGTAGCCCACACCATAGATACTGAAATGTGCCGCTTCAAAGATTACGGCTTTCTGGTCTGCGTCATAGCTGGATTTGGTCAGCCATTCCACCTTTCCGGTCTTGTCCACATAGACTGCATACAGATTTCCGGTCTTCTCATTCTTCGCCGGAGCATAAGGGATGGCAACGCTGATGGTCTCTCCATTTAGATTGACAGCAGTTTTCTTGCCGTCCTTAACACACTCAAGTGTGATGTCATAGACCGGACGGCTTCCTATGGCTTTCTTGGCTTCCTGATAGGAAACAACCGTTTTTTTGATCTTCAAAATCAGTTCGCCGCTGGTCTGGCGGTTTAGCTCCTTGAGGGTATCCAGTGTGAAGTCAAAGTCTGCCATACGATCGGTGTCGATGGTGAACTGCTTGACATTGGAGGACACCAGCTTATCCAGCGTGTCCGCTTTCAGGGTAATCTGTACATCCTTCAGTTTGGCATCCATCTTTACAGGAACCACCACAGCAATGCCGTTTGCGGTGGTTCCATTTTTCTTCGCGTCAGCGGTGGCCTTGTTGATCGCGTCCTGTACGGCGTTGCCGTCAATGCTGGTATTTCCGTTTTTATCCGGTGTTGCCGGCTTGGTCTGGCTGGTGGTCGGGATGTCCGGTTTGGTCTGATCCGGACGCTCTACAACCGTGGAGCTGCTGGAGCCGCCGCCGGAGGAAGAACCACCGCCGGTAGAGCCGCCGCCGGAGTAGGACACCACATAGGGCGTAATGCTTCCGGTCAGATTGTTGTAGTTGTCCCCGTCAGTGGGAGTATAAGTCCAGTTGTAGGCGGTGTTAGCTGTTACAACGGTGTCATCGGCAACGTCCCACGCGATGGAACCGTCGGCGGGGGTAATGCTGCCCACGGCCAGAGCTGCGTCCGCCAGGGTCTTGCCGGAGGAGGTGATGGCGGTGTAAGCGGGAGTGCCGGTGGGGGTGGCCTTGTTGATGGTCACCTTGATGATATCCTCAACCGTTTCATAGGTGTTCGTGTCCGCGGGGGTGAACACCACGGTCACGCTGTCGCTGCTGTCCGCAACATTCACGGGAGCCGCGTTCTTGAAGCTCCAACTGCCTTCCACGCTGGCGGTGCCGGTAATGGCGCTGTCCGGAACAGCGGAGCCGGTATAGGCCACGGTGATGTCGTTGGCGCTGACCGTGGGAACATCCTTTTCCGTCAGTTCGATATTGACCTCGACGGTGGCGTTCTCATAGTTGTCGGAGGAGATGACCACCCGCAGGGTCGCGCGGCTGGGCATGCTGCTGGACAGGGTGTAGGTCACTTTTCCGGTGTTATCCACATCCCAGTCGGTTATAGAAACGACATCACCACAGGACATGGTTCCTTTGGTATAGGTCAGGGTGCCGGCGTCGGCAGGCATGCCCGCGCGGCCGATGTCTTTGCTCTGCTGGGTGTTCACGGTGTACTTCTGCTCGACAGAAATTTTGTTCAGCATCGGCGCGGCGGCCTTGCCGATGGTAAAGCTCTGCTGCGCTTCGCTGAAGGTGTAGTTTCCGGTCGTCTTTTCCGTGACCGTGATCTTGCCGGTGCCGGCATTGATGTTGTCGGCGAGAACGGCGGTATAATCACTGTCGGTCAGAGCGGTGTCGCCGTCCTTCACCGTGAAGGCGGGCGTGATGGCGCTGCCGGTGAAGGTATAGGTTCCGCTCACTGCAATGGTGGGCGTGATGGACTTTTTGGCGATGGTGAAGTCCTTGGTCACGCTGCCGGTGTAGTTGGAATTGTCCTTGGCCGTGACCGTCAGGGTGTAGCTGTCGGCGTTGGTCTGCACATTGTTGGACACGTTGCAGGAGCTGGTGATATCCACTTCACCAAGCTTCACGGTAACCGTCTGGGTCTGACTGGAGCCGTTGTAGGTCAGCGATTCACCCAGCGTGACCGAAGCGTCCGCAATGGACCTGGGCGCGATGGTGACGCTGACCGAAGCCGGCACGCTGTCGGTGTGGTTGCTGTCGCCCACGACCTTGTAATAAACAGTATATGTTTTGGCATCCTTGCCGGTGGGAACACTGTCGCTCCAGTCTGCATTATTCAGACTGTACTGCATGGTGCCGTCCGCTGTAGTACCGGCGGTGACCAGCGCCTGCGCACTGCCGTTATAGACCAGAGTGTTTGCGGTGGGGGCGGTCAGCGTGGGAACATCCTTTTCCCACCGGGCGGTCAGTCTGGTCACGCTGGTCACGCCGGCGGTGATCTGCGCGCCCGGCTCGTAGAGCTTGCCGTTGCTTCCAAGCCACACGAAGTAACTGCCCGTATCTCCATCGGGGCGGGTCAAGCCATCGGATGCGGGGGCGGTAAATGTGCTGCCATTTTTCACGATGATTTGAATATCCTTGGAGCTATTACCCAGCTTGCCGCCGCCAAGGTCAAGGGTAACGACCTTCAGTCCGTCAGAGCCCAGTGTGTCAGGGTTCAGGACTTCAAGCACGGGGCGGAAACCGAGGCCCGGGTAGGAGATCGTAGCATGGTGGTAGTCCCAGTAGCGGGCCGAATTGTACCCGCGAACCGCACGGAGCGACGCGTCGCCAGAATAAGTATCCTGTCCCCACGAAAACATTTCATTCCAGTTTTGGATATATTCGTCGTCCTTGTTCAGCATCGTGTCCCATTCATTGCTTTGGGGCACGATGCGTTCGGAATCGCCCGAACCCGTACGTTTACTTCCCACAGACGGTGCGCGCAGGGTATAGTCCACGCCGCCGGCGACATAGCCCTTGCCGAAAATCAACCCTTCGTTGTTCAGGTCATCCCAGCTTACCGTATGCGTTACATTGTAGTCCGCAATAAACAGGCTGTGGGCGTATTTGTTCTGCTGTGCATCCTCCTCGGTGGTTGCCGTCGCAGACGTGAGCTTGTAGGCTTCTATTGTTCCGGCATAAGTAAAGGGAACATAGTGCAGGGTGCTGTCCGGCAGATTGCCGTTTGCCGTTCCGGGAATATTCATCGCCGAAAGGTCAAAATAATATCTGCCGCCGGGGGTGAGGGAAAACTGCTCGTTAGGCGAATCATTAGCCAATAGCATTGGCGCAGCCAGCGCCCCCAATGCAGCGGCAGCTTCCGCATACCGGGTAAAATCCAGCTCATCTATTTCCTCGTCGGAGAGTTTCTCCTTCGCCTCGTCTATGGCGTCAAGCTGCGCCTTGACATCTTCGGCGTTATCTTCAGTGATTTCTTCTGCGTTCGGTAAAGCGTCGATCATGGCCTGTACGCTTGCCACCGTGACAGCCTTCGCATTGGACGGGGTATTATCTCCCGCGCCGCATAGCTCGCAGACATATCCGCAGGGCGTCCCCTCGGCTGCGGGGGAATAGCCGCAATCCTCCGTATGTTCGGCGTGGTGTTCGCATAAACCGCCCGTTTCCGTAATGGTCTGCCCCCTGTCCTGTGTCGGCGTCTCGGCAAAGACCGTTGGGGTACAGAGGGAAAACAGCATTGCGCCGCTAAGCAGCAGGCTAAGTATTCTTCGTTTTCTTTTCATATTCTCCTATCCTTTCTGTCAAAATTTTCTTGCCGGCATGGCAAGGCAAACTCTGTCTTTTCGGTTTGCAAAGGTTAAACAGAAATATTATAAGGGCTGCTCTCGCTCCTTTCAATCGACTTGGCGTGAAGCGACGTTTAAGAGGCGTGAAACGACAGCAAAAAAACGCCGCCCATGTCTGTCCATGGAAATGGACACACGTGGACGGCGATTCGGATATGGAGCGGCTACAGACTATCGGTCATCTCCTGTGACTTGTCGAAATAGCGCATCATTGCCTGACTACCTTGCCTGCTGATTTTGGTATATGCGATGTCTGAGAGGTCGAACAGGATGCACCCGCAGTGACCTTGGAAGGTGGGAAAACAGATCACCTTCAGCCACGCGCCGATCTCCGGACTGTAATCCATGACCTCCAGTCTTTCCCCATATAGAGCGGCGCGCTCGTATAGGCGCAGCCATTTGGCATCCATATTGGAAAACAGGCTGCCGAAGGAGCTGCCGATGAGCGTTTTAAGCGGCAGTCCTTCCAGCTTTGCCAGAGCAGGGTTTCCATAGCGGAAGACCCAGTCCACCGCCCGGCGCTTCTCATCAAAGATCATTTCGATGTCCGTAAACGCAAAGGGCATAGCCTCGAAGCCGCAGTAATGGGCCTGGTATTCCTCCTCAGTGGAGGGGGCTTCGTCTTGGGCAAAACTGCTGATGAGACGTTTTTGAGCCGCCTGGAACTGAGCGATGATCTGCTTTTTCTTTCGGAGTGTATAGATCAAGGATTCGCCGTTGTTGAGATCAATGTGGTCGGTGATGTCATGGATGGCTCTGGCGGACACCAAACAGCCCCGGTGGACTTTGAGGAAATTGTCCCCCAGTGCTTCTTCCAGATCACTGATCTTCATCCGCGTTTTGTATATCTTCCCGCCGGACACATGGATCTCGGCAGTTTTATCAATCATCAGGACATATAGAATCGTGCTGGCATTCAGTACAAGCTGTGTTCTGTCTGACATGATCGTAATGTATTTCCCATCCCGCACGGTAAACACCTCCTTTTCACGCTGAACAGAAAATATTGACAGAAATATTATCACACATTTTCTGTCGGATTTCAACTGCACCTCGTTGCCGGGCATAGGAATGCAAAAAATTTCGGTAACATAAGTTATCAGGAATTCACAATACTACGCGCACATGCGCGCAAACCTGCTAATAGGTGTCAAGCCCCAAAATGAAAAATCGGATATCTGAAAATGAGCATAACAAAACAGACCTGCAACAAAGTAAAAATTGCAGACCTGAGGGTTTTATGACTTTGAGGTTTCGTATTTACAGCAGAGTCAAGCGATTTCTTGAGTGTTCAGATATTCTTTTACTCTTGCATAATAAATCCGCGGTCAGGTAGAATAAGTTTCGCAAAAACAAAAAAGACATGGTTTGCAGATCTCTGGTAGAATGAAGTCGCGACACACCATTCGAAAGGAGACAGCAAACCATGTCCGAGAAGATTGTACAGCTAAACGAGGAAGTTATCAAGGGGCAGCTCAAGGAACTTGTACGTGGAAGCGTAGAAGAAACACTCAATGAGCTTCTGGAGGCCGAGGCGGAGAAGCTAACCCAGGCGGCCCGGTACGAGCGTAACAAGCAGCGCCAGGGCTACCGCAGCGGTCACTACAGCCGCAACCTCACCACCACTTCTGGGGATGTCACTCTCAAGGTGCCTAAGCTCAAGGGAATCTCCTTTGAGACTGCCATTATTGAGCGGTATCGCCGCCGGGAGAGCAGTGTGGAAGAGGCTCTTATTGAAATGTACCTGGCAGGTGTATCCGTCCGGCGTGTAGAGGACATCACTGAGGCCCTGTGGGGCAGCAAAGTCTCTCCCTCCACCATCAGTGAGCTGAATAAGAAAGCGTATGTCCACATTGAAGATTGGCGGAACCGTCCTCTGCAAGGTGGGCGGTATCCATATGTCTATGTGGATGGGATCTACCTGCGCCGCAATTGGGGTGGAGAATTTGAAAATGTAGCCATTCTTGTGGCAATTGCGGTTAATGAGGATGGATATCGTGAGGTTTTGGGCGCCGCAGAGGGCATGAAGGAGGATAAGGCCAGCTGGATCAGCTTCTTCCAGTGGCTGCGTGGCCGTGGTCTGAACGGTGTGAAACTCATTGTTGGCGACAAGTGTCTTGGTATGCTGGAAGCCGTGGGAGAGGTATTTCCTGAGGCCAAATACCAGCGGTGTACCGTCCATTTTTACCGAAATGTGTTCTCTGTCACACCTCGCTCAAAGGTGAAGCTGGTGGCCAAGATGCTCAAGGCGATCCACGCTCAGGAGAGCAAGAAAGCCGCCCGAAAAAAAGCTAAGGCTGTGGTAGAGGAACTGCGCTCTATGAAACTGAAGGAAGCCGCCAAGAAGGTGGAGAATGGTATTGAGGAAACGTTGACCTACTGTGATTTCCCCAGTGAACACTGGACCCGTATTCGTACCAACAACGTGATTGAGAGGCTAAACCGGGAGATCCGCCGCCGTACCCGTGTGGTGGGCAGTTTCCCGGACGGCAACTCTGCCCTTATGCTGGTCTGTGCCCGGCTGCGCCATGTAGCCGGCACCCAGTGGGGCAACAAGAAGTACATGAACATGAAGCATCTGGAGGCGACCGTTGAGGATGCCTCCATTGCTGGCTGACTTCATTCATAACAGAGTCTGCGAACTAAAGTGCGAAAAATTCTTGACACGACCAAATCCGCAGGAACTTTGCAGCTCCGGCCACAGTATAGACATAGAAATGCTTTCCCTCCGCTCGTTTCTTATCCATGAAGCAGAATACAGAATTGTCAGGGTTTCCGTGAACAAGAATCATGGAGGCGATCTCAAACAGCACCTTACGCAAGTGAGGTGAACCGCGCTTTGAAACATGACGATTCTTTGCATCGAATGTACCGGATTGATACGGTGGTGCGTCCACACCAGCGTATGCAACCAGAGCACCTTTGTGCGAAAAACGGCGGACATCACCAACCTCAGCCATCAACTGCGGTCCTGTGATTTTTCCGACACCTTCCATCCCCATCACCAGCTCATATTCTGGCAGCAGAGAGGCCAGCCGGTTCATTTCTGTGCGGAACGCATGAAGCGAATCATATACGGTATTCAGGCTGATTGCCGCTTGCGTTATCAGCAGTTTTGTACTATCATTTTTGGGAAGCGTGGCAACGGCGTTCCTGGCTGCGGTATGGATTCGTTCGGCATCGGAAGTACTGAATCTGTAACCGGTTCTTTTGCACCATTTTTGGAAGGTGTCTGCAAAAGTATGTAGGGATAAAGCTGCCACGCATTCTTTATGCCAAAAGCGGATCACAAAATCCACCCATTTGACATGGCCCTTTGAGTTCCTGCCTTCATTCAGAAATAACTTATTGGCACCGGGGAATGTCTGATCCAGGAGTGAAATTAAACCGTTTCTCAACATTGTACCGGTGGTGGTTGTCCGCTCATAGAGCCGATTCTGGATCTTCAGCATTTGCCTTGTTTCATCTTCTGCGGAATATTCCCTCAGATCCATCCAGAATGTGAGACCATAATTTGCGATTTTCAACGCATCCGCTTTATCCGTTTTAACCTTGCGCAGTGAATTGTCGCTGAAGTTGTGGATCAGAATCGCGTTGACTACACTGACAAAGAATCCAGCCTGTTGCAGCGCCAAAGCCACGGGTCTCCAATACATTCCTGTATGCTCCATGACAATTCGAATCTCGCTGCCTTCATCGTCAAGCCCCTGTAGCTTCTCAAGCAGATTCTTGATACCGGTGACATCATGGCCGACGTCAAATGGGAGTAAAGCCACTTCACCGCCTGGTCTTCTGGCTGCCACTGTGCTTTTATATTTTGAAACATCGATTCCAACCGCTGTAATGACTCCTGCGCTCATACACAATCCTCCTTTGTTTGGTTTTATAACCGGCGACCGCCACAGTTCATTACCGATTCAGCTTGCTTAGTCACACGAATGTACGGATTGCTCCGATGATTCAACCTGCGTAAATCGAACGCTGCAATGAGAGGGTCGGCTAACAGTTTGCACAAACGAGCGTGGTTAGCTCAAGCAATGCCCCGTAAGGCCGATTACCTCTTCATTGTAGCTTAGGTTTGAACCGCTGAACAGCATTACCAGCGCAACACCGTTCTTGGGGTCAAACATATTGTAGCAAGCAATGCCTGTGTTAATACACACAGGCCCGCAGAGAAGAAAATCCCTTTGTGATTTTCCTCTCCGCTTGCTTGTTGAGGGCAGTGCCCCCAAGCCCCTTTGAACACAGAATTTCATTCTGTGGCTGCGCGTTCTGCGAACGCTTTTGACCAGGATCAGCTTACCGCTGGTCGTGGTCTTTTTCTTTTTCAACATCCTGTTCTACCTCCATTTTCAGCACTCGATCTACATTTGCCTTTGCCGTTAAAAGCTCCCGCATTTCCTCACGGGAACGCCGGTACTCGGCGTAGGTTTTCTTCTTTTCCTCCAGCAGCTTTGCGTACTCGGCTTGCAGGTCTTTGACCTTGGGCAGCTTCTTCACGCCCATCTCGTCAAAGGCATTTTTTGCCGCCTGATGGAGCAGGATTTCTTCCTCATGTTCCTCCCGGAATTTCTTAGAGTATCCCGCCTTGCGGTAGGCTACATAGGTTTCACGGGTCTTGGCATAGTTTACGATGTGAGTACGCAGAACAGCGATCTCCGCCATGCGTTTCTCCGCCGCCTTGATCTGCGCCGACAGTTCGTTGTGGTGGGCGGTGGCTGCCGCCGCTTTTTCTGCCAGCTCCGCATAATCCAGCAGCCGATGTTCGGTAAGAAAATTTACAGTCTGCGCCATCTGTTTCAGGTTGAAAACCTTGGCCCATCGCGCATACCCAGCGCCTTTCCCAGCCTGTAATTTTGCCTGAATATCCACCAGCAGATTGACCTTGGGCGGCTCCGGCTGCACGGTGGAATTTTTACGGGGCGTATGCTGTTTTTCACCGGCCAACACCGCACGGATTTCTGCTTCACTGTACCCGGCCCCCAGCTTGTCATCCATGCGGGCTACATTCTTCCAGCTGGGCGCTTTGAGCCGGATGACTTTCCCGCGCCGGGATACTTCGCATCCCATCTCGGAAAGCAGTTTCAGCAGCGCATCAAAGTCCGCCGGTTTCTGCTCCAGCGCACGGTCAATCATCACCCGCAACTGTTCCCGATGGGAGGGCTTGGCCTGATCGCCCAGCCATTTGTTATAACTCTTTCCGTGAGGTTTTGGGTCCTCCACAATGGACAATCCGTTCTCGATACAGATGGTATCGCTCAAGCGCCGGACGGCTCTGGTGCTGCCCCAAAAGTTGCGGAATTTTCGGTCACAATCTGCATTGACCGCCGACCAGATGATGTGATTATGAACGTGCGATTTGTCTATGTGAGTGCAGACCACAAAGGCGTGATTGTCCTTGGTGAACCGCTTGGCAAATTCCACGCCCAGGCGGTTGGCTTCCTCCGGTGTGATCTCTCCGGGTTTGAAGGACTGGCGCACATGGTAAGCGATCACATCGTCCGCCCCGCGCACCCGCCCGGTGGCGGCGATATACTGCCGCTTCGCCAACAGAAACTCCGCATCGGCGGTCCGGCTGTCACAGCCATAGCCGGTAATCAGTTTTCCGTTGTCGGTCTTTTGCGGATTTGCCACATAATCAATAATATCGCTGATTGCTCGGCTCTCAGTGCGCCCCTTGCCGATATGCAGGGGCATGATGCGTGTGGTTGCCATAGATGGAGCCTCCTTTCCAAAAAAGAAACGGCCTGCATGGTGCAGACCGCTTTCGTTATTCTATAAAATCATTCTCATCAAGAAAATCAAAATCGTCATCGGTGTCCTCTAACTGTTTTGGAGGAAACCTCATCTCGTATTGTTCTTTTGCCAGTGCACGAACTTCCGGGCGCTTATCTTTCATTCGTTTTTTCAGCCAGGAAATCTGCTCCTTTAATAACCGCCAAGGGAGATTCAGTAAGCGGTTTACCGTTATTTGCTCCGCTTGTTTCTCCGGCGATAAAGAAGCACAGGATTTACAGATGTGCGCCGCATGACCTTTGCCGGAAAATTTTTCGTTAGCCTTATATTCTCCGCAGACTTTACAATAATGTCCATGCTTCTTCATAGGCTCGATTCCTTTTCACTGAGCGCATATAAACTGCGAACCGCCCCCATGATGATGTTCCACTCCAAATCTGCCGCATAGGAAAACTTCCTGCGGTAAGATTCCCAAAGTTTCTGCATCACAGGACTGCTTTCCACTTCATTCAAAACATCCACAGCTTCTGCAAGATGCCGTTCGGTTCCGCGTTTTTTGGCAGTTGCCAACAGTGCATCATAGAGCGTCTGCCTGTTCAATGTGTTCCCGTGGAGCTGATCCAGAATATAAATGTCATAGAAATCTCTCATGCGGGTGTTGGTGGTGGTTCTGGTGATGATTGTTTCCAGCTTTTCAGCCAGAACGGTTTCCAGATTGTATGCCCAAATGTCAATGGAGCGATCTTCCAGCATCAGCTTGAAAGAGTAGCGTACCTCCCTGGGGGTAATGGCATCCCCTGTGGAAATGTCAATCTTCAAAGGTGTCACCACACCGTCAAAGGTTGTAGTCATGCTGACCCGAATCCCAGGATACTCCGCTTCATCCATAATCTCTGAAATGCTTTTCAGCTGAAATTTGACGCCATCATCAATCGGCACACTCACAATAGCAGAAATCAGGTTCTCGATCTCCTCTACATTAACATTGGCTCCTTTTACAGTAGCGTCCAAGTCCATCGTGGAACGGGCATCCAGTCCAACCATTGCCGCTACCAGCATCCCGCCTTTCAGAATAAATTTATCACGATATTCAGAAAGGGAAATACGCTCCAGAAAACGCTCCATCATATAGTTTCGCATTAAAAGCTGTGCATCCGCAGATTTTTCTCTGGAAAGATTGCGAATCAAATCTTTTAGCTGCCTTGCTGTCTTTATCATAAAAGCACCTCCAAATACTGCCGTAAAATTTTTTCAACCCGGAACATACCGGCATACCGCATCAAAGTCCGCAGATCCTTGTCCTTTCTTCTGGCATACATCTTCAGCGCACCTTGAAAAGTCTGTATTTCCATGCTGCTTCGGCTGCGGAGCAGATCGCAGATGGTGCGCTCCATATCATAGACAGGAACCGTATGCCCAAAAGGTGTTTGGCCAGTTGTCAGCCCTACCTCATATAGTTCTGGTTTGATGGTGTAAACAGAAAGGCCCTCTGCCTTTAAGCGAGTGGTGCTGTACCCTCTGCGCACCGTGATAGCGTATGGAGATGGTTCCCGGTCTGTCAAGTCATGGAAAAATAGCGCTGATTCATGGGAAAATACTGCCTGACCACATCGCAGATGTAACAGAAACATCGCATCAATCCAGGTGTCCTCGGAGACATAAATTCCGTGAGCAACCTGCTGAAGATTTTTCTCTTTGACATATTCATAAAAAATGGGTTTTACAATTCCGCTAGCGATTACCTGTGCGGTTTGCAGCATCCCATCATGCTCGGTCAGAAGTCTGTCTAATTGCTCAAACCGTTCTGATTTGGTCACATCCATCACTTCCTTTCGTGCTACTATTATACACGGATGTAGCACAGAAGTAAATATAGCAATTTAACAGACACTGTCTGGCATTTTTGTGACCGCGCATTTTATCCATAAACCAAATCCTGAATGGCAAACTTCAAGTCCTGCACCTTGCCCAGCAGCCAGATGGCAGCCATCGGCAGACCATAGGGACTAATAAGGAATGCCATCACCAGCAGGATAATGCCGTTTTGCAGGGAACAGGTCAGCAGAACCGCCACACCCAGCAGGGCGATCACCATGCTGATAAGCCCCAGCACCAGACCGGAGACATAGACGATCCCCACACAAATCCAAACGAACAGGGTCAGCGCCAGAATCACCGGAACCATCACGATCTTCAACAGCAGTTTCAACAAAAATACCAATGCCCTCATTGTTATGCCTCCTCCCAAAATCACAGTTCCTGTTCCTGATTCCATTATCCCTGTCTCACAGCCAAAAGGCAAGGATACGGGCAAAAAGAAAAAGCGGAGGAAGGCGCGGCGAAGAAACGCCGTTCCTCCCTCCGCAGATGGGGTATTTGTCCCGGTTACGAAAGTTTGGAGAGTTGTGTCAGTATCTCTTTAACTCCGTCCCATAACTGTTCCTGCCGCTGGGATATATCCTCCAAATCGACATCATAAATCCGCCCGGTCTCATGTACCTTGCGGGTCAGCTGGTTTAAGTTGTTGCTGCTTCGGCGCAGCAGGGATACCAGTTCCTTCAGCTCCGGCAAATCCAGCTGCACCACATAGCCGTCCACAGCCATTTTTCGTAGATAGGCGCTCAGGTTTTTTGTCCCAAACTGTGCCATTTTCTGCTGAATCAACTCCATTTCATCAGCGGATACCCAAAACAGAACCGGCACATCCCGCTTGCGCTTGGGGCTGCTCATCGCTCCGGCTCCTGTTTCTTCGGGGCGGCAGGCTTGCGGGCAGGCGGTTCCTGCCTGAGCTTTTGCAGGACAGAGCTTTTCTGCGGTTCCTGCATGGCTTTTCTGGCCTGCCTGGTAAACAGATCGGTCAGACCGGGATTGACCCCATCCACAACCAGATAGGCACAGTGGCGGGAAGCATCGCTGTCCTCCGGCATGGGAATGGTTTTTGCCCAGGCTTTATTGTCCTGAGAGATACGCCCGTCATGGTTCTTGCGCTGGATGGTGTTGGCGAGAATAAACTGTACCCGTTCTGTCCCGAACTTTTCCAGCACATCTTTGACCGCCGCCTCCGTATCCAGCCGGTTCTCTGCATAGTGAGCGCTGATGGCCTGTTCAATGGCTTCTTTGCAGGCGCTGTTCGCTTGATATGAGTGGTTGTACTGTGCCATCTCCCCATGCTGGGACGCATAGGCGGCAGAATGGGGGTAGAGAGGGGCAGTTCGTAATTCTTCCTGCGCCCTGCACACATCATCGGCACGGTTTTCAATGCTGTCCCGGATCACATCCATGTAGCCGGTCTCCAGCTTTTCAAAATAACGGTACACATCCGCCAGCGGCGTGGGAGAATCCAAAAGTGCCTTGGCCTGGGCGTCGGTCAGCTCCAGCTCCTCCATTGCCATCACGATGTCCTCCCGGACCGTGTACTCATAGGTGTGGTGCAGGATTTCCTCCGGGGGCTGGCTTTTCAGCCAGTCCCGGAATTTATCCTGTTCATCAGACATTTTCTCAAAAAGAGCTGTATTCCAATCTGTTGCATTCATAATCATCGTACCTCCTCGTGTTGTTTTGGTTTCTTTTCAGGGCTGCGGGGCGGCACAGGGCGTTTCAGACTGTCCAGCACCGAGGGCCGCGCACTCTTGGCAACCACAGTTTCCGGCTGGGCATGACCCTTGCCGTCAATGTTCAGCAAGGTGTCCAGTTCCACCAGACGGGCGGACTTGACCCGCAGATCGTCCTCAAAGGGGAACGGCTTTCCTACTTCCTCCTTGGCAGCGGCCTGCTGCTGGTAAAGGTTCTCCAGCTGGTTTTTGACCGCCTCCAGACGCTGGGGCATCTGCGCCAGTGCGTTGTCGATACGGGTGAGATTTCCGCGTGGGTCTGTACCCAGGGTCGCCCGATGGGTCATTTGTCCTTTCAGCAGGAGCGTATATTCCTGTTTCCACGCTTCAAATTCCACCGACATAGTGAATCCACGGTAACTGCCAATCTGCACCGGATCGGAGGTTTTGACCTCCTTGCAGGCATCCAGCAGGGCTGCACCGGCATTTTCTTTGTCGGTCAGCACATCGCCCCGGATCTCCATACCGGCAAAGCCATCTGCCGGGTGTGGGTGCGTGGCCAGTGTTTCCAAATCGGCTTCAAATCCCTGAATATACCCCTTGTTGGTTTCGATTTCCTGCGGGAAGTATTTGAGCAGCTGGTCCTCCAGACGGTACTGCTTGCTCTGGTGGTCGGCTTTCATCAGCTTCAGCTTGGCAACCTCCACATCCAAATCCATGCGTTCCTTGATACGGGGGTCTCCGGCACACAGGGCCTTGATCTCGGCAAAGGAAAGCGCCGTTTCATCCACATCGTCGCAGCTTCTCACAGGCGATTTCGAGGTCATAATCTGGCTGATGAATTTCTGTTTGTTTTCCACCGTCTGCCAGAGGTAGGCATCAAAAGTTCCCTCCGTGACATAGCGGTACACATGGACAAGAGGGTTCTGGTTGCCCTGGCGCTCGATACGGCCCTTGCGCTGGGCAAGGTCTCCCGGACGCCACGGGCAGTCCAGGTCATGCAGCGCCACAAGGCGATCCTGCACATTGGTGCCAGCGCCCATCTTGGCAGTGCTGCCTAATAGGACACGTACCTGCCCGGTGCGGACCTTGGAGAACAGTTCCTTTTTCCGTACCTCTGTGTTGGCTTCGTGGATAAAGGCGATCTGCTCGGCAGGCATCCCCTGGGCGATGAGCTTCTGGCGGATGTCCTCATAGATGGTAAAGGCAGGCTCCGGTTCATCCAGTGGGATTGCTTCTTCCAACCCGTGAAGCAGCGGATTGTCCAGCTGTTTGGCTGCCTTTTTGGAGGGAGCTGCCTGGGGCGTGGAAATGTCGCAGAACACCAACTGGGTCAGCTTGTCTGCATCCCCGTCCCGCCAGATCTGCATGATGTTGTCCACGCATTGATTGACCTTTGTGCCAGGTTCATCCGGCAGCATCTGGTTGACGATCCTCTGGTCCAGTCCCAGCTTGCGGCCATCCGAGGTGATTTTGAGCATATTATCCACCGACGGGTCCACACTGCCTCTGTGTACTTCGGAAGCGCGCTCGGAGAGGGCCTTCACCATTTCCTGCTGGTGTTCGGTGGGCTGTGCCACGATGTTGTGGTATTCCACTTCTGGGGTGGGCAGGTTCAACTGGTCGGCGGTCTTGATGTCGGCCACCTCTTTGAACAGGTTCATCAGCTCCGGCAGGTTGAAAAACTTGGAGAATCGGGTGCGCGCCCGATAGCCGGTTCCCTCCGGGGCCAGTTCCAGCGCCGTGACGGTTTCTCCGAAACGGCTGGCCCAGCAGTCGAAATGGGTCATGCTCAGTTCTTGCAGGCGGTCATACTGGAGATACCGCTGCATGGTGTAAAGCTCGGTCATGGAGTTGCTGACCGGGGTTCCGGTTGCAAAGATAACGCCACGGTTTCCGGTAATCTCGTCCATATAGCGGCACTTGGCGAACATATCGCTGGACTTTTGGGCATCGCTGGTGGAGAGACCTGCCACATTCCGCATTTTTGTGTATAGAAACAGGTTTTTATAGTTGTGGGCCTCGTCCACAAACAAACGGTCCACGCCCAGCTGCTCGAATGTCACCACATCGTCCTTGCGGCCCTCAGCCTGCAATTTCTCCAATCTGGCTTCCAGAGATTTGCGGGTGCGTTCCAGCTGCTTGACAGTAAAACGCTCGCCGCCGCTGGCCTGTACCTCTGCAATCCCTTCCGTGATCTCGTCGATCTGTTCATAGAGAAGCCGTTCCTGACGCTCTCGGCTGATGGGGATACGCTCAAACTGGCTGTGTCCCATGATGATGGCATCATAGTCGCCGGTGGCGATCCGGGCGCAGAACTTCTTACGGTTGTGGGTCTCAAAGTCCTTTTTCGTGGTGACAAGGATGTTGGCGGAAGGATAGAGCCGCAGAAACTCCGACGCCCACTGCTCAGTCAAATGATTCGGCACAACAAAGAGGGATTTCTGGCACAGCCCCAGACGCTTACTCTCCATGGCGGCAGCCACCATTTCAAAGGTTTTGCCCGCGCCTACTTCGTGCGCCAGCAGCGTATTGCCGCCGTACATCACATGGGCAATGGCGTTCAGCTGATGCTCCCGCAGGGTAATGGACGGGTTCATGCCGCCAAAAACAATATGGCTGCCGTCATACTCGCGGGGGCGGGTGGAGTTCATTTCCTCGTTGTACTGGCGCACCAGAGCTTGACGGCGCTCCGGGTCTTTCCAAATCCAGTCCTTGAAAGCATCCCGGATAGCCTGCTGCTTTTGGGCTGCCAGCGTGGTTTCCTTGGCGTTCAGCACCCGGCGCTCTTTGCCGTCTGCGTCCTCCACCGTGTCATAGATACGGACATCCCGCAGGTTTAAGGAATCCTCCAAAATCTTGTAGGCGTTGGCACGGCTGGTTCCATAGGTGGTATAGGCGGCCACATTGTTCTGACTGATGGAGCTTTTGCCGGTGATCTGCCACTCCGCCGTAAACGGGGTGTAGTTGACCTGGACATTCCGCTGCATATAAAACGGGGTATCAAAGGTCTCATACATAAACTGCTGGATGTACTCTTTGTCGATCCAGGTAGCACCCAGACGCACCTCAATCTCCGACGCATCCAGGTCTTTGGGCTGGGCAGCGGTAAGGGCCTCCACATTGACTGCAAAGGAAGGGTCCTGCTGTGCGGCCCGCTGTGCCTGACGCAGCTTGCGCCGCACATTGCCGGACAGATACTCGTCGGCGGTCACATAATGGGGAGTGCCGTCTTTCTCCACCTGTCCCGGCACACGGAAGATCACGCCTTGCAGCTCGGCAGCCAGTTCGTCGCTGGTCTTATTGGTCAACTCCGACATATACGCCATATCCACACAGGCTCGCTCCGCGATGGAGACAGCAAGGGCTTCACTGGCGGTATCCACGGTGTCCACCGCCTTGTGGGGCTTGATGGTGCGCTTGGTGAACATATCCGCCTTGCGTTCCAGCTTGCCGTCCTCGTCAATGACTTCCAGCGCGCAGAGCAGATAGTAGCTGGAATCATCGGCAAAGGCCAGTCGGTTCGCCCGGTCATTGATAAGGCCATATTTTGCAGAAAAGCTGTCATAGAGGCTGTTCAGTTCCGCCTGCTTATCCTGGATGGCGCTGTCCGGTGTGGCGGCGTCCATTTGCAGATCAATGAGCTGCTGGACACATTCCCGCAGCCCCACCAGTCCTTTTACACGGGCTTCGGCGGTGGCATTCAGGTCAGGGCGCACCATGCGGCTGTTTTCACGGAAATATACAGCGCCGTCCACCACGGTGTAGGAGTAATTTTTCACATTGGGGTCGGCAGGAATGGAGGTGTCGATGGCTTCGCCCTCACCCAGCTCCGGCAGCTCGGCCTCCTGGTAAGTGCCGCGAATGTACTTCACGGCATCATGCAGCTGATCGGCAAGCTCCAGCCCCTCGATGGGATTCACGGTGTAGTCCATGCCGTGAGCGGTGCTTTCCGGCTCCTGTCGGCCCAACACCATTTCCGGGTGATCCAGGAAATAGCGGTTGATGGCAAAGCCGTCCTGCGTCGTCGCGGACTGCGCCTGCTCGTTTCCGCCTTGCGGCGAAAAGCTCGCTTGCTCCGTCGCTCCTCCTTCTCCCACAAAGTCTTGCGACTTTGCGGGAACCCTGATAATGCCGGTCTGTGTCCATTCCGGCGAAATGTCAAGCGGGCGGTCCCGCTTTTGCAAGAAAATAATATCGGAGACCACTTCGGTTCCTGCATTGGCCTTGAACGCATTGTTGGGCAGACGGATAGCTCCCAGCAGCTCAGCACGCTGGGCAAGATAGCGGCGCACGGTGGAATCCTTGGCGTCCATGGTATATCGGGAGGTCACAAAAGCTACCACGCCGCCGGGACGCACCTGATCCAGTGCTTTGGCGAAAAAGTAGTTGTGAATGCTGAAATTCAGCTTATCGTAGGCTTTATCCCGGACCTGATACTGGCCAAACGGAACATTGCCCACCGCCAGATCGTAGAAATCCCGCCTGTCGGTGGTTTCAAACCCGGCCACGGTGATGTCGGCCTTGGGATAGAGCTGCTTTGCAATCCGTCCACTGATGGAATCCAGCTCCACGCCGTAAAGACGGCTGTTTCGCATTTTCTCCGGCAGCATACCGAAGAAATTACCCACACCGCAGGACGGCTCCAGGATGTTGCCGGTCTCAAATCCCATGCGGCCCACAGCCTCGTAAATCGCTTTGATGACCGTAGGACTGGTGTAGTGCGCGTTGAGGGTGGAACCTCTGGCGGCAGTATATTCTTCCGGGGTCAGCAGCTCTTTCAGCTGGGTATATTCCGCAGCCCATGCGGGCTTCTCCGGGTCAAAGGCGTCGGCCAGACCGCCCCAGCCCACATACCGGGAAAGAATTTTCTGCTGCTCCGGCGTTGCCTGTTCAGTGGTTTCCTCCAGATATTTCAGCAGCTTGATTGCCGCGATATTGGCCTGAAACTTGACTTTCGGACCGCCTTCGCCCAGGTGGTCGTCGGTGATACGGAAATTCTCAGCGGTGCGGCGCAGATTGTCCTTGTATTCCCCGTAAGCGGCTTCCTCGGCGGCTCTGGCATTGGGGAAGGTCTGCCACTGGCCATTGACCTGAATGGAAACGGGGTGTTCGTCCAGCACTTCATCCAGAGTTTTTTCCGGCTCAGCGGCAGGTGCAGGCGGCTCTGGCTCATTGGTTCGCAAGGTCTGGACAACCACATCATAAGGCAGATGGTTCTTGTCACCCGGATAGACAGCCACAGTCTCGGCGTGATAAGCCGGGGGTTCGGCAGCCAGTTCGGGGCGTTCCTGCCCAAAGCCGTCCTGCTGACGGGCATACATCCCGCGCAGCAAAGGCGCAACCTCATCCCAGCGGAAATACAGCATAGCCAGACGCTTTTCGTCTGCGCCCAGCACTTCCAGTTCGATGCCTTCAGGAGTGGTGCGGTAGTCGGCAGTATCCCATTGATTTTGTCATGGAGTTTTACGGCAAGTCCTTTCCCGAAGCTGTCCAGCTCTTAACCGGCGAAAGCGGTGAGGGACAGAGCGAAGCCAGCACAGCACCGCCCACAGCGTTTCACTTGCCCTTGCACAACAGGACAGCCGACAGAGCAATCCAATATCTCACAGAAAGCCGAGGTCTCAACAAAACGCTTGTTGAGGCTTTTCTTCTTTCCGGGGATATTTACGAGGACGCAAAGCGGCACAATGTTGTGTTTGTCGGCAGAGACCGAAGCGGTACGCCGAGATACGCCCATGTGCGAGGAACGGCAGACCCATTCAGACAGGACATTGCCGGGTCTGACAAATCCTATCCGTTCCGACACGAGGGTAATGGCAATCAGCTCTTTGTCTTTGAAGCGCCGATTGACCTGTTATCGTTTATCTGCCTTTATCCGCAGGATTGGCAGACAAGAAATTATCTTGCCCTGGGCGGCGTTTCGGGCAAAGCCCTTGACCGTTTCCTTTCTGAACGCAAGGACACCCGAAAAGTGTTCCTCTGCCTTGACAGCGACACCGCAGGAAGCGAAGCCTGTACCCGACTGGCACAGTCCATTCCCGGCAAGATCGCCGTCATGCGCCTTGTCCCGGCAAGGAAAGACTGGAACGATGTTCTCCGTCAGCAAAAGGACATTCCGAGCCACAAATTCATAGCCGAAACAATCACGCTGCGAGAGCTGCCCACCGCCCAGCCTGTTCCCATGCTCCGCATGGCAGATGTGGAGCTGACGAGCGTGGAATGGCTATGGTTTCCCTATATCCCCTTTGGAAAGCTGACGATCATACAGGGCAACCCCGGCGAGGGCAAGACCTACTTTGCCATGCGTCTTGCGGCGGCTTGCACCAACCGAAAGCCCTTGCCCGGTATGGAAACCCTTGAACCGTTCAATATCATTTACCAGACTGCCGAGGACGGTCTGGGTGATACGGTCAAGCCCCGACTGATGGAAGCAGACGCAGACCTTGAAAAAGTGCTTGTCATTGACGATAGAGACACACCACTGACCCTTGCCGATGAACGCATCGCAAGGGCAATCCGGGAAAACAACGCAAGGCTGGTTATCATTGACCCGGTACAGGCGTTTCTGGGCGCAGATGTGGACATGAACCGGGCAAACGAGGTGCGCCCGATATTCCGCAGTCTGGGAGACATTGCACAGGCTACCGGGTGCGCTATCGTGCTGATCGGACACCTCAACAAAGCCGCAGGAACGCAAAGCACCTACCGGGGATTAGGGTCTATCGACATTACGGCGGCAGTCCGCAGTCTGCTCTTTATCGGCAAGCTGAAGGACAGCCCCACAACAAGGGTACTTATCCATGAGAAAAGCTCCCTTGCGCCGCCCGGACAGTCCCTTGCCTTTTCTCTGGGAGACGAGAAAGGTTTTGAATGGATAGGAGCTTATGACATTACCGCCGATGAACTGCTTGCCGGAACGGACACAGCCAAGACGGAAAGCAAGACCGCACAAGCGCAAATGCTCATTCTGGAACTGCTGGCAGATGGAAAGCGTATGCCAAGTGCAGAGCTGGAAAAGACGGTCAATGAGCGTGGGATTTCCTCACGCACCATGAGAACGGCAAAGAGCCGTATCGGGGACAGGCTTGTGACCGAGAAAGACGGCACAGCATGGGTCTGCTATCTCCGAGACTGACAACAGGAACACGGCAAGCGTGGCAAAGACGGCAAGGTTTTTATAGATACCTTAATGTTGCCGCCTTGCCTTGTTCCCTCATACCGACATCGCCCGATGATGAACAGTCACCGGGCATTTTTCATTTACAGGAGGATTTTGAATGAACAATACCGCAACCAACACCGCCCCTTGCCCGACTGTCAGAAAGCAGATCGGAAAGACAACCTATATCGTCCGTGTGCATTTCAGCCAGACCGCAAAAGAGACGATGGAGGACAAAATCAAGCGTCTGCTCCGTGAGGAAGTCCGCAAAATGTAACTTCTTTTTGAATTTGATGAAAAAGTCCTTGACTTTTCGTCTCTGGCAAAACTGCAAAATCCATTCTGATTTCCTGCGGTGCGCGCCTCGCCGTGTTCGACATTGCGGAACTGCGGGAGGTCACTTCCTACGACGAGCTGGAGCTGGACACCCTGGGAGACCAAAAAACCGCCCTGTTCCTCATTATGAGCGACACGGACGATAGCTTTAACTTCCTGATCTCCATGTGCTACACCCAGCTGTTCAATCTGCTCTGCGAAAAAGCGGACGATGTGTACGGCGGGCGGCTCCCGGTCCATGTGCGGTGCCTCATTGACGAGTGCGCCAACATCGGCCAGATTCCCAAGCTGGAGAAATTGGTCGCCACCATCCGCAGTCGTGAGATTTCCGCCTGCCTGGTGCTGCAAGCACAGTCCCAGCTTAAAGCCATCTACAAGGACAACGCCGATACCATCATCGGCAACATGGATACCTCCATCTTCCTGGGCGGCAAGGAGCCGACCACCCTCAAAGAGCTGGCCGCTGTGCTGGGCAAGGAGACCATCGACACCTACAACACCGGGGAGAGCCGTGGGCGGGAAACCTCCCACTCTCTCAACTACCAGAAGCTCGGCAAAGATGTGCAATACTTGTTGGTGAAGAGTTCAGCTGCCTTGAATTTGACATGAACAGGGACACGATCAGCTGGATTCGGAGAAAAATCGAATACAGGAGGTCGCTTATGGAACACTTACCAAAGAAAACATGTCAAAACGGCATCAGCTATACGCTGGTCGGTGACTATTATGTCCCCGACTTGCAGCTACCGGAGGAAATCCGCCCCATTGGGGTTTGGGGGCGGATGCACAAAGCCTATCTGGAGCAATGCCATCCAGTCCAGTATAATGATCTGCTCTTGACCGGCAAACTCTGGACATACTTGGCTGATCTGAACGAGCAGGCACAAAACCGGCTGAATTGTATCATTGCCCAGATGAAAAAAAACGAGGGGATTACAGAGAAATTGAAAGCCCGTGACCAGCTGGCGTGGGTTGGAGCTATGAACAGCATCCGAAACCGTGCGGAGGAAATTGTCCGTCACGAACTAATCTATGATGCAAAGGAGGTGCTGTGAGATGGTGTTAGATGACTTATATTGTGGTAATATCTACCCCGCAGAACAGGTAGTTCCTCATGAAAAAGAATACCGCAAGCTACATAGGCACACCGGAGAGCTGCTTACCGAGTTAGAGGAAAAGCTCTCTAAAGAGCAGATGGAGCTGGTCAACCAGTTTCACACCCATGTAATCGATGTTCACTGTATGGAGTTGGAAGCACAATTTCAATACGGTTTTTCATTAGGAATGATGCTTATGAAAGAAGTGTATGAGTTACTCAAACACCACCATAATAGTGATTAGTATTTTAACAATATACTCAAAATAAAAATGTCAATGGTTTACCCCGTCTATTAATCTTCAAAAATAAAGAATTTTTGGACAATCGAAAACACAGATTGTCCAATTAAATCCTCTATTATCCATTTGAGTTTGATAAATTCGCAAAATTTCCCCCAAACATATTGCACCCCATAAAAAATAATGATATACTTGACAAAATGGGGTGAATATGTTATGGCAGACGAACTATTTACAGTTGCTCAAGCGGCTGAATATTTGAAAGTATGCGATAAAACGGTACGGCGAATGATTGCCTCTAAGGAACTTGTTGCTTCCAAAGTTGGAAGTCGAAGTTGGCGCATCCGTAAAGATGACATAGATGCCTATCTAAACGCCACCAGTACGGGGCAGGAAGGAGCAGATACCATTGAGTGAAGAACTGATTCAGCGTAATTTGATAGAAGCTCCTGAAAAAATGGGCGATTGGAATTTCTACAATATTGGCGCTACTACATTAAAAGCTCTTAAAGGAGCGAAGATTATTCCCGATAAAGACTATGAGGCATATGAGGGGAAAAAGCCGGATGCCTTGATTGTTAAAAAGCCAATTATTATCGCAGCTATCGAGTATAAGACCCCTCAGGAGTTGCGAACCGAAAAGCAGATTGCTAAAGCTATTGCACAAGAAATTGGGACAGCCCAGATATTGCAGGCAAAAGTTTACATTGTTACTGACGGCAAGAAAACTTTTTGGATTAACCCCGCTACCGGTCAAGAAATTCTACAGGAAGATGGTAGCCGCATTACATTAAATTTTGACAAGAGTAGCACAGAGTGTATTACCCTCATCAATAAGATTCGAGCCTCTATTAATGCTGCCAATAATCAAATCAAGGCTGCTGCGTCTGTTGATCCTCTGCCTCTGGCCGAAAAAGTATGGCAAGATTTATGGGCTGTTTCAGGAGCTACGCCTGAAAATTGTTTGTACACCTTTGTTGAGATTTTCATCTTCAAATACCTCAGCGATTTAGGTGTTTTGAAGGGAATGTATTCATTCTATGATTTGCTGGGAAAATACTCTGGCAATAATGAGAATGAGGTGCTTGAATATTATGCTTCCACGGTACGAGTAAAGATTAAAGCTCTTTTCCCTGGCAATTCGAAGGATAAAACTACCATTATCAATGGAACAATTTTTGTATCCAAAGATGACAAGGCTGTTTCTGGATATGCGACTGTCTTCCACAAAATTCTTAAGCGTTTTAATGATTTTGGGACTTTAGAGAACATAGACTACGACTTCAAAAGCAAGCTGTTTGAAACATTCTTGAAAGAATCAATTAGTAAGAAAAATTGGGGTCAATACTTTACACCCTTGAAGGTAGTTCGAGCTATTGTCAATATGATAGACATCACTCCGGGTATGAAGATTTGCGATCCGGCGTGTGGCGTCGGAAAATTCTTGCTTGAACCGATTCTTCACGATTTGCACCGATTCTATAAAGTGGAGGATGGAGAGCTAAAGCCCCAAATTACGCTGAGTGGTTTTGACAAAGGATTTGATAAGGACGAACAAAAAACAATCATTCTTGCTAAAGCAAATATGCTGATTTATATGTCTGGTTTGCTCCGAGAGCATCCAGAAATGACAGATAAATTTGCTAAACTTTTTAACGACACCTTTTTGCTTCAGACCAACTCGATTCTTGGAACCTTGGCAAAGCCTGTCCATGATCAGTATGATCTGATTTTAACGAATCCGCCTTATGTTATGAGCGGAAGTAGTAATTTGAAGGAAGAGATTTCCAAGGATGATACACTCAAGAAATACTTTTCTGTAAGCGCAATGGGCATCGAAGGTTTGTTCATGGAATGGATTATTCGTGCCCTCAAACCAAATGGAAAAGCGTTTATTGTCGTGCCTGATGGTATTATGAACCGCAGTAACGACAAAAAGCTCCGTGACTTTATACTGGAGCAGTGTAAAATTGATGCTGTCATCTCTCTGCCGTTAAACACTTTCTTCACAACTAACAAAAAAACTTACATTCTTGCTCTGACAAAAAAAGCACCCGTTATGGTGGATGGCGTGCCTACGCTTCAGCGCCAAACCTCCCCAGTATTTACCTATTTGTGTTCGGAAATCGGAGAAACTCGTGATGTGTACCGTTTTGACATCGATCAAAATGATTTGCAGGTTGCATCTGATCTTTTTAATATGTTCAAGGGTGCGAAAACGAGTTTTGCCAACACATTGAACATGATTGGTGATCAGAGATGCAAAATTTCGAGCATTGATGACTTTTACAACGGAACTCATTGGTGCGTGGAACGATGGTGGAATCATGAAGAACGGCAGGCTCTTGGTATCGAGGAAGAATCCAAGACAATCGGAGTAAATGACTTTAGAGTTTTACTTGCTGATACGATTAACACATTGTCTGAACTGGATGAACCATTGGCTGAAGTTGAAAAAAAAAATGATGAGGGCCTTCAGTTTTTAGAAATCCCCATTACCCAGGTGTTTGATATTGTTCGTGGCGACGGAAAATATACTCGAAGCTATGTACATGAACACACTGGTGAGTATCCATTATATTCTGGCAACACATTTGGACCATTTGCTCAGATCGATTCCTATGATTATAATGTTCCGGCATTGACATGGGCAATAGATGGTTTGGCGGGCTACATGATGATTCACAGATCACCTTTTTCCGCAACCAACCACCGTGGAATACTCCTGCTGAAAGGCACAAATATAGACCTGGAGTACGCAAAATATACCTTGGAACCTATTTTTAGAGAGCTTAAAAAAGGGCGGCAAGGCGATAATGGAGAGAATGAGTACACATCGCTACCACCATTTATGATTCAATCTGTAAAATTTGCTGTTCCGGTAGACCATAACGGAGAGCCTTGGCTTGAAAAGCAAAAAGAAATCGCCGCAGGTTATGTAACTTTGGAACAAACCAAAGAAACTGTTGTTGAACAAATTGCAAATCTCTCACAGGTTTCTATTGTGCCGAATTGTGACGAATATGCGATTGAATATTTGCCTTTGAGTGAGCTATTTGACACTATTAAAGGAAAGTCAAAGTACACCAAAAAATACGGGAACCTACACTCAGGCCCCTACCCTGTCTACTCGGCATCAAGTCAAGGGACACTGACCCATTTAGATACCTACGATTATGATGGTCGTTATATGACATGGTCAACAAATGGATTTGCAGGTACGATTCTTATTCTGGATGGTAAATTTTCTATTAACGGAGATCGTGGAATCTTGGTTCCTAAAAACGGGCGTCAAGATTTGGACTTCGATTATATGAAATTTACATTGGAACCCATATTCCGGGAGCTGGCTAAAGGTCGAAAAGGCGATAACGGAGAAGATGAATTTACGAAACTATATCCTTCGATGTTAAACGACATTATGGTACCAATTCCTGTCGACGGTGAAGGAAATATTAGCCTTTCACTTCAAAAGGAGATTGCCCAGAAGTTTATATCAGTACAAAATAGTCAGAAGGAAATCATTGAAAAATTGGATGCACTAATATCCAAGAAAATTTCCATTTAATCAAAAGGAAGCGCTCATTTTATTTTGAGCGCTTCCTTTTTACTTGCGCTTTTTCTTCTTTGTCCCATGGTATGTATGTGGACGGGCCTTTCCCCTCATATTGTTGGGATTTTTCAGCAGCTTGGACAGGCTCAGTATCCGCATAAACGCCGAGAAATCCTCGGACGCAATCTTATCAAAGGGAATCTGCATCTGGTCACAGAACTCATGAATCACCCGTTCCTCATTACTGCCCAGCTGCATGGCACGGTCAAACTTTTCCTTGACCTCCGTGAAAGTCGGTTGTGGATCGGCGGTCGTGCGGTCGGTGACATGGGCCTGACGAATATCCTGAACGATACTGTCCAGATCATCATGAATTGTGTGGCTGAAAAAATCACTCTCCTGTACTTGCCCCAGCTCCAGCGTGCGGACATAAAGGTCGTTCTCACCCGGAGCATGGCTGCGGATCACTTCCTGCCGAGTGGCCTCCAGCACCAGATTCATCTGGGCAATTCGCATATCAGCGATCCGGTCAACGAAAATCTCAATATCCGTCATCAGCCGCTGGAAGTTTTCATGCGTGGCAATCTCACACAGCAGCCGGTTGTTGATTTTCCCACTGCACAATAATGTAACCATATCATCACTCAAATGCAGAGCCTGAAGCTCTGTGTTTGGGTGATTTTTGTTTTCCGACAACCCCATCAGGTAATCGGTGGATACCCCATAAAATTCCGCCAGCGTAGCGATGGCAAAGGGGCTGATGTCCTTATAGTCGTCGCTTTCATATTTGCTGAGAGCAGATTTGGAAAGCCCGGTTTGCTCGGCCAGCTGCTCCAGCGTCAGGTGCTTATCTACCACCCGCAAGTCTTTTAACCGCTCCGGGATCGACAGCTTTGTATGCATCCAAATTCCCCCTCTCATTAGGAAAATCCTGCCGTTTTCAACCATTATACCATGATTCCATAAGCGTGGAAATATGCTGATTTCAAACCGTTTTCCATCGTTTTGGACATACGGGAGGGGGCCTGTTTTTTCGGTAAAATGAGTTTTGTCAGGAGACACAGAACCTTAAAATTGAATGACCGGCTGCAAGGGGTATGACCTTTGGGGAAGTGACGCCATGACAGGAGCGCACCAAGAAGGACAATACGCCGGGGAAAATCCGGGCAGGAGCGATTGCAGGCAAACCGGCAACTAACACATGGAAAATAAACTTTTAGGAGGTTGATTTTTATGAAGTTGAGTATCCGAGAAAAGAAAGTGCTGTACGACTTTGCCTGTCCCAACCACCACAACACGGTGACATGGCTGAAATGGTTGACCGCCCTGACCGTTGACCCGCAGGCCAAGCACCGGATGCTGGAGCTGGCCCGGAAGATGGAAACGGAGATAGCAGAAAGCTGGTACACCGGCTTTTATCATCAGCTCCGTGCGGAGATGGACGAGTACTACCGTGCCAAGCGCCGCCTGCGTTTGTTAAAGGAAAACACCGACTATGAGGAGGATTTGTATGACGAAGCTGTCTAAGTATGAGAAAGAAACCATCATCAACTGGAACGAGGCGGAGGACACCGCCAGTATCTACACCTTCAACGCCGATCTGAAGCGCAGGTTGGCCGAGTTCAGCCGCAAGTATCCCCAGCTGTGCCGGTTGGAGCGCAGCACCACTGAGGGCAGCGTGACCTATGTGATGGACAAGTCCCGACTGTCCATCCGTCTGGTGCCGCCGTACAGCGAAGAAAGGCTGACTGCTGCCAGAGAGTACGCCAAACAGCACGGATTTCAGGTCTTGCGGACGGACAAGGAGAGCGCCTGAAACCGGGTCAATTCACAGGAAAATGGCGGGTCTGTACCCGGTATTTTTGCGGTGAATTGGTATCGTGATACCCCAGCATTCCCCCTTTTCGGGAAATACGACAAAGGGAGCATTCAGAGCCGGAGAAGCTGACAGAAACCGCACAAGTGTTGGAAGTCAGCTTCTCCGGGCAGGAGTACAGAGGGCGGCAAGCCCTTTGTGTTGGGTACAGGGGCGCAGCGCCCTGTTGGGGTCAAGGGGCAAGGCCCATTGGCGGGTTGAGGGCAGCCAGCCCCATCGGGTCAAGGGTGAAACGCTTTGCCCAGGGAGAGTTGATGCCTTGCGTCAATTCGTACTGGGTATTACCTGACGCAGAAATCCGCAGGTTTGGCGGCTTCGCCGCTGCTCCCCTTCTGGAAAAATCAATGGAGAATGGAGGGATGAAAATTGAAACTGACACGGCACAACGGACGCTCCGGTAAGCATGGCACCTATAATCCCCGGCACAATGACCGCCGGTTTGATATGGAGAACAGCGAACACATTGATGCCCAGCGAGCCAGAAAAAATGTGTACTGGGACTGCTACCGTGGTTTCACTACCCCAGAACTTCGGGAGAACCCGGAACAGCCAGATTTCAGCTTTGAAGAAATTGAGCGGATGTATTACTACGAGCATTACTCCGACCATGTAGATGCCCAGAATGCCCGAAACGAGAAAACCCGGCACACTGAGCGCAACCGCACGGTAGAAGATCTTTTGAAAAACAACAAGACCTGCCCAGAGGAAAGCATTTACCAGATCGGCACCATGGAAGAATCCGTTCCAGCGGGTACTCTGGCACTCATTGTCAGCGAATTTTACGAGGAGTTTGAACGGCGCTTTGGTTCCCATATCCACATTCTGGACTGGGCGCTGCATCTGGATGAGGGTACGCCTCACATCCACGAGCGCCATGTGTTTGACTGCAAAAACCGGTATGGGGAGTTGTGCCCCCAGCAGGAAAAAGCGCTGGAGGAACTGGGCTTTGAATTGCCTGATCCGAGTAAGCCCAAGGGCAAACACAACAATCGAAAACAAACCTTTGATGCAGTATGCCGCACGCTGCTCTTTGACATCAGCCGCAAACATGGGGTGCATTTGGAGCAGGAGCCGTCCTATGGTGGGCGGGCGTATCTGGAGAAACAGGACTATATCCTGATGAAGCAAAAGGAGCAGTTGGCCGCCCAGGAACAGAAGCTGGAGGAGCTGACCCTGAAAATCGAGGATGTGGAAACACTGGTGGGGGAAGTTTCGGATATTGCCTATGACAAGGCGGTGGAAGTTGTCACTGACACCGTTCGGCAGGAGACCCACAAGGAGGACCTCCGGTTGGTGGAAGAAACGAAAAACTGGGTACTATCGCCGGAACGGAAAACACCGCAAAAAGAGCGTGAGTATGCCGCTGCCCGGCTGGATGGAGTGATCTCCAAAATCAAAAATGCCATGCAGTCTGCGCTGACAAAAATCCAGAAGAAGCTGATGCAGCCGGAGGTCAAGCAGGCTGGCAAACAGCAGATTCAGGGAAAGGCCAAAGAATCCCTTTTGGATTTTCTGCACAGGGCCAAACAGGATAGCACCCAGCGGGAGGAAAAGCGGAAAAAGCAACGGCAGCGAAAACAGGATATGGATCGGTAAGGCATCTGATTTTGCATACAAATCAGGTGCCTTTTCCTTGAGGAGGTGAGAAACATTGAACAGCGAAACTCAGAGTTTAGTGCCTGTCACTCGGCAGGCCGAAAGTGAGGAATTGACCGTTGCTGAAGTGCGGGAAAGCCTTTCCACGATGGAAAAAGGACAACCGGCCAATACCATTGGAAATTGCCGCACGGTGTTTTGCCAAGATCCGCTTTTACGGAGAGCAATCCGGCTGAATCTGCTGACCGACCGTGTGGACATTGTGCGGGATCTGGGCTGGCGCAGAAGCACCAGCGCCTTGACCGATACCGATGTCAAATATCTGCTCCTTTACTTTGAGCAGAACTATTGCCTGACCAGTGAAAAGAAGCTGATGGCGGCGCTCTCTATCGTAGCAAACGAAAATTGCTATCACCCCATTCAGGATGTGTTGAATGGCTTGGTTTGGGACGGCATACCCCGGATACGCTCCTGCCTGCATCACTTTCTGGGGGCGAATGAGGGCAACTATGTGGAAGAAATGCTCAAACACTTTCTGTTGGGAGCCATCCGCCGGGTGTTCCATCCTGGTTCCAAGTATGAGGAACTGCTCTGTCTGGTGGGCGGCCAGGGAGCCGGAAAGTCTACCTTCTTTCGCTTCCTGGCTATACAGGATGAGTGGTTCTCTGATGACCTGAAAAAGCTGGATGATGACAAGGTGTTTGCCAAGTTGCAAGGCCACTGGATCATCGAGATGTCTGAGATGCTGGCCACCAGCAACGCCAAGAGCATTGAGGAGATCCGCTCCTTTATCAGTCGCCAAAAGGAAACCTACCGCACCCCCTATGAGACCCAGCCCAAAGACCGTCTGCGGCAGTGTGTGTTCGGTGGTTCCTCCAACACGCTGGATTTCCTACCCCTTGACCGGGCCGGAAACCGCCGGTTCCTGCCAGTGATGATTGACCCGGAGAAAGCGGAGGTTCACATTCTGGAGGACGAAGCCGCTTCCAGGGAATATCTGTTGCAGGTATGGGCGGAGGCTATGACCATTTACCGCAGTGGAGAGTATTCCATGAAGTTTTCAAAGGAGATTCAGAAGCAGCTGGTGGAGGTTCAGAAGGACTTCATGCCGGAGGATACCGAGGCCGGGCAGATCCAGGGCTTTCTGGAACACTACACCGGCAATGTGGTCTGCTCCAAGCAGCTGTTCAAGGAAGCGTTGGGACACGCCTTTGAGGAGCCGAAGCGTTGGCAGCTGCACAACATCAACGAGATCATGAACACAGTGGTGACGGGCTGGAAGCCCTTCTCCAATCCCCGAATGTTTGCGGGCTATGGTCGGCAGCGGGGTTGGGAACGGGAGATTTCCGACAACGAACCGCCCGACAACGAAGGTGGATTTGTAGAGCTGAGCGAGGAAGAAATCCGTCAACTGGAGCTGCCAAAGGAGTGGATTGCCTGATTTACGGGGCTTGTTGCCCAGTAGGTTGTCGGCTGGTTGCTGACTTTGTTGCCGAAAAAGTGGGTGTTTAGATACGATAAATACCCGTAAAGCAAGACTTTTGGGCGGGTATTTGTTCTCTGACAACGAAAGCAACGAGATTTCACAAGAAAATTTGAAAAGTAAGAAACGATGGTCAGACGATAGGTTGCAGGTTTTTCGAGGTCTGTTGCCGGACTTCGTTGCAGGCTCCCTTTGCCTGGCCTTTCTGATCTATGGAGGTAGCCTATGGAGAAAACCCAAAAGCAAGAAAACAAGCTGAGCAAAAAAGTGAAGTTTATCGTGATACGGGAGTTTTCAGGTGATAAAACCATGCAGGAAGCCTTTGAACAGCTCATTGAACGGCAAACCTGCGAACACTTTGAAGAATGGCTGGAACGCAAGGCAAGCTGAGGGAATTGGTTGAAGGAAAAACAGGGGCATGGTATAATATGTATATCGTGTCCCTGTTCATAGAAGGAGATTACTATGAGCAGGAAAAAACAAGTCAATCAGAAAATCACAGCCCTCTATTGCCGTATTTCTCTGGACGATGGCGGCGATAACGAGAGTATGAGTATCAGCAATCAGAAACTTATGCTCAAGGAATTTGCCGAGAAAAATGGCATGTTTCAGTATGAGTATTATGTGGATGATGGTTACACGGGCCGTAATTTTAATCGTCCCGCTTTTCAGCGTATGATTGCCGATATTGAGGCCGGTAAAATTGGCTGTGTCATTACCAAAGACCTGTCCAGACTGGGAAGAAATTATATCGAAGCCGGCAGCTATATTGAAATCTTCTTCCCTAAACACAATGTCCGCTATATCGCTATTACAGATGGCGTGGACAGTTTGACCCGTCAGGAAATGGACATCACGCCGTTCAAGAATATCCTGAACGATATGTATAGCCGGGATATTTCCAAGAAAGTGCTGGCGGGGCGTATGACCCGTTCCCGGCAGGGAAAGTTCTGTGGCGGACAGCCTCCCCTGGGGCTGATGCGTGACCCGGAGGATCGGGGGCATTTGATCCTTGACCCGGAGACTGCGCCGGTGATTCGCAAAATCTATGACCTGGCACTGGATGGCTGGGGCTGTATGCGGATTGCCAAGCAGCTGATGGAGGACAAGGTTCCCATCACCAGAGTAAAAGGAAATACCGCCTGCGATGTCAACTACTATGCTTGGGGCGGCGCAAGAATCAGCCATATCCTGCGTAACCCCTTTTATAAGGGCGCTCATCTGGTTTGCCGGACACACCAGAAAGGGATTCGCTCCAACACCTATGACATCATTCCCCGCGAGGACTGGGAAATCATTGAGGACTGTCATGAGGCGATTGTGACGCCGGAGGAATGGGAACAGGTGCAGGCAATCGTGGATCGCAGGCCGCCTATTATGAAAGGCAATGCCTGCCCCTTCTACAACCTGTTCCACGGTATTATCTACTGCGCCACCTGTGGGAAATCTATGCAGGTGCGGTATGAGAAGGTTGGCAGAACTGGCAAAAACCGCTTTACCGGCGAGATGCGGGAGCCGATTGACAAGGCGTATTATATCTGTCAGACCTATAACCGGCTGGGCAAAAACGCCTGCACCAGCCATAAAATCGAAGCCAGGGATTTGTATAATCTCGTTCTGAAGGATATTCAGGAACTGGCAGCGATGGCGCTCAAAGATGCAGATGCCTTTTATCAGCGGTTGAGCAGCCGGATGGAGCGCCGGTATATGGCGGATGCTTCCGAGATGCAGAAAGAGCGTGAGCGTCTGGAAGCCAGAAACCGGGAAATCGATGATATGTTCCTGAGTCTTTACACTGACAAGACCAAAGGTGTACTCTCTGAGCAGCGGTTTGTGAAGCTGACCGCCGCTATGGAGCAGGAGCAGGAAGAAAATCAGCGCCGGTTGCAGGAACTGATGCGAATGCTTCAGCAGTCTGACGCTCAGGAAAGTGAAGTCCGCACCTTTATCCGAGAGATTCGGCAGTATGCCACCATACAGGAATTGGATGAAGCGGTGCTGAATCGGCTGATCAGCCGGATTCTGGTGGGTGAGGTCAAAAAGATAGACGGACAGAAGATTCAGAAAGTCAAGATTGTCTACAACTTTGTTGGGGAAATCCCAGTGAATGAACCTGTTAGAACTGACCGTTGAGAAATCTTGACATTGTAAAGTGGATTAGGAGAAGTTAATATGAGAGATGAAATTATTCAGATGTTGTCTAATGCACCTGCACTACCAGTTCTTTTTGTTGGATCTGGACTCACACGAAGATACTTAGGGCTTCCTAACTGGGAAGGTCTCTTACGGCTATATTGTGTCAAATCACCGTATGAATATTATTATAGCAAGGCCGAGCGAGAATGCAGAGAGTGCCCGGATATGATTTATCCTAAAATCGCAGATTATATAGAGGCTGATTTTAATGATGCCTTTTTTACAGAGGATAAATATGCCGAAAATCGAAAAACTCATGCTGAAGATATTGCTGCAAAAGTTTCTCCGTTTAAGTTTTGTATTGCAGATTATTTCAAAGAAAAAAGTGAGGCAATTCAGGAAAAATATTCTGATGAGATAACGCTATTCAGGGAAATTGGCAATAAAAATATCAGTTGTATTATTACTACTAATTATGACCTATTTCTTGAAAACAATTTTGGGAAAGACCATTTTCAACCGTACATTGGCCAAAATGAATTGCTGTTTTCTACAATTTATGAAGTTGCAGAAATATACAAGATACATGGGTGTTGTTCAAAGCCGGATTCTATAGTAATTAACTCACATGATTATGACTTGTTTGTTCGTAAAAGTGCATATTTAAGTTCAAAAATACTAACTCTTTTCTTAGAGCGCCCTATTATTTTCCTTGGATATAGTGTTAGCGATCCCAATATTCGCCGCATATTGCGTTCTATTTCAGAGTGCCTTGAAAACAGCCAATTGGAGCAGTTGAAAAAGAGACTGATTTTTATCGAGTGGACAGAAGACCCAGAAGAAGGAATCAGCGAAAGACAGTTCGACTTTGATAACGGAAAAACGATAATTATGGAGAATATTAAACTGTTTGATTACTCCATATTATATTCAGCCATTTTAGATAATACGGTGAAATACGATGTAAAAGCTCTTCGCCGTATAAAAAGTCAGCTGTATGAATTGGTAAAAACAAATAAGCCTACAGAAAAATTATATGTTGCTACAAATATTGAAGACGATAGTCAAGATATTGATTTTGTCGTTGGTGTTGGGGTTTATGGTAAATTCGGAAAAGTCGGCTATAGAGGAATAAAGGCAGAGGAATTGTATCTATATGCCATAGGTCAATCGGATTTGCAGTATGACGATGACATGATTTTGAAGGAGGCAATTCCTTATTTGTATAATGGACGCACAATTTGGCCTGTAAGACAATTTGTCAGCCGCTGTCAATCAATCGACTGCATAAATGATAAAGTAAAATTCTCTTTGGACAAAACCAGTAAAGATTTGCTCTCATTTGCTCAAAAGGAGTCCATTAAAAAAAGAGGATATACTCGCCTTCCTTGTGTAGTTGATTATTATAGGCAGTATGGGTTGAGCAAAACAATTTCAACTATTTTTACAAGTGATTTTAGCAAGATAAATCCGGATGATTTGTTGCAATTTATAAAATTGGCGCTAGAAGATGAACCTGCCTTGCTGTCTATAACCGGTAAAGGCCATCAATCAAGATCAAATTTCAAAAAGTGCATCACCCTTTGGGATATTCTCGTTTATTCAACACCCGCAAAACAAAGAATAGCAGAATTATCAGACGATTCAAATGTGAGCTAATAGAATACTGTTATATAGATCCTTCTCTTAACTGAGGAGGATCTATTTTTTTATCCAATTTTGAATTCATCACTTGACATTGTGGCAAAGAGCTTATGAGCCAGGATGAACTGGCCGTCATGGACGGTGGCAAGTGCATCCTCCAGCTGCGTGGTGTGCGTCCTTTCCTCTCGGACAAGTACGACATCACCAAGCACCCCAATTTCAAATACACAGCCGATGCGGACCCCAAAAACGCCTTTGACATTGAGGCGTTTCTGTCTACTCGGCTGAAACTCAAGCCCAATGAAGTCTACGATGTGTACGAAGTAGACGCGGAGGGTGCGTAAATCTGTTCCGCTGTGAAAGGAGTGATCGTATCTACCCGCCTCAACCGCCCCTTTGGGGCCATTGGCGTACAAAGCGGACAATCACCAAAAAATAATGAAAAAAGGAGGACAGCCGGAATCAACCCCCGGAAACCGGGCGGCAGATTGTTCCGGCTTTTGTATGCCTATGAATGACTAAATCAAACTTTTCAAATGATTCCGGCTAACTATAATTTATGGCATTTTTCAATCAGGCTATCACCGTTCTTCAGACCCTCGTTATCGCTCTGGGCGCTGGTCTCGGCATCTGGGGTGTCATCAACCTGCTGGAAGGTTACGGCAACGACAACCCCGGTGCGAATGCTCATGTACGGTAAAGTATCACAAGAAAATTATGTCGAATTGACAGCCGCCTCCGCTATACCGAATAAGGAAATAAAGAGTCCTCAAATTTTGCGCTACTAAATGAAGACGAGCGGAAGTAATCTCCCGCTCGTCAGTAAACTTAACTATGCCATATCAATCCCGCTTCTTTCCCGCCACCGGCACTAAGAACAGCGCGGGCAACAGCAGGAAAGCGGTACAGACCAGCCCCCAGGGTATGGACACCTGCTGGGCTACCAGCCCCACAATAGGCCCGCCGATGATCTGCCCGAAAGAGTCCAGCTGTCCGCTGGTGGAAAAGACTGTGGCGCGCATTTTCTCATCCACATGGTCGTTCATCCAGGCGGCCAGCACAGGCTCCTTGATGGTGCGCATAAGCCCCGCCAGCAGGAACACCAACAACATGAACCAAAAGCTCCGCCCCACCGCGAAGAGAACCAGGCACAGGATATACCCGGCGCTGGTGGACATGACCACACTGGTTCGGCTGACAGTCCCTTTTTTCTCCATGCGGGCGATGAGCAACTGAGAAGCCAGAATACCTAAGCCGCTGCCGATAAGACTGATAACACCGAACCAAGTGACGCTGTTCAGCGGCCCGATAACGGGTATTACCGTGTCATCCAGAAAATGAGCGGTGGAGAGCCGGTCAAAGCCTTCACTGGCAAGTCCCCCGCATAGTGTGATTGCTAAGAGCGCCAGCAACACAGGTGCGCCTTTCACAAAGCCCAGGTTGAGCTTGAACAGGCAGACAAAGTCTTTAAGCAAGCCCTGCCGTTCCTCAATAGCAGGGGAGAAGTTGGTTTCTGGCATGATGCGAACCAACACCAGCCCCAACAACAAGCACAAACTGCCCCCCAAGATGACAGGCATTTGCAGGTTTATGTTTCCCAGCAGTGTGCCCAGCACCACGCCCAGAACGCCGCCGATTTGCCCCATTTGACTGCCCCGCAGGAACACCTTGTCTATGGGTTTGTCCTCTTCCTCCGAGGCAATCCACGCCTCCAGAGCGCCGGTGATGAAGGTATCACCGCAACCCCAGACAACCTGGGCCAGCAGAACCGGCGCGAACCACGGTAGCGCACCCTCCATCAGAAAGCCCAGGCCGTAGAGGAACATTCCAATCAGCACCGAGCGCCGACGGCTATACAAATCCGCCACCACACCGGTGGGTATCTCGAACAGAAAGCAGGAGGTCTCCAGAACCGTCCCTACCAGGACAAGCTGGAAAGCATCCAGCTGCACCACCTCCAGGTGGTACACGATGGAAAGCACTGTGGACATAGAAACCGCCAGGGAAAAGACAAATCGGAACAGCAGGTAGACAGAATATGCCTTTGAATTTTTAGCAAACATGAAGTTACATTCTCCTTTACGAATTAGTGGGTTGTTTTGTGAAACAAGCCCGACTGCCGCGCAGGAAGGGCAAACTTCTCAGCCCTTTCTAACAGTGATTTTAGAAAAGGCCTCCTAAAGTGCCCAAAGCGCCGTTAAAAGACTTGTTTCTGTTTTTGCAGTTTGCCATATGAATACCTCCGATACTGAAATTAGAACAACATGGCTGTTCTTCTTCGCGATATTATAGCAAATGGGCTTTGTGTTGTCAATGTAAAGAGAAGCGAGAGCGAGAGCGAGAGCGAGAGCGAGAGCGAGAGCGAGAGCGAGAGCGAGAGCGAGAGCGAGAGCAAGTTTCTACCACGGTGCCAAAATCCGCAATTCTGCGGTTTTGCCCCTCGCGGGAAAATTGTTGGGGAGTGCCTTCCCCAAACCCTGCTATGCGGCTTGCGCCGCTTATCCCCGCCGCGCTCATGCGGCAAGAAAGGAGGTCACGACCATGCGAAAAAAATACAACACACCCCACCGCAGCCGCGTTGTGAAAACCCGGCTGACCGAAGATGAATACGCCGACTTCACAGCGCGGCTTGCGCCCTATGGTATCAGCCAGTCGGAATTTCTCCGGCAGGCGATCCGGCGTACCACCATACGCCCCGTACTCCATGTGTCGTCGGTCAATGACGAACTGCTCTCCGCTGTCGGGAAGCTCGCAGCCGAGTACGGCAGGATCGGCGGCAACCTCAACCAGATTGCCCGGTATCTGAACGAGTACGGCGCGCCCTATCATGCGTTGTCCGGCGAGGTACGCGCCGCCATAGCCGACCTTGCCGCCCTCAAGTATGAAGTCTTAAAGAAAGTAGGTGACGCGGTTGGCAACACTCAAACATATCAACTCTAAAAACGCCGACTACGGAGCCGCCGAACAATACCTGCTCTTTGAGCATGACGAATTTACCATGAAGCCCGTCCTTGATGAAACCGGCAGGCTTATCCCCCGCGAGGACTACCGGCTGTCTACGCTGAACTGCGGCGGGGAGGATTTTGCCGTTGCGTGTATGCGGGCCAATCTCCGCTATGAGAAAAACCAGCGGCGGGAAGATGTGAAAAGCCACCACTACATCATCAGCTTTGACCCGCGGGACGGGCCGGACAACGGCCTGACCGTAGACCGGGCGCAGGCGTTGGGGGAGCAATTCTGTAAAGAACATTTCCCCGGCCACCAAGCCCTTGTCTGCACCCACCCGGACGGGCATAACCACAGCGGCAACATTCATGTGCATAATGCCGGAACATTGCCCGGTAACGTGTCGCTCCTTTTTCTTCTCTGGTCATGGTCACACCCCCTTGACTTTTATTTGTAATTGATTATAATAATTACATAAATTACACCGCCTATTATATAGACGGTGAGACGGCCAAAAACGGAACCAGGGAGGTGAGAAACTTGAAGAAGACCATGTGGGACCTGAAGGAAGAGCGATTGGAGCAGCGATTACAGGCGCTGGCCCAGCAGGGAGATTGGGATGGAGTGGTGCAGGCGTTGGATGACTACGACAAAAACAATGACCGCAGGCACGAGGATCGCAGGGATGATTTTGATCTATCCTGTTTGAACGGAGGGATCAGTGCAGATGGCCACTACCAGATTCCCGAAAGTCTGAAACTGTATGAAGAGGATGACTGGCTGGACATCATCTTTTCACAGCAGGCAGGGGATCTGCCCAATCTGGTGGCGGAGTATCCCGTCAGCGGGGCCATGCGGGAACTGACGCCCCAGCAGCAGGAGATTTTGAGGTTGAATATCGTCTTTGGTATCCCAACCAAGGACATCGCCAAACAGATGGGGTGTACCACCCGGAACATCACCAAGCAGCGGCAGAAGGCGCTGGAGAAGATTCGCTTTCTGGTTACCGGCCAGCAGAAACCAGAAGATCTCTGATTGTACTTACACCTTAACAAAAAGAAAACGGGGTGCTTGCTTGCACCCCAAAACGAAAGATGATATATTGATTACAAGTATTACAACGGAGGAATAACCATGGAACTGAAAGCCATGTTTCCCAACCTGAATGTCATGTGGACCCGGTGGTCGGATTATGAGGTGACGGACTGGGAAGGTATTGAATATTTAGTCCCCGCCAAAGCCGGTACTGCCCTGACCTACAACTGCGCGGAACAGCCAGAAACCATGGTAGCCGATGCTCTGGAACTGGGACGGCAACTATGTTTGGGAGCACCGGACAAAAACCGCCTGTGTGCCGCTTTTGCGGCCCGTCACGGGCTTTTAGGGCTGGAGACAGATAGCGACACCTACTCCACTGACCCCGCCGCTCCGCCCTCCTTGCGCCCCTTAAACAGCCGGGAATACGGTGAAGACCTGGGGTGGTTTCAGGAGAGTTTCGTAAAACTTTACCAGCACTTTCTCGCTGTACGCGGTGAACTGACCGCAACGCCAAATCAAAAGGTGCTGGATCTATCCGGAGAGTTAAAATACCAACTGACTGGTGGGCAGTCTCCTCAACTGGTGTGGCAGGTTGAGAGCATGAAAGCGGTGCTGCACTTCACTTACGCCGCGCTGATTACCAGCGATAAACCAACTCTGAAAGTCTGTAAGAACTGCGGGAAGGTGTACTACAACACCCACGCCAAGAGCGAATTCTGCGGTACCAAATGCCGGAATTACTATAATGTGAAACTTTTCCGCGAACGCGAAAAGGACTAAGTATAAAGTAGTATGGAGGTCGAATTGATAATGGCCACTATGGAGGAAAAACGCATTTGGGGCATTCATACAATGGATGATACCTTGTTTCTGACCCAAAATGTAATAGCAATTGGTTGGAAGGAATTCGGCGATTGCAGTAAATTGCCCCCTACAAGGGATGCATATAAGGAACACTATCTGAAAAGCTATCCCAATGCCAAGAAAGGTTCTGTTGCAACCAGTGCAGGGATGTTGTATCGCTTTTCTTGTGAGGTAAAAGTTGGAGATTATGTGGTCTTTCCCTCCAAAATGGATCGAAAAATTAATTTAGGCGTAGTAGAAAGTGATTTCATCTATGTGCCAGATGCTGTAGAATATGTACAGCAGCGCAAGGTCAGATGGATCAAACATCTGCCCCGAACGGCTTTCTCGCAAGGGGCTCTTTATGAAGTGGGTTCCGCCCTTTCTTTCTTTGCAATCAAAAATTATGCCGATGAGTTTCTGAATGCATTGGATAAGGGATTTCATGGGACTTCCGTTACAACAGAGCCAGACGAAACAGTTGCAGCAACAGCGGAAGATATTATAGAAAACACAAAGGACTTCGTACTGAAAGAACTCAGTAAAAACCTGAAAGGGTATGCCATGGAGGGATTCGTCGCGGATTTACTCCGTGCCATGGGGTATCGCTGCACGGTTTCGCCCCAGGGTGGGGACAGTGGAGTAGACATCACAGCATATAAGGACGAACTGCCGCCGCGAATTGTGGTTCAGGTCAAGAGCCAAGATGGGGATATCAAAGAAACTACCATCCAGTCCTTGAAAGGTGCAATGCGCGAGGGCGATTACGGCCTTTTTGTCACGCTTTCCAACTATACCAAAAATGCGGAACGATATTTGCAAAACACCCCCATCATTCGTGGAATCAATGGTAGTGAACTTATCGATTTGGTTTTGAAATACTATGACCAACTAAGCGAGAAATATCGCAAAATGATCCCCCTAAAGATGGTATATATTCCAGTTCCGGAAGAAGAATAAATAAATTATATTTCGACATCGGGAGCAGAATAATTTGCATATTTCCCATTACCTTGAGAATGGAGGAAGAACATGAGCAGTAATTTCAGCTTTTTGGAGCAGGAGTTTCCCGTCCTTGCTAATTTTGGACGGTTAGCAGAAGAATACTGTTACAGCGATTCCAACTCCTGCTTGATGAAGTTGGGGATGATTGGCGAAACTATCGTTAACCTAATGTTTACATACGACCGGATTGCGCTTCCAGCCGATAATACAGCGGTAAAGCGGGTCGACACCCTCTACCGTGAGGGCTTGCTGACACAGGATTTGGTAGATATTTTGCATGCCCTGCGCAAGGTGCGCAATAAGGCGGTTCACGAGAATTATGCTTCTGTGGCAGATGGAAAGGCCCTCCTGCCTATGGCGCATAGTCTGTGTGAATGGTTCATGCAGACCTATGGCGACTGGAATTATCAGCACCATGAATTCGTGATGCCTGCTCCGCAGCAGGCAAAGGCCATGGACAAGGCAACGGAAGAACAAACCGAAACCCGCTTGACCCAGGAGGCCGAGGAAAAAGCTGCACAGGCTGAAGCTATTTCCAAAGATAGCCGCCGCAAGCGGGCCAGTCTGACGGCCAGTCAGCGTCAAAAAACCGAAGCAGAAACACGCTACATCATCGACCAGCAGCTTCGGCAGGTGGGTTGGGAAGCTGACACAGAAAATCTGCGTTTTTCCAAGGGAACTCGTCCCACCAAGGGCCATAATCTTGCGATTGCCGAATGGCCTACTGATTCCACCGTAGGAAATCATGGCCGCGCTGATTATGCCCTTTTTATTGGCCTGCAATTTGTCGGTATCATTGAGGCGAAAGCGGAACACAAGGATATTCCTTCTGTGTTGGATTATCAAGGGAAGGACTACCCGCGCAACATCCGCGCTACAGATGCGCAGTACCAGGTTGGAATGTGGGGAAATTATAAGGTGCCGTTTACCTTTGCGACCAATGGTAGACCGTACTTGGAACAGTATAAAACAAAGTCAGGCATCTGGTTTCTGGATCTGCGACAGCCCTCCAATGTTGGTAAACCTCTTCGTGGGTGGATGAGCCCAGAAAACCTGTTGGATATGTTGGGCAAGGACATCAACGCCGGCAATCGCGCGCTGGAACAGATGCCCTTTGATCTGCTGCGGGATAAGGATGGCCTGAATCTTCGCGATTATCAGTTACGGGCTATTCAGGCTGCGGAACAGGCCATCATGGACGGGAAAAACACTGCTCTGTTGGCTATGGCAACCGGTACCGGAAAAACCCGGACGGTACTGGGCATGATTTACCGCTTCTTGAAAACAGGTCGTTTCAAACGAATTCTGTTCCTGGTGGACCGCACCGCTCTGGGGGAGCAGGCATTGGATGTATTCAAGGAGGTCAAACTGGAAGATCTGATGCCCCTGGCCGACATTTATAACATCAAGGGACTGGAAGACAAAGAAATCGAGCGTGAGACCCGCATCCAGGTGGCCACCGTACAGGGAATGGTAAAACGCATCCTGTACAATGACGGAGAAACCATGCCTGCGGTCAGCGACTATGACCTAATCATTGTAGATGAGGCCCACCGGGGCTACCTTTTGGACAAAGAGATGGGAGACACCGAACTTCTCTACCGGGATCAGAGGGACTATCAGAGCAAATACCGAAGCGTGATCGAGTATTTCGATGCGGTGAAAATTGCTCTGACCGCTACCCCTGCTCTCCAGACTACCGAGATTTTTGGCCAGCCAGTTTTCAAGTATACCTATCGGGAAGCGGTTATTGAGGGTTATCTGGTGGATCATGATGCACCCCACGACCTTCATACCAAACTGCGGGATGAGGGCATTCACTATCAATCTGGCGATACCGTCACTGTCTACGACCCGTTGACCGGGGAGATCACTAACAGCGAACTGTTGAACGATGAACTCAACTTCGATGTGGAGCAGTTTAATAAGAAAGTCATAACCCGCCCTTTTAACGAGGCGGTGCTGGCCGAGATCGCCAAAGACATCGACCCGGAGAATCCGGAGGAACAGGGCAAAACCCTCATCTATGCTGTGGATGACCAACATGCCGACATGATCGTGGACATCCTCAAGAATATCTACTCAGAATATGGCGTGGATAACGACGCGATTATGAAGATCACCGGCAGCGTGGGCGGCGGCAATCCCAAGAAGGTGCAGGAGGCCATCAAGCGTTTTAAGAATGAGCGATACCCCAGCATTGCTGTCACTGTGGACCTGCTGACTACCGGTATCGATGTGCCGGAGATTACTAATTTGGTGTTCCTGCGCCGGGTGAAATCCCGCATTTTGTTTGAGCAGATGTTGGGCCGTGCCACCCGTCTGTGCCCCAAGATCCATAAGACCCATTTTGAGATTTATGATCCTGTCGGTGTCTATGAATCTTTGGAGGCGGTCAATACCATGAAACCGGTGGTAGCCAATCCATCTGCATCCTTTGGACAACTTCTGGACGGACTCGAGGTGCTGGAAGACGAAAAGCAGATTGAGTACCAGATTGACCAGATTGTCGCCAAACTTCAGCGGAAGAAGCGGAATCTGGACAGTAAGACCATGGAGCATTTTATAAGCATGACCGGCGGCATGGACCCCACCCAGTTTATTCAGCAACTGGAGCAGGAACCGCCCCAGCAGGCCCGAAGCCATATTTTGGCCCATAGGGATCTTTTCCAACTGCTTGGAGAGACTCGGGCCAATGGCGGCCGCCCGGTGGTTATTTCCGACGCGCCGGATGAACTGGTCAGCCACACTCGTGGCTATGGTGCCGGTAGCCGCCCAGAGGATTATCTGGATGCCTTTGCCGACTATGTAAAGACCCATCTCAACGAGATCGCGGCGCTGAATATCGTCTGCACCCGGCCGAAGGAGCTGACCCGGGAAAGTTTAAGGGATCTGCGCCTGACGCTGGACCGGGAGGGCTTTACCACACAGCAGCTCAACACCGCCATATCGGAGCTGACCAATGAGAAGATGGCGGCGGACATCATCAGTCTGATTCGCCGGTATGCTATCGGCTCTACCCTCATCAGCCACGAGGCCCGTATTCGCCGGGCGGTAGACAAGCTGAAAAAGGCTCACAAATTTACCGCCATCGAACAAAAGTGGATTGGCCGTATGGAAAAATACCTCATGGAGGAATCCGTACTCAATATAGATGTGTTTGATGAGGATACCCGCTTCAGAAGTGAGGGCGGATTCAAGAAGATCGATCGGATTTTCCAGAACAAGTTAGAGAGCATCGTGCTGGAACTCAACGAATATCTGTACGATGATGGAGGAAGAAGCGCATGAACTATAACACCTATCCTTATAGGATTTTTAACCCGCAGTATTTAAGTCAGTTCCAGGCTCAACAGATGGAAGCGCAGAGAAATCTGGAGCAACAGAAAAATATCTGTGACATGGTCAAGGCGATTTCTGACTTTTGCGAGGCAGCCAGAAAAGTGGATTCTGATTACCAACAGACGGCTATGAACTTTTGTCTTGCCGAAGTGTTGCGTCAGGCCGCTATCGATAACGGAGGAAACCGCACATGACCACACAGGAAATCGTATCCAAGCTCTGGAACCTCTGCAATGTGCTGCGGGATGACGGCATCACCTATCACCAGTATGTCACTGAGCTTACTTATATTCTGTTTTTGAAGATGGCAAAGGAGACTGGCGCAGAAAGCCAGATTCCCGCTGCCTACCGCTGGGACCAGCTTACTGCCAAAAGCGGCATCGAGCTGAAGAAGTTCTACAAAGAACTGCTGACTCATTTGGGCGAGAACTGCACTGGCCGGGTGCGGGAGATCTACCAGGGCTCCGCCACCAACATCGACGAGCCCAAGAACCTGGAAAAGATCATCACTACTATTGATGGCCTGGACTGGTACTCCGCCCGGGAAGAGGGGCTGGGCAACCTGTACGAAGGTCTGCTGGAGAAGAACGCCAACGAGAAAAAGTCCGGCGCCGGTCAGTACTTTACCCCTCGCGTCCTCATTGATGTGATGACCCGGCTGATGAAGCCCCAGCCCGGCGAGCGATGCAACGACCCCGCCTGCGGCACCTTCGGCTTTATGATCGCCGCCCATCGGTATGTCAAAGAACACACCGACGATTTTTACGATCTGGATTCTGACATGGCCAAATTCGAGCGGGAAGAAGCCTTCACCGGCTGCGAACTGGTTCACGACACCCATCGCCTGGCCCTGATGAATGCCATGCTGCACGATATCGACGGTCAGATTTTGCTGGCCGATACCCTGTCCAACCAGGGCAAGGCACTCCACGACTTCGATCTGGTCCTCACCAATCCGCCGTTCGGTACCAAGAAAGGCGGCGAGCGTGCAACCCGGGACGACTTCACTTTCCCCACCAGCAACAAGCAGCTGAACTTCCTCCAGCATATCTACCGCAGCCTGACTATCGAGCCGAAGCGAAACGGCCGGGCCGCTGTGGTGCTGCCGGACAATGTGCTGTTTGCAGACGGCGATGGTGAGAAGATCCGCTGCGACCTGATGGACAAGTGTAATTTGCACACCATCCTCCGCCTGCCCACCGGCATTTTCTACGCCCAGGGCGTCAAAACCAATGTGCTGTTCTTCACCCGTGGCAAGAGCAACAAGGGTAACACCAAGGAGGTCTGGTTCTACGACCTGCGCACCAATATGCCAGGCTTTGGCAAGACCAACCCACTGAAAACCGAGCATTTTGCAGACTTTGAGAAGGCTTACGAGGCCAAGGACCGCCATGCCGTGCAGGACGAGCGGTGGAGCATCTTTACCCGGGAGCAGATCGAGGAAAAGGGCAACAGCCTGGATCTAGGCCTCATCCGGGATGACTCGGTGCTGGACTACAACGATCTGCCTGATCCGGTAGAGAGTGCGGAGGAAGCTGCTACTAATCTGGAAGAGGCTGCAGATCTGTTGATGAGCGTAGTGAAAGAACTGCGTGCGCTGGAGGTGCAAGACTGATGGTGCAAAACACGAATGCTCTTACGGCGGAAGAACGACTTCAACAAGCACTGGTGCCAGATTGGGAATGGCCATATAAATTGCCCCAAAATTGGTGTTGGACATACTGGGGTGCTTGCGGTAATTTCCAGGCTGGAAGTGCCTTTAAAAATGAGTATCAAGGTCTAACCCAATATAAAATTCCCTTTTATAAGGTCGGAAGTTTAAAATATTCGGATTCCAACGGGATCCTATATGATACCAGTAACACAGTAAATGAAGAAATACGAAACAAATTGAAAGCGGCACTAATTCCTGAGAATTCCGTCATATTTGCGAAAATCGGTGAGGCAATCCGCATAAATAGAAGAAGTATAAATCCGGTTGCATGCTGTATCGATAACAACCTCATGTCTTTTTGTGCAAAGGTATGCTTAACAAAATATGTATACTTTTGGAGTCTTGGAATTGATTTCTACAATTATACTAATGCAACAACCGTGCCTGCAATCAGAAAGAGCGATTTAGAAAAGGTGGCTTTTCCACTGGCACCAAGGGCTGAGCAGCAACGCATTGTTGATCGTATTGAAAGCCTGTTCGCCAAGCTGGACGAGGCCAAGCAAAGGGTGCAGGATGCGCTGGACAGCTTTGAAACCCGCAAAGCCGCTATCCTCCACAAAGCCTTCACCGGCGAACTCACCGCCCAGTGGAGAAAAAAACACGGCGTAGGGATGGAAAGTTGGAGGTGGATACCGCTAAAAAAATGTGGCTCATGGCATGGTGGCGGTACACCCAGTATGGGCCATCCTGAATATTGGGAAAATGGCACCTTACTATGGGTCACATCTAAAGACATGAAAAGTGATTTAATTGAAGATACACTTATGCACATAAACATGCTTGGTGTGGAAAATTCTTCTGCAAACTATATTGAAGAACCAGCGGTTTTGTTTGTAATGCGCAGTGGGATACTGCGGAGAACTTTTCCTGTCTGCATGGTGAAAAAGCCTTTTACAGTAAATCAGGATCTAAAGGCACTTGTCCCAACTGATGATATCAACCTTGAATACCTTTTCTGGGCGTGCAAAGCAAATGAAAAACAAATATTAGAAAAATGCATGAAAAGCGGAACAACTGTCGAAAGCATAAATGCTGCCGCACTGCGTGATTTTGAAATTCCTATTGCAGGGGATAACGAGCAAGCCGAAATCGTCCGCATTCTTGGCGACCTCCTTGCCAAAGAGGAGCAGGCTAAAGAAGCTGCTGAAGGGGTGCTGGAGCAGATAGACCTCATCAAAAAAGCCATCCTCGCCCGCGCCTTCCGGGGCGAATTGGGCACCAACGACCCCAGTGATGAGAGTGCGGCAGAATTACTCAAGGGTTATTTGAAGTCAGAAACACACACCAAAAATCGAGCTAAATCTGCCGCAATTCCAAGAAAAATTGATAGCGAACTAAAATCAGAGTTGGAGCGCCGAATTATAAGATTATTTTATCAAGAGGACGTTCATATCTTGCCTATTAGTACATTGATGGAGGTTAGTTCCAGAAAACTCGAAGTAATTGAAAGCCTCCGAAACTTAGAACAAAGAGGCCTCATAAAAAAACAGTCTGATGGTAACTATAAGTTTGTGAGGTGAAATTATGCAAATACGCAAGCTTGTAATTGACAATCACAAATGTCTTGTGGATTTTTCTATAGAATTTCATATTATTGACGGTGGAAGTTCCACTATTTTAATTGGCGAGAACGGCACAGGTAAAAGCACTATGCTGGAGACAATTTTGGATATTTTTATGTCATTCGACTCTCTTGCTGTCGAAAAAAAGATCGATTACAGTTATGAGCTTGAGTATATGTTTGGTGGAAGTCTCATTCATATAAACCAGTCTAACAAGCGGTATAAAATAGATATTAATCATGAAAATCTATGTGCAGGTTCAATGCGTACCATTCGTTCGTATCTGAAAGATGGTCATATATCTCTTTTCCCTGAACGAATTATGTATTTCTATTCAGGGGCAAACAGTAAAGTAATCAATAATTCTAAACTTTTTAACTCTAAACACGCAAAGGTTTGTCGAGATGCGTTGGCTCAGTATTGGAAAACAATTCATCTTGCAAGTGAAAATTATGCTTCACAGTTTCCAAAACAAAAATTTAATTTTTGCAAAGAACGACTTACAACTATTTACTTGGTATCCATTCTTGCTGGCAAAGATTCTTTTGAAAAAAATTATTTACATTCCCAGTGCCATATGGATCGGGTTGAGAGTGTGTCGATTTCTCTTAATTTACGCAAACTTCCAGGACGCTTTCGAGAGAATGTTTTGGAAGTTGGAAAAGATGGTGTCTTGGAAATCCTTTCGTTTATTGATGATCGTTTTACAGAACTCTTTCACCAAGGTTATTTATATGATGATGGCGAGAAGTTTTATTTTGAAATTAATAATATTTACGACGTGGATGCAGATCAGATATCAATTTACGAATTTTTTGAAAAACTCCAGACTATTTTTGATGCAGATATAGAAGCATATATTTCTTTGGGAGAAAGTCGTGTTAGATGTTCTGACCTAAGCGAAGGGCAGCGGCAATTAATTAAAATACTCGGTATGCTTGGTGTTTGCAAAAGTGAAGATACCCTGGTCCTTATGGATGAGCCTGATGCACACATGAATCCAAAATGGAAATATGACCTAAAACAGACGATTGATCAATCACTGCATGAAGCAATCAACACGCAAGCTATTATTGCAACGCATGATCCATTGGTGATCAACGGTGTAGAAAAGGAATTTATACGCATCTTTATGTATAACCGTGATATTGTTCGAAATAACAACTGGTATTTTACCAAAGCGGTGGAGCCGGAAGAAGATACGGCTGGTATGGGTATTGATGGTATCTTACAAAGTGAGTATTACGGACTGAATAGCACCCTGGATGCAGAGACTAAGTCTAAACTGGAAGAAAAGCGGGATCTTCTCGTAAAGAGGCAGGAAGGAACCATCAGCCTTGAAGAACAAGAAAAACTGCACTCGCTGACAGAGGAGATTGAAAATCTCACTTTCTCAAGAAACATACCCACAGATGATCTTTATGATGAATTTGTTGTGGCAATGCATAAACTGCAACAGGACAACCCGATTTCTGAACTAACATCAGAACAAATTCAGGAGAGAAATCGAAAAGCGCAGGAAATTATTAAAGGCTTGATGGAAAAATGAGATATATAGATTTATCAGAAATTGATACAGATGATCCACAGGTAAGACAATGGCTCACCAAAGCGCATCGGGCAACGCAAAATATGAGACAGGCGGCTGATCACGCCGCAAGATGTGAATATTTGGAAAAGCATGCAATTTGGAGCGAGTTCAAAGAAATATTAATTAAATATTATGGTCATATTTGTTGGTATTCCGAGTGCGCCCTAACCGGATCGTATGGAGATGTAGATCATTTTAGACCCAAAAACAAATCAACCAAAGCGAATGGTGAGTGTATCTTACAGGATGGATATTGGTGGCTCGCATATGACTATTTAAATTATCGTTTGAGTTGTGAAACCTGTAATCGACCATATGGCGAAGGCGGGAAAAGGGATATTTTTCCTTTAAAGCAAGGTGTTGATCCTTCAAGTCCATTTGCAAGAAACGAGGTAGATTATCTTCTCATTGATCCATGCAATTATAATGATACAAAGTTAGTAGGCTTCGATGAAAACGGATCTATCATTGCATTATCGTCAGATCAATGGGAGCGGACACGAGTAAATGTAAGCCGAACAGTATATAACTGGGATCTTTTTAATGCTGCACGAAAACGAGTCCGGATACTATGTAGAACTGCTCTCATTGCATTTGAGTTAGAATATGCAAATGGTAGTGATCGAATGCTTGATACGATAGAAGGGATTTTCTGCTTGGTTGACGATAAAACGCCCTATGCATCATTTGCCAAGCAATACATAGCGCTAAAAATAGAGGGCAAGCCATATGAAGAAGAGTTAAAACAGCTCCTAAAAATTCAATAATCTTACTGAATTATTTTAGTTTTCTCTGGCTATTTCCCCTAACCTGTGCTATTGTGTCTTGCTACAAGGAGGCGAGGCACATGAACGAAACTCTGAGATTGCTGTACGACAGATTCTATATCCCTCTGCCCATGGCGGAATCTGAACAGGAAGTGGAAACCTGCCACCGGCAGCTTATTGAGCGACTGGACAAGCCGGAGCGTAAACTGGTGCTGCGGATCATCGATGCCCAGAACCTGATGATAGAGCAACGCTCCATGGACAGCTTCATCTGTGGCTTCCGTCTGGCGTGGGAAATGGCAAACGAACTGAATCACTACATGGAAGAGCGCCCGGAGCCTGAGGATGATCTCGGCCCGGACGCTCTTCTCTAATCATCTGGTCAGTCCAGCTGCTCCGCCCTCTCCCAGCGAATATAACCGTTGGACTTCTTCCGGTAGGTACAATGCCAACGGGAACCGTCAAACACCTCGTCGGCAAAGTTGATCAGGGTTTTCGATGGAGAGTAATTCACACCCCAGCTCTGCCACCAGACGGACAACTTGATCTTACGGCCGTCATCCGCATCAAAAAAGCACAGGAGCATGGGCTTGCTCCTGTGCCAGCAGCGGAAGGTCAGTGTCCCGGTAAAAGAACCGCTCTCCTCCGGATAGCGGTAGTCATTCATTGGCGCAGCGTCCCGGTCCGCTTTGCAGCGGATGATCTGTGCCCGACAGGGATAGTCCTGCTCAAATGTGGATGTGTACTGATTACGCATGTTGAGTACCTCCTCAATATCTGAATTGCTGTTCCTGCTCTAACTGCGCCTCATAGCGCTCCTTCAGCTGCTCCCGCAGATCCTGGGGGATGGAGTCAATGAAATCCTGACACTCCTGCAGCTCATAGATGAGAGACATCTTCTCCTGGTGCTCCTGATGCTGCTCCCACCTGGCCCGCTCTGCATCTCGCCGGTCGCTCAACGCGTTCTGTTTCAAAATCCGAATCTGATCATCGTAGGGTTTTAGTTTTGCTTCAAATGCGTTGACCTGGGGATACCACTGCTCCAGCAGCTTCAGAATTTTTTCTCTCTGCCGTTTGGCGTTCAGCGTCCCAATCTGCTCCAGCTCGGTGCGGATCTGTTTCATTTCGTCGGTAAGCCGATGAGATTGTTTGTAGAGCCAGGTGGGAATGTGCTTCCGTTTGGTGACGGCGGCAGACTGACCCCGTTCCAGATCCGGGAACTCCGCCGCCATGTGGTCGTAGAATTTGTCCTGCCACTCCACCAGCTTGTCCCACCCTCCAATCACCTCCTTGGCGGACAGCCGGTTGTCTCTCGTTAGCGGAACAAAGCACAGGTGCATGTGTGGGTTGCGCTCATCCATGTGGACCACGGCGGAAAAAATGTTCGCTTCTCCAACCTCTGTCTTGAAAAAGTCCAGCGCCCGTTCAAAATAGCGGCGCACCTGTTTCGGCGGAAGGTGATCCAGATACTCCGGTGTGGCCGTGACGATGGTGTCGATGAACTTCACACTATCCTTGCGTACCTTGCACTTGGGGTTCTCCCGCTGGGCGTGTTCGATGCGGGATTGGATCTCAGCGTAGTATTTGTGCTGTGGTTGGATGAGATGGTAGTTGAGATGGGAGCGGTCGGTGTCTACATCCGGGTTGCTGGCGTACCGCTCCTTTTTCCGTTCGTGGTGTTTCTCGATGGCGGAGGCCGGTCCGCCTTTTCGTTTCTCAAAGCGCATAATGGCGTAAGGCATCACACAAAACTCCTTTCGTTGAAATGGTGGGTCTGCGGTGGACGAGGGCTTTTTCACATACCGCCCTGCCATGTGGAACCCGCCGCAGGGAAACTGCTGCTGAACCCAGCAGGCTGGCGTGGCGGCGGTTTCCCCGCCCACGAGAAATGCCCGGCCCCTAAAAGGCGGGCCGGGCATTTTCGCGTGCGGTTGTCAGGGCGGTATAACGCACTATACCTTGCCGCCCCGTGGGGGCTGCAAGGCGTGCGCCCGGGGACACCCCGGGACCCCGTTTTGCGGCTTCGGCTGCGCTGGAAACGGGCCTTGACTGGCCCGCAGCCTGCGCCCCTTTGCCGCCGTTTTTGCCGCCCTTCACTGGGGGTAGGGGTGTACCCCTCCTGGGCGGCAAAAACGCGCCTGCGGGCGGACGGAGGACGAAGGACGGGGGTTATTGCAGAGACGAAAACAGCGCCTGCGATTCCTCGAAGACGCTGTTAAAATAAACTGCTATCAAGTATGATCACTGTGTTCCGCTCATTCGCCGGATGTAATCTGCGGTTCCATCAAATCTTCCAGCCGACAGTTCAGAGATCTGGCCAGTGCGCTCAAGGTGGATGCCTGCGCCTTGTTAATGTCGTTCTGTCTCTGCTCATACAACTGGATCATCCGAAGTGCAACACCGGAGACTTCCGCAAGCTGCTTTTGGGAAAAGCCATTTGCTCTGCGGATGCGCTTCAGGTTCGTCTCGCCCTCACTAAGATTTTCCTGAATCACCTTGTCCGCTGCTTCTGCAAACTTACTGATGTCCGCTTCGTGCAGCAGATACATGGAGCAGACTCTGCTCACGGTCAATCCGTGGGAGATGATCTCCCGAAACGGCATCCCGGTCTTCCACTGGTAGTAGGCGAGACTCCAACCGGCCCAGTACTCCTGCGTCTTCTCCTCGGATGCGCTTGCGTCCATATCAGGGACCTGTCCGGTGGTCCGGCGAAACACCTCAAGGGCCAGTTCCACACCGGACATACCGCCCACAAACTTTGGGTTACCCCTCTCAAACTGTTCCGCTACACCGGATGAGAGAAACTGTGTAAAAAACAAATCACCGTCACACCCGCAGTCATGGACTGCGTAGTCCAGCATCTCTCCCATGGCGCACATGGCGTCATTCAGGTACATTTCCTCGTAAGCGGGTGTCATCGTTCTTCCACTCCTCTCTGAGAATGTCGATCATGTATACTGCGTCCCGCACCGGAGCCACTTTGCGTTCCGCACGAAAGGCGGCCCGGGCCTCACTGTCCCTGGTGGCTTTCTTGGGGTAGTAAATGGTGCGCTCTGCGGGAATGCTCTCTTCAAAGTACAAGTGGGAAAAAGCCTGTTCCGATTTCAGGACCACCTGCTCTCCCAGCTTTCCCAGAAACATAGCCCGCTCAAGCTGTGCCAGAGAGATGGTATTGTTCAAAAACGCGGAGGCGAAGGAAAAGTAGGAATCGTCGGCACGATAGCCAATGATGACATCGTAGTTCTCATAGGGGGGCAGGAAAGTGCTGGCCAGATACTCCTTGCCCTGAACGGCAATGTCGGAACTGAGGTTGAATTTGCGGTTCATAAGAAGGATGGAGAGCCAGTTCAGGATGTTGTAATTCCCATCCGAGAGATTTAAAACGGACAGGCCGTCAGTCCGGAAGGAATACCGATTGGCAAAGCCGTCCTGCTCCATGGAACAGGCCCACTCTTTTGCCAACTCCAAAGTCTCTGTGCAGTAGAAACCAAGGCCATAATCGTTGAACGGATTGCCCTTTCCAAACTGGGGGCGTTCGATGATCAAAGATGAGCCGTGGTACAGTGTCAGTGCTTTATTCATGCCGGTTCCCCCTTTATAAAGTATCGTCAAAGCGATACTGTTCTATTCAACGTCAGTATATCGCCGTAACGATACTTTGTCAACTGAAGAGAGTCAACTCGGTTTGCGCTCACAAAACGCTAACAGAATGCTCACACTTTTCCGGAAAATCTGCTTTGACAGGAAAAATTCCCAAAGCCTTGTGCCGACAATGAAAACGCCGGAAACCCCAGTAAAATCAAGGGTTTCCGGCGTTCTGAAAGGCGCAGAGAAGCGCTCAAAATGCTCCAAAAGACACCCGCTTCCAAGGACTCGAAATGCGGTAGGCCGGCTCAAACCGGCGCGAGAGTTCGAATCTCTCCATCTCCGCCAAGAGGTCTGCCAGCGAAAAGCTGGCAGACCTCTTTTCTTGTAGTCTGAATCCCCGGATATGCCAAGGACCTCCTGTTTTATGGAAAAACCGCTGATAGGTTTTACTGCGCGGAGGATTGCTCTTTCATGGCATATTCCAGATGCCCGCAAATATCCACCGTTGTTGAGATTTTACTGTAAGCCAGCCACTCCTTTGTTGGGGTATCCTAATGTGCTCGTTGCGAACACGACTCATGTATTCAATCATTGCCGCAAGCGTCGTAGTCTTACCGCTGCCTGTAGGCCCTGTAACCAAAATCAGACCTCTACGCTTCATACACAGATTTCGAAAAACTTGTGGGAGCTCCAGCTGCTCCAATGTTTTAATGTTTGCGGGAATCAAACGAAGCACAACACTGCACTGATTTCGCTCCTGAAAAACATTTACACGAAAGTACATTTCCTCTTTATAAGAAAATGAAGCATCGCATTCACCAGACTCTTTATATGTCTGCCACAGTTTGTCAGAAAGTATCTGTTTCGCGGCGGTTTCGGTCATCTCCGGCGTCAAGATTTCTTTTCCCATATGAAGAAGCCTTCCGTTAACGCGCACAATTGGCGGAACACCTACCGCCAAATGAATATCAGATGCTTTTGCATTGATTGCAACTTCAAGAATTCGATTTAAGTCCACCCAACTGCCACCTCCTATACAGCGCTATTGCACGTCAGCGAAAACACATAATTGACAAAGAAGCTTGCTTTTGTGACTGCGTTTTCATATGGCTTCGATTCTACAAATTGTTGCAGCGAATTTCAATTTTGCGGAAACGAACTGCATTTATCACGCAATGAACTGTTCGCTGCACATGGGTTTTGTAGATATTCTCACGCTTTGCTGGAAGGACATCCCCCAGGAAAAAGATTTTTATGAACCACGCCATGATTTTTTGCCCTTAATGAAGAAAAGAGTCGTTCCGCGGGAGTGCATATCTTTAACAAATAGGACAGAGGTGATTTTCGTTCCTCAATATAGTCGATTCGTTCCTTTTTCGCCGTTGTCTTTGCCTGCTCTATTATTCCAAAGCAATGCAACACAAAAAGTGGCAAACAAAAAGTCGCAGCAAAAAGAGATCGTTTGCCAAAACGATTTTTGGCAAACGATCAAAAATCTGTTGCCGGGATTCTTTTGATCTCACCAACAGCCCTTATTTTTATCTTCATCCGTAAGTATTTATTGATCTGTATAGTTCAGGGGGGGTATAAAATGGGATGCCTCCAGACCGCGTAAAAATCGAGTGGCAATTCTGCCGCCCGATTTTTGTATAAAGAAAACCACTCGCCAGGCGAGTGGTTCAAAAATCTATGGCGATGAAAGTGATAAAAACCTCCCTTTGCTATGCTGCAAATGCGGTCTGCCAACTGCACAAAGAATAGCAAAGGGAGGATATTCAGTTGGGACTGAATAATATCAATAGTTTATCCCATACACATATTAGAATAAGGAACAGGTCATAGAATTTCTTGGAGATTCTATATATCAGGATTGTGTGTGCTGTCTTTCAGTGATCGTCTACTTACGGGCAGAAAATATGCTGGCCTCATGAATCCAGCCCATCAGTTCATCATCGATCTCATCGGGGGTGGCGATGAGCATATGGTGGGTCCAGTAGTTAGGGTAGGGCTCGGTGGCCGCGTCGATCCTGTGGGACTCCAAACAATGAGCCAGGCCGAAGGTGATCACAATATAGTGGGGAGGGCGTTCGTTTGCCTTACGAACTTTGGCAAAGGAAACGCAGGCAAACATATGTCGATTATAAAACGAAATCTGGCTTTTCTGCACCTTGATATGCGTGCCGGGGATTATCTGCAGTACCTGGTTCCGGAACTGTTCATACAGCGGCAGGGCCTGTAGATCCTGTTGGAAAAACTGCAGGGTATGTTCATCCATGGGAAACCCTCCTTTTGGGATCAGTGTATCACATCAATGAGAAAATGAACAGTGATAGTATGTACGTCATATGCTGGGATCGAGATAGAACGAATGTTTGACTTTGCGATAAAAAAAGCATATAATAAAAAAACAATCGTATCCTTTTGGGAGAGGGGAGGGGCATGCTTGGACCGGGTCATTTTTCACTGCGATTTGAATAGCTTTTATGCGTCGGTGGAACTGCTGGATCGTCCGGAATTAAAGGACAGGCCGGCGGCGGTATGCGGCGATCCGGAAAGCCGCCATGGGATCATTCTGGCAAAAAATGAACTGGCAAAGAAATATAAGGTCCAGACGGCGGAGACTATCTGGCAGGCCAGACGAAAATGCCCGGACCTGGTGCTGCTTCCGGCCCATCATTGGAAATATCGGGAGTATTCCAAAAAGGTGAATGCCATCTATGAGCGGTATACTGATCTGGTGGAGCCTTTCTCAATTGACGAGAGCTGGCTGGATGTGACGGGCACCCTCCATCTCTTCGGAGGAGATGGAAAGGCCCTGGCCGATCAGATCCGTCAGGCAGTGCGTCAGGAGCTGGGCCTGACGGTATCGGTGGGGGTTTCCTTTAATAAGGTATTTGCAAAAATGGGCAGCGATTACCGAAAGCCAGATGCTACAACAGTTATTACCCGGGAAAATTTTCAACAGCTGCTCTGGCCATTGCCGGTAACGGATCTGCTTTTTGTGGGCCGGGCCGCGGCCAGAGTGCTGAGCGGTTACGGGATACACACCATTGGCGATCTGGCTCGGTTTGACCGGGAGAGTCTGGGACAGATCCTGGGAAAAGGAGGGTATACACTCCATGACTACGCCACAGGGAGAGAGCGTGCTCCGGTAATACCGGCCCGGGATATGCCTGGACCAAAATCAGTGGGCAATGGACTGACCTTTCCCAAAAATCTGGTGGGCTGGGACCAACTGCGCACTGCGCTGTCTGAACTGGCAGACGAGGTGGCGGTACGACTGCGCAAGCATAACCTTAAGTGCACCACAGTCCAGATCACCGTGCGCGACCCGGCCTTCAAAGATATCTGCCGTCAAAAGCGGCTCAGCGCCCCTACCTACATTTCCAGAGATCTGGCCAGGTGCGGGATGGAACTGTTGCACAGCTGTTGGAATGAAAGTCAGCCGGTCCGGGCGCTTACGATTACAGCACAGAATCTCATGGAGGAGGGGGACGCCGGCGAGCAGGTGGATCTGTTTGCCGCCGATGCCATCCCGTGCCGCGACAAGCTGGAGAAGCTGGAGAAGACCATGGACACCATCCGGAACAAGTATGGAAGAGGTGCTATCTCTATTGCCTCCGCCGTTCATCCGGAAGGGGAGCCGGACAGGGAGGACCAGCGTTTGCCGCCTGGGGATTGATATAATGGTGAAGATCGTATTTTACAATGAAGAAAATGACATAAAGAGTAGACGAAAATCTGGAGCGATTTTAAGCAAAATGCTGTTTTTGTATAGAGTTTGGACATGAACCGGGTTTTGTCTATTTTCAATTTTCGTCAGAAAAGGTATTATGACACACAATGATAGGTATTGTTATGCCGTGAAAGGGGAAAACAAAGATGAAAATTCCTGACAGTCTGAAGCGTTATGGCCTGGCCAAGGTATTTGATTATCTGGATAAAGACCCTATGAACAACATGAGTAAGGTTATGGACCTGGTCAATAAGTTTTCCGGGGATACCTTGTCTCTTCAGCGGGAGGCCTTTGATAAAGTTATCAATGACAAGGATTCCTGCTGGCACCAGCTGATTGAGAAGGTCTGGACTGAGACTGATCCTGATGTGCTCAAGACCGTGTTTAACAATTTCTTTGTCAACGCCAACCTGGTGGGCTGGCCCAAGCAGGAGAAAATGCGTGAGAAGTACGGCTGCAACATTCCCTGGGCCATCCTGCTGGACCCCACTTCTGCCTGCAACCTGCATTGCACGGGCTGCTGGGCGGCGGAGTACGGCAACAAGCTGAACCTGTCTTTTGACGATATTGACTCCATCATTACCCAAGGCAAGGAACTGGGCATCTATATGTACATCTATACCGGCGGCGAGCCTCTGGTGCGTAAGAAGGACATCATTGCCCTGTGTGAGAAGCACGACGATGTGGCCTTCCTGTCCTTCACCAACGCCACCCTCATTGACGAGGAGTTCTGCCAGGATCTGCTGCGGGTGAAGAACTTCATCCCTGCCATCAGCCTGGAGGGCTTCGAGGAAGCTAACGACAGCCGCCGCGGTCAGGGCGTGTACGAGAAGGTCACCAACGCCATGGCTCTTTTGAAGAGCCACCACCTGCCCTTTGGTATCTCCACCTGCTATACCAGCGTCAACTATAAGGACATTACCAGCGAAGAGTTCTACGACAAGATCATCGATCTGGGCGCCTACTTTGTTTGGTTCTTCCACTATATGCCCGTGGGCAACGATGCCGCTCCTGAGCTGATGCCCACTCCCGAGCAGCGTGAGGAGATCTATCACCGCATCCGCGCCATGCGCCAGACCAAGGGCATCTTCGCCATGGACTTCCAGAACGACGGCGAGTACGTGGGCGGCTGCATCGCTGGTGGCCGCCGTTACCTGCATATCAACGCCAACGGTGATGTGGATCCCTGTGTGTTCATCCACTATTCCGATTCCAACATCCATGAGAAGACTCTGCTGGAGTGCCTGCAGTCTCCGCTGTTTATGGCCTACCATGATAATCAGCCCTTCAATGATAATATGCTCCGTCCCTGCCCCATGCTGGAGAACCCCGAGCGTATCGAGGAGATCGTCAACAGGACCGGTGCTCACTCCACCGATCCGCAGTCTCCTGAGACTGTGGAGCATCTGACGGCCAAGACCCACCCTTACGCCGACAACTGGAAGCCCACCGCCGACAGACTGTGGGCCCAGGCTCATCCTCAGTGCGGTGGCTGCACCGCCTGCAGCGGCAACAAGTAATACATAAAAAATTCCTCCGTCCTATGACGGAGGAATTTTTTATTCGTGGGAATGGCTATGTGTTCTGGTCATCAGGTTGCGAAAGCTTTCCATCAGATTTTCCTGATGGACCTCCGCTGCACGGAAGCGGAAGAGTGCAAAATTCAGATTGAACAACGTACCCAGTACGATGGCGGAGATCACGGTGCCGATACCGACCTGGCCGCCCAACAGCCAGCCGAGAATGATCACACCGATCTCCACAACCGCCCGGCACAGACCTACAGAGTGTTTGGTTTTTCGGGCCAGGGCTACCATCAGGGAGTCCCGGGGGCCGGCGCCCAGAGCGGCCTTCATATACAGCCAGGTACCGACAGCCAGCAGTTCCAGACCGCCCAGGAGCATCAGGATGCCGGAAAACAGATTTTCCATCAGTGGGATCCACCCCTGGGCCAGCATATAGTCAATAAAAATGGCGCATAGGGTGATATTTAAAATGGTACCCAGGCCAAAGCCCTCCCCACACAGGATGGCAACACCGATAGCGGCGGCGCCGACGATGATGGAAGCTGTACCGTATGTGATTCCAAATGTTTGAGCCATGCCCTGCTGCAGGACGCTCCATGGCTCCAATCCAATGTTGGCCTGGAGCATCATAACAATGCCCACCGCGCTGATCACCATGCCTAAAACAACCCAGAGCAGCCGGCGGGGATAGTGATAATCCATCTTGATCGAACCTCCCAATGAAACTGAGGAACGGGGGAGAGGCCTCATGCCTCTTCCTTGCGGATCGCGCTCAGATAACGATATACGCTGGCCTGGGAACATTCCAAAGCGTCCGCCACATCTTTCACCGCTCCCTTGAGCAAGAAAACGCCCTCGCTGTCCAGGGCCCCGATGATTTGGATGCGTTCTTCAGCATTGAGACGGTCTGCTGTGATGCCTCTGCGTTCCAGTTCCCGGAGCACTGCCTCGGTAGCTACGCCGTGAATGGAGTTGTGAAAACGCTCTGCCGGGGCAAACCGATCCGCAACAGACTCATCTACCTGAAAATTGGTATCTACAAAATGGTCAGGATGGCAGAGCCGCAGCAATGCGTCGCTGACTGCCTGAAAACGGCTATCATCAAAATTGATGCACAGCATTCCGATCAGCCTGCCGTCATGCTTGATGAACATAGTGGAGGAGCGCAGGGTTTTGCCGGTACTGGACACTCCAAGATAGTGAAGGATATAGTCTTGATTTTCGTAGCTTTTGTCCCGCAGGATACGCAGGGCAACGTTGGTCAGAGGGGCTCCTACTTCCCGGCCGCTGACATGATTGTTGGCGATGGCTACGATGGAGCGGTCTTTGTCCGTCAGATCATGAAGAGCCACCTCATAATCGGGACCCAGGGCATAGCCCAAAAACTCAGTCAGCTTGATGTAATGCTGCAACAATGGACTGGCCAATCGGCTCACCTCTATCCTTAATATTAGGCTCAGATTCTCTGTTGATCAAAAGACGCATCAAATTACATACACTTTTTATTTAGTATAGCGGATAATCGTCATAATGTCAAAAGAAGATTAGAGTAATTTTCTCATCGCAAAAATTTTTTTAAGTTATAGCAAAAAAATTGTATTGATAATTCCTACAAAATATCAAGGTCAAATTGTAAAATCGTACGAAATGAACAAAAGCGTGTTGACAAAAAATTATCTCCGTGATAAATTACTGTTGCCAAGTGAAAAGGAGGCGGAAAGCAAATATGAAAAAAATCGTCAATACCGACAAGGCGCCCGCGGCCATCGGCCCTTACGCTCAGGCGGTTGAGATCGACGGTCTGGTCATCACTTCCGGCCAGCTCCCCATCGATCCCGCTACCGGTGCGTTCCCGGAAGGCATTGCGGAGCAGACTCGTCAGTCCCTGACCAACGTGAAGTCCATCCTGGCCGAGGCTGGCCTGGGCATGGATAAGGTTGTCAAGACCACTGTGTTCCTCAGCGACATGAACAACTTCGGCGCTATGAACGAGGTGTACGCTACCTTCTTCGGCGAGGGTGGCTATCCTGCCCGCTCTGCTGTTGAAGTGGCTCGTCTGCCCAAGGATGCCCTTGTGGAGATTGAGGTCATCGCCGTCAAGTAAGCTCCAAATCCCCTATATACCACATTCGAAAAGGTTACTGTCCGCCTGTTGAAGGAGTCGGAACAGCCGACTCCCGACGACCGGGGTATCCTCTAATAAAATGATGGCGCAAAGCGCCGTATTAAATGGAGGTAAACAAAATGGACAAGAATGTGAAGCACTACCCTCTGGCTCAGACCGTTGAGATGCCCCAGCACTGTGCGTATGTGGTGCGCGACCTGCCCCAGGCTACTGTTGAGCAGCGTGAGCGTGCCCTGAACGCCACCCACTGGAATGAGTTCTCTTTCCCCTCCGGCCTGCTGACCGTTGATATGCTGTCCGACTCCGGTACCACCGCTATGACCAACCAGCAGTGGGCTACCATGATGCTGGGCGACGAGGCCTACGGCCGCAACACCGGTTACTATGTCCTGCTGGACACCTTCCGCGACATCTTTGAGCGCGGCGGCGAGAAGAACTGGAAGAAGAGCATCGACCTGGTCCGCACCGACTGCCGTGACCTGGAGAAGATGATGGATGAGCTGTTCCTCTGCGAGTACGAGGGCGGCCTGTTCAACGGCGGCGCCAAGCAGATGGAGCGCCCCAACGCCTTCATCATTCAGCAGGGCCGCGCCGCTGAGTCCGTGCTGATGGAGATCGTGAAGAAGATCCTGACTGCCCGTCATCCCGGCAAGGTCTTCACCATCCCCTCCAACGGCCACTTCGACACCACCGAGGGCAACATCAAGCAGATGGGTTCCGTGCCTCGTAACCTGTACAACAAGGAGCTGCTGTACGAAGTTCCCGAAGGCGGCAAGTATGAGAAGAACCCCTTCAAGGGCAACATGGACATCGAGAAGCTGGAGCAGCTGATCAATGCCGTGGGCGTGGAGAACGTGCCCCTGATCTTCACCTGCATTACCAACAACCCCATCTGCGGCCAGCCCGTCTCCATGGCTAACATCCGCGAGATCAACCGCGTGGCCCACAAGTATGACATTCCTCTGGTCTTCGACGTGGCTCGCTGGGCTGAGAACGCCTACTACATCAAGATGAACGAGGAAGGCTATGCCGACAAGTCCATCGCTGAGATCGCCACCGAGATGTTCTCCTACTGCGACGCCTTCACCATGTCCGCCAAGAAGGACGGCCACGCCAACATGGGCGGCATGCTGGCCTTCCGTGACCAGGGCCTGTTCTGGAAGAAGTTCTCCGACTTCAACGAGGACGGCACCGTTAAGACCGACGTGGGCGTGCTCATCAAGGTCAAGCAGATCTCTTGCTACGGCAACGACTCCTACGGCGGCATGTCCGGCCGTGACATCATGGCTCTGGCTGCTGGTCTGTATGAGTCCTGCGACTTCAACTATCAGCATGACCGTGCCATGCAGTGTGAGTACCTGGCTCAGGGCTTCTACAATGCTGGCGTGAAGGGCGTTGTTCTGCCCGCCGGCGGCCACGCTGTGTACATCAACATGGACGAGTTCTTCGACGGCAAGCGCGATCACACCACCTTTGCCGGCACTGGCTTCTCTCTGGAGCTGATCCGCCGCTATGGTATCCGCGTGTCCGAGCTGGGCGACTTCTCCATGGAGTACGACCTGAAGACTCCCGAGCAGCAGGCTGAGCTGGCCAACGTGGTCCGCTTCGCTATCGACCGCAGCCGTCTGACCAAGGAGCACCTGGACTACGTCATCGCCGCTGTGGCTCAGCTGTACAAGGACCGCGAGTCCATCCCCAACATGCGTATCCTGTGGGGCCACAAGCTGCCCATGCGTCACTTCCATGCCTTCCTGGAGCCCTATCCCAACGAGGAGAAGTAAGACGCGCCGTCGCATGGCCTCAAAAACAATGTGACGTAACTGCATCACGCGGAAGTATGCAGACACAATGAACGGCGGCGCCCACGAACTCAATACTTCGTTCGTCGGGCGCCGTCGCACATAATAGCAAAGGTTTGTCAGACAATTTAAGAGGGAATAAGGAGGGTCTATTATGTCAGGCTCCGCTCCTAGCAATGTTGAAAACCGCGATGGATTTAAAAGCAAATGGGGCTTTATCCTCGCGTGCATCGGCTCTGCCGTAGGCATGGCCAACATCTGGCGTTTCCCCTACATGGTCGCCAAATATGGCGGCATGACGTTCCTGCTTCCGTACTTCCTGTTCGTCGTTCTCATCGGTATGTCCGGCGTGATGGAAGAGTTCTCCCTGGGCCGCTGGGGCGGCGCGGGTCCCGTTGGTTCTTTTGGTAAGGCTGTTGAGGACCGGGGCGGCAAGCGCCGGATCGGCGAAGTCATCGGCGCCATTCCCGTCATCGGCTCCATGGGTCTGGCCATCGGCTACACCGTGGTTATGGGCTGGATCTTCAAGTACACCAAGATGGCCATCTCCGGCGAGTTGTTTGCCATGGGCCAGAACATGGACAATATCATTGGCACTTTCTCGGCTGCTGCTCCTGAGACCAAGACTCTGGGCGAAGGCGTGGGCATGATGCTCCAGAACGGTATCTTCGGCATCGGCAACGGCGTGTGGATCATCGTAGCCATTGTGGTCTCCGTGGTCATTATGGCCCTGGGCGTGTCCGGCGGCATTGAGAAGGCCTGTAAGGTCATGATTCCCACTCTGTTCGGCCTGTTCCTGATCATGGCTGTGTACATCGCCACCCTGCCCGGCGCCGGCGACGGTTACAAGTTCATCTTCTCCCTGAATCCTCAGGGTCTGCTGGACTGGCACGTTTGGATTTTTGCCTTTGGTCAGGCATTCTTCTCCCTGTCTGTGGCTGGCAATGGTTCCGTTATTTACGGTTCTTACCTGGGTAAGGACGTGGAGATTTCCTCTTCCGCCCGCAATGTGGCCGTGTTTGATACTCTGGCTGCTCTGGTTGCCATGTTCGTGATCATTCCCGCTATGGCTACCACCGGCGGCCAGCTGGACAGCAATGGCCCTGGCCTGATGTTCATCGCTCTGCCCGGCGTGTTCAACGGCATGGGCGGCATTGGCTGGGTCATCGGTGCCTTCTTCTTCATCGCCGTGCTCTTCGCCGGCACCACCTCTATCATCAACCTGTATGAGACCCCTGTGGCCTTCATGCAGGAGAAGCTGAAGCTCAACCGACTGGTGTCCACCATCGTGATTCACGTCATCGGCCTGGTTGTTGCTCTGCTCATCCAGCCCTGGACCTCTCAGTGGATGGACATGGTTTCCATCTACATCTGCCCCTTCGGCGCTGCCTTGGCTGGTGTGATGTTCTTCTGGGTCATGAAGAAAAAGACCGCTCTGGATGCAGTCAATCAGGGTGCCAAGAAGCCCATCGGCGGCTGGTTCTACCCCTTCGGCAAGTTCATCTATGTGCCTCTGTGCATCGTGGCTCTGATTGCCGGCGCTGCGCTGGGCGGCATCGGCTGATCTGCCGAGCAGTTACAAAACAAAAATGGTCCGCTGCAATTTGCAGCGGACCATTTTTTATTTACTGTTCAGCCATGGAAGAGCACGCCATAAATTGCAAACAGGCCGGCCGCATAAGCGGTCGGCCTCAGTCTGTCAAAAAAGGCGGAACTGATGCGAGAGAGAAATCAGTTCTTGCACCGAAGAAAAGCCCTCGGCAGAGTTTTGCCGCCCGCAGGCGGCAAAACAGAGTAAGAATCTGTTTTTTCCAAGGACATGAGCCTTGGAAAAACACTTCTCAGCCCGCAAGCGTGCGCGCTTTGCGTGTGCGACGCAGCGGGCTGCATTCCCTCGAAAAAATGCTTGCATTTTTGAGAAGCGTGTCGAGCTTTCTCGACACGCTGAGGCCGGCCGCATAAGCGGTCGGCCTGTTTGCGTAGGTCAGCCTTTGTGATCTTCTACAATCTCGCCGCTGCGGAAGGCCTGTACCAAGGCCATCAGATCATCGATCTGCTCCTGGAGCTGGCGGCCCACATCAGTACCGGCAATCTTTAGACGGGACTCCAGCCGCTCAAACACCACCGAGGTAGAGGTGATATCCTGATTTTCCCGGATAGCATTGGCGCGCCCTGCAAAAGGCTCATGGGAGACCAAACGGAAACAGGCCGAATTGTAGATCAAAGTATAGCCGGCAATGCCGGTTGTCTTTTGGTAGGCCTTACAGAAGCCGCCGTCAATGACCAGCAGTTTGCCGCCAGCCTTCATAGGACTCTCGCCCTTTTTGGACTTTACCGGCACATGGCCGTTGACAATATGACAGTGGGGACCTTCCAGCCCAAACTCTTTCAGCAAGCGCTCGCACACCGCTGGGTCATTGTACAGCTGATAGTAGGCGTTTTTAGGTTCGGCCCAGGTGGATTCATCCAGAATGAGTCGCCGCTCAAAGGTGGTCATCCGGTCGCGGCCAAAAATGGGACTGTTGCGGCCTGCCCACAGGAACCACAGAAAGTCCATGCCGAACTGCCGCTCAGGGGAGCCGGGCTTGTTATAGTAGGCCTGGCGGGCGTTTTGGTCGGCGTAGTCCAGGAAGGCTTTGCCTGACAGGGTAACGCCGCCGATGGTGAAGGATTGAAGCTGACCATCCGCCGTCATGGGGATACAGCCGTGGAAGAGCAGATTGCCGTTGTAGATTTTGTACAGGCTGCCCTTGGAGTAGAGGAAACGGACGTGGCGCTGGAGCTTCTCGCTGTGGAGGAAGGAGCTGGTCAGCTGGTTAATGAGGGTGTTTTCTTCTTCCGTGAGGGTGTAGGGATCGTTGGGGTCCACAGTGGGGAAGTCGGTATCCTCCAGCGGGTAGGTGGTACCATTGATGGTGATGCACTGATTCTCGTAGTCGATCTTGTCCAGCAGCAGCCGGTCCGCCATACCGAAACAGGGGTTGCGCAGCAGCTTCTGACCCTCCAGCTTGAAGAGAATGATGGTGATGGCCTTGTGCATTCGGGCCGCCAGCAGCTTATCCTTCTCCGTGTAGTGGGCGGCGTCCTCGTTGGTAAGCTTGACCTCGAACTGGTGGATATCGCAGTCCTTATATACTTCGTTGGCAAAGACCGACAGGGGCCGCAGGGAAATGCCGTAGCCCGTCTCGATGACCTCCAGGTTGTTGTAACGCAGGGAGTTGGCCAGTACAGTGGCTACCAGGGTGCGGGAGCCGGAGGCAGCGCCCATCCAAAGTACGTCGTGGTTGCCCCACTGGATGTCCACGCTGTGGTAGTTCATCAGGGAATCCAGAATGATGTCCGCCCGGGGGCCACGGTCAAAGATATCGCCTACCAGATGGAGATGGTCCACCGCCAGGCGCTTGATGAGCTCGCACAGCTGCACCAGGAAATTGGAGGCCCGGTCGATGTCGATGATAGTAGAGATAATGTTCTCGTAATAGTCCCGCTTGTCCATGTCCTCGTAGTGGGTGTGGATCATTTCATCGATGATGTAGGCGTACTCAGGAGGCATGGCCTTACGGACCTTGGAACGGGTGTATTTGGAACTGACCAGCCGGCACATCTCGATCAAGCGATGAAAGGTGATCCGGTACCACTCCCGCATATCGGCGGTCTCCCGCTCGATTTCCTCCAGCTTCTCCTGAGGATAGTAAATGAGGGTGGCCAGCTGATCCAGATCGGCCTTGGACACGGTGGTGGCAAACAGGCTGTCCAGCTTCTCGCGTACCACGCCGGAAGCCGAGTTCAGGATGTGAAGGAAGGCCTCGTACTCGCCGTGGACGTCGGAGATAAAGTGCTCGGTGCCTTTGGGAAGGTTCTGAATGGCGTGGAGGTTGATGATCTCGGTACTGGCGGCCTGGACATTGGGGTACTGCCGGGCCAGCATTTTCAGGTAGTGCAGGTTTTCCGGACGGTATGCTTTCTTGCCTTCCATGGAAGGGCCTCCTTTTGGATGTGGTTGCCAATATTATCCCACTTTATGTGCCTGGTTGCAAGTAGAATCCAACCCTTGTCGGACTTGACAGTGTAAAATTACGGGATATAATTGACATATCAATCATTGATATGTCAATTGAGAAGGTGAGTAGATGGAAAAGACATTCCATATGCTGCTTTATCGGGCCTTTCATGCCCAACGGGGGATGCTGCGCCCCTGTCTGACGGAGGTAGGACTGGGAACAGGGCAGCCCAAGCTGCTGGGTTACCTCAGTCAGCATGGCCCCAGCCGCCAGCGTCAGCTGGCCGACTATTTTGAGATCGATCCGGCGGCGGTATGCCGGATGCTGGACAGTCTGGAGAAAGGCGGCTTCGTGACCCGGTGCGGGGACGGACAGGACAAGCGCCGGGACCGGATCGAGATCACTCTTGCGGGCCAGAGGGCCTATGACGCCTGGCGGAATTGCTGCCGGACCATGGAGGAACGGATGTTGGAGGGGTTTACGCTGGAGGAGCGGGAGCGATTTGCCGACTATCTGAGCCGGGCGTATCGAAATCTGAAGACGGCAGGGGAGGGACAGCCATGAAAGAACTGAAACGCCTGCTGTCCTATTTAGGACCCTACCGCCGGGACCTGTTTCTGGGCGGATTGTTGGTGCTGGTGGAGACAGCCTTTGAATTGGTGATCCCCGTGCTGATGGCCGACCTCATTGATGTGGGAGTGGAGAATCAGGATCTGAATTATATTGTGGTCAAGGGTGTACAAATGGGCGTATGTGCTTTGCTGGCTTTGATCACCGGCCTGCTGTATGCCAGGTTTGCTGCCCGGGCTGCCTACGGCTGGGGCGCCCGTATTCGGGAGGCCCAGTATGAGCGGGTGCAGGACTATGCCTTTTCCAACCTGGACCGCTTTGAAAGCTCCTCTTTGGTTACCAGGATGACCACCGATGTAACGGTGCTGCAAAACGCCATCAACGGCGGACTGCGCCCTTTGGTGCGCAGCCCGGTGATGCTGCTGATGGGGCTGGGGCTGTCTTTCTGGATGAATGCCCGGCTGGCCCTGATTTTTGTGGTGACCGCCCCCATTCTGGCGCTCATCCTTTTCTTTGTGGTGCGTAAAGTAGCGCCCATGTATGGCAGGCTCCAGATGGCCATGGATAAGCTGAACAATGTGGTCCAGGAGGGTCTTACCGCCATCCGGGCAGTGAAGGCCTTTGTGCGGGGCGAGTATGAGGAGGAGAAGTTCCGGGCGGTCAATGAGGAGCTGATGGCCACCAGTCAGCGGACCTTCCACTTTGCGGTGCTCAACCTGCCCGCCTTCCAGTTTACCATGTACACCGCCATCGTACTCATTCTGTGGTTCGGCGGTGGTATGATCCTGGAAGAGAGCCTTCAGGTGGGGGAGCTAACTGGCTTTCTCAGCTATGTGCTCCAGGTGATGAACTCCTTCATGATGATCTCCAACGTGTTCCTACTGCTCACCCGATCGCTGGCCAGTGCCCACCGCATCGCGGAGGTATTGGAGGAGAAAACGGCCCTTGCCTCCCCAGCCCAGCCGGTGGAGGAGGTGCCCGATGGCAGCGTGGACTTTGAGAATGTGTCCTTCAAGTACCATGCCGACGCCAGGGAATATGCTCTGTCTGGGGTCAATTTGCATATCAGCGCGGGCCAGACTGTGGGTATCCTGGGCGGCACCGGCTCCGCCAAAACCACTCTGGTGCAGCTCATCCCCCGGCTGTACGACGCCACCGAGGGTACTGTTCGGGTTGGCGGGCACGATGTTAAGGACTACGACCTGACGGTTCTGCGGGACGCGGTGGGCATTGTACTCCAGAAAAATGTGCTTTTTTCCGGTACTGTTCGGGAGAACCTGAAGTGGGGAGACCCGGATGCCGACGACGAGACCCTGTGGGCGGCCTGCCGGGCGGCTTGCGCGGATGAGTTTCTGGAGCGACTGCCAGAGGGCCTGGACACTGACCTGGGGCAGGGAGGTGTCAACGTCTCCGGTGGCCAGAAACAGCGGCTGTGCATTGCACGGGCGCTGCTGAAAAAAACCAAAATTCTGATTTTTGACGATTCCACCAGTGCGGTAGATACTGCAACAGAGGGCAAGATCCGGGGGGCTCTGAGTCAGCTTACCGGTGTGACCAAGATCATCATTGCCCAGCGCGTCACCTCGGTGATGCACACCGATCTGATTGTCATCCTGGAGGATGGCAGAATTCACGCCGCCGGTACTCATAGGGAGCTGCTGGAGCACGATCCCATCTATCAGGAGATCTACGCATCCCAGAGGAAAGGAGGGGAGGAACATGGCTAGGCAGCTCAGCGCCAAGAAGCCCAAGCACCTGGGCTATACCCTGCGTACCCTTCTGTCCTACATGGGACGGCACAAGTTTCTGCTGTTGGTGGTGGCAGTGCTGGTCACGGTCAGCGCCCTGGCGAATCTCCTGGGAACCTATATGATCCGGCCGGTGGTCAATCACCTGGCCACCGGGGGAGTGGAGGCCCTGCTGCGGGGCGTCATCCTTACCGCCCTCATCTATCTGACAGGGGCCCTGGCGGCTTGGGGCTATACCCAGACTATGGTGAAGGCAGCCCAGAAAGTGCTTTATGACATTCGTCGGGACCTGTTTGCCCACCTCCAGAAGCTGCCTCTCCGCTTCTTTGATACCCGCCGCCATGGCGATGTGATGAGCTATTTCACCAACGACGTGGATACCATTTCGGATGCCCTGAACAACAGCTTCGCCATGGTGATCCAGAGTTTTATCCAGGTGGCAGGTACCCTGACTATGCTCTTCATCCTGAACTGGCGGCTTACCCTGGTGGTGGCGGTGTGCTATGTGATCATGTTCCTCTATATCCGCTACAGCGGAAAGCGGAGCAAAGCCTACTATAATAAGCAGCAGCGTGCATTGGGTGATCTGGACGGCTACATTGAAGAGATGGTGGCGGGCCAGAAGGTAGTCAAGGTATATAACCACGAAAAAGTCAACCTGCAGACGTTCCGGGAGAAAAACGAGGCCCTCCGCGAAGCGGGTACCGGCGCTCAGGGTTATGCCGCCACCATGATCCCGGCGGTGGTGAGCATCTCCTATATCAATTATGCCATTGTGGCTGCTTTGGGCGGCTATATGGCCATGGCGGGCATGACCGATGTAGGCAGCCTGGCCAGCTATCTGGTTTTTGTGCGCCAGGCTGCCATGCCTATCAACCAGTTTACTCAGCAGACCAATTTTCTGCTGGCCGCTCTGGCAGGTGCCGAGCGGGTTTTTGAAGCTATGAACCAGACCCCGGAGGTGGACGACGGACAGGTGAGGTTGGAAAGGCGTGACGAAGGCTGGGTTTGGCGCAAGCCTGACCGCTCTGTGGTACCCCTGCGGGGGGATGTTCGCTTCGAGAGTGTCACCTTTGGTTATGACGCCGGCCACCCCATTCTGAAAGAAATCAGCCTCTTTGCCAAGCCCGGCCAGAAGATCGCCTTTGTAGGCTCTACTGGTGCGGGCAAGACCACCATTACCAACTTGATCAACCGTTTTTACGACGTGCAGAAGGGTCGGGTGACCTACGACGGCATTGACGTGAAGGACATCCGGAAAGATGAGCTGCGGCGATCCCTGGGCATGGTGCTTCAGGATACGCACCTCTTTACTGGTACCATTGCCGATAACATCCGCTTTGGTAAGCTGGACGCCACCATGGAGGAGGTGGAGAAGGCGGCCAAAATCGCCAACGCCGACTCCTTTATCCGCCGTCTGCCCCAAGGCTACGACACTATGGTGACGGCGGACGGAGCCAATCTCTCTCAGGGTCAGCGGCAGCTGCTTGCCATTGCCCGGGCGGCGGTGGCCGATCCGCCGGTGCTCATCCTGGACGAGGCAACCAGCAGCATCGATACCCGCACGGAAGCCCTCATCGAGAAGGGAATGGACCAGCTGATGGAGGGCCGGACAGTGTTTGTCATTGCCCACCGGCTGTCCACGGTTCGCAACGCCGACGCCATTATGGTGCTGGAACAGGGTAAAATCGTGGAGCGGGGCAGTCACGATGACCTGCTTGCCCAGCAGGGGGAATATTATCAGCTGTACAACGGTATGTTTGAACTGAACTAAAAGGACATAAAAAAGGACGCCGTCAGGCGTCCTTTTTTATGTCCGATTAGAACAGATGAATGGTAGTGATCAGGCCGGAGAACACGATGGAGACAGTGGAGCACAGCTTGATCAGGATGTTCAGGGAGGGGCCGGAGGTATCCTTGAAGGGATCGCCCACGGTGTCGCCGATGACGGCGGCCTTGTGGCAGTCGGAACCCTTGCCGCCATGGTGGCCGGCCTCAATGTACTTCTTGGCGTTGTCCCAGGCGCCGCCGGCGTTGGACATGAACACGGCGACCACGAAGCCGGTGACGGTAACGCCGCCCAGCAGGCCAACGACAGCCTCAGCGCCCAGGATCAGGCCCACGATAACGGGAACGATAATGGCCAGCAAGGAGGGGATGACCATCTCATGCAGAGCACCCTTGGTGCACAGGTCCACGCAGGAAGCGTAGTCGGGATCGGCCTTTCCTTCCATGATACCGGAGATCTCACGGAACTGACGGCGGACCTCTACCACGATGGACTGAGCGGCCCGCTGCACGCCGCTCATGGTGAGGGCGGCGAAGATGAAGGTGAGCATGGCGCCCACAAACAGACCCACCAGCACGGCGGGGTTGGTGAGGGACAGGTCCATGGCGTGGTCCAGCTTGCCCTTGACCACATCCACATAGGAGACCAGCAGAGCCAGAGCGGTGAGAGCGGCGGAGCCGATGGCGAAGCCCTTACCGGTAGCGGCGGTGGTGTTGCCCAGGGAATCCAGGGCATCGGTGCGGTTGCGGACCTCCTCGCCCAGGCCGCTCATCTCGGCGATGCCGCCGGCGTTGTCGGCCACGGGGCCGTAGGCGTCGGTGGCCAGGGTGATGCCCAGAGTGGACAGCATACCCACAGCGGCGATACCAATGCCGTACAGACCCTTGGAGAAGAGCAGCTCATACTCCGCGCCGCCGGTGGTCAGAGAACCGCCGGAGGCCAGGAAGGAGACGATGATCGCGATACCGATGATGATGATGGGAGCGGCAGTAGACAGCATACCCAGGGAGATGCCACCGATGATGGTGGTAGCAGCGCCGGTCTCGGTGGAGTCAGCCAGGCCCTGGGTGGGCTTGTAGGTGTCAGAGGTGTAATACTCAGTGAAATAGCCGATGGCGCAGCCAGCCACCAGACCTGCCAGAATGGAAATGTAGGGGCCCCAGGAACCCATGATGAAATAGGTAATGGGGGCAGCGGCGATAGCGGCCAGAACGGCAGCGGTGTAGGTACCCTTACGCAGGGTGGCCAGCAGGGACTTCTGGGTGGCGTTCTCCTTGGTGCGGATCAGGAAACTGCCCAGCACGGAGCAGATCACGCCCACCACGGCAATGACCAGGGGCAGCAGCATGGCGTTCCAGGTCATGTTATCGGTGGCATAGGCGGCGGCGCCCAGAGCGAAGGTGGCCAGGATCGAACCAACATAGGACTCGTACAGGTCAGCGCCCATGCCGGCCACGTCGCCCACGTTGTCGCCCACGTTGTCAGCAATGGTGGCGGGATTGCGGGGGTCATCCTCGGGGATGCCGGCTTCCACTTTACCCACCAGGTCAGCGCCCACGTCGGCAGCCTTGGTGAAGATACCGCCGCCCACGCGGCCGAACAGAGCCATGAAGGAGGCGCCCATGCCGAACATAACCATGGTCTGGGCGATCTTGGCGGCATCAAAGTGGGCAATATATTTCAGGATGTGGAACCAGATGGACACGTCCAGCAGGCCCAGACCCACCACGGTGAAGCCCATAACGGCGCCGGAGGAGAAGGCCACGTTCAGGCCGCGGTTCAGGCTCTCATGAGCGGCGTTGGCGGTACGGGCGTTGGCGGAGGTGGCGATCTTCATGCCGACGAAGCCGGCCAGGCCGGAATAGATGCCGCCGGTGAGGAAGGCGAAGGGGATAAACCAGTTATCCAGCATACCAGCTCCTGCCAGAATAAGTAAAATTACGAAGACTACAATAAAGATCTTTGCGACGGTGGTATACTGGCGCTTAAGGTAAGCGTTAGCGCCTTTACGGATAGAGGCCGCGAGTTTTTGCATCAATTCGGTGCCTTCAGAGAACTTTAACACCTTTCTTGCTTGGGCTACGGCGAAGATTAGCGCGATAAAAGCACCAACTAGACCGAGCCAAAAGAGGTTTTCGATCATCTTACCCAACTCCTTTGTTTCGGGAATCCATTGTAGCGCAAGGGTTCCCGGTTTTACAGACAACATTATAATACCTCAAAATGCATCCGTTTGGCAAGAGTATTCAAAAAAGAAAGCGTCAAATCCTTGGATTTGACGCTTTGGACAAAAACGAATGGACAGTTCAAGACCGTTTCCATGCATTTCCGCTAAAGAGCACTAAAATGGGCAAAATCTCCAATCTGCCAATAATCATACACAGTGAAAGAACCAGTTTGGAAAAGCCGGAAAAGAGGGCATAGTTGCCCATTGGTCCCACCAACTCCAGGCCGGGACCAATATTGCCAATGCAGGAGACCACGGCGGTAAAGGTGGTACCGAAGGAGTAATTATCGGCAGAAACCAAGAGTGTGCCTCCAAGTGTGATAAGGATATAGGCAGAAAAGAAGATATGAACGGAACGTAGGGAGGATTCTTCAACCACTCGCCCATCCAGCTTAACCACATTAACCGCCCTGGGATGAATGACTTGTCGAATTTCCCGGCGTATACATCTTCCCAGTAATAACATACGAGAACACTTGATGGCGCCGCCAGTGGAACCGGCGCAGGCTCCGGTGAACATTAAAAGAACCAGCAAGATACGGGAGAATTCCGGCCAAAGATTAAAATCGGTACTGGCAAAGCCGGTAGTTGAAATAATGGAAGCAACCTGAAAGGCTGCATGACGGATGGACTCACGCCCGGTGGGATAGATGTTCCAGATATTCGTGGAAACCAGCGCAATACTTGTAAAAACGATCAAAAGGAAAAAACGAAGCTCATCACTCTTAAGTACCTGCCTGACCTTGCCGCACAGCAGCAGGAAGTAGAGAGAGAAGTTTACCGAGAACAGCAGCATAAAAATCGTGATAATAATCTCGATGGCGGGACTGCTATAGGCGGCAATGGAGATGTTTCTGGTGGAAAATCCGCCGGTGCCTGCTGTGGCGAAAGAGTGAACAATGCTGTCATACCAGGGCATCCCGGCGATCTTTAGGATGATGATCTCAATGGCGGTCAGCCCACAATAGATCCCGTACAGGATTTTGGAGGACTGACTGCTTTTGGGTACCAGTTTACTGACCACCGGGCCGGGACTCTCGGCCTTCATCAAGTGGAGGGTGCGGGACCCAAGACCGGGCAGCAGCGCAATGGTGAGGATCAGTACGCCCATGCCGCCCAGCCAGTGGATAAAGGAACGCCAGAACAGAATACCCCGGGGCAGCGGTTCCACCGCCATCAGAATAGAGGCTCCGGTGGTGGTAAAGCCGGAGACCGCCTCGAAAAAGCAGTCTATGTAGGAGGAGAAATAACCGCTGAAATAGAAAGGAAGCGCGCCAAAGACACCCATCAACAGCCAGATCAGCGCCACAGAGAAAAAGCCCTCCCGGGGGAAGAAGTGATCATCGCTGGACAGAAGAGAGAGGATGAAACCGATTACCATGACCAGTGGTATGGTAAAGAGAAAAGGGGTGGGGTCCTCCTGATAGATCAGACTCACCAACAGCGGCAGCAGCATGGTGATGGCGCTTACCATCAGTGTCTTTCCGGTTACTCTCAATACCAGTTTATAATTCATTGCGTTGCCCTCAGATCCAGCAGTGAGTCCTCATAAATATCATTGAGATCCAGGATGCCGTGATTGCGGGAGATCAGGATCACGGTGTCGCCTGAGGAGATGTGGCTGGAGCCATCTGGAATGATGATCTTGCCCTGGTGGACCAGAACGGCGATAAGGATACCCTTTTTCAGCCGTAGATTCTTCAGCGGCACACCCTGATTTTTGGTAGTCTCATTGGCAATAAACTCCAGGGCCTCTGCGTGCCCGTCACAAATTTTATACAGCGCATTCATCACGCTGCCCTTGGAATTCTGCATTCCACGGACCACTTGGAGGATGTGGCTGGCGGTGATGAGTTTGGGGGAGATCACGCTGTCCAGTCCGGCGGCATGAGCGATGCCGGCGTAGTTTTGGCGGTTGGACTTGGCCACTACCTTTTTCACACCCTGCTGCATGGCGTAGAGCGAGATGATGATGTTGTCCTCGTCACGGTCGGTGAGTGCGATAAAGGCATCGGAGGCACCAGCATTCTCTTCTTCCAGCAATTCCTGGTCGGTACCGTCGCCTTGAATAATGAGCGCCTGGGGGAGCATATCACTGAGGTGACGGCAGCGCTCCGGGTTGCGTTCCACAATTTTGACCTGCATTCCCATCTTGAGCAGGATGTTAGACAGATAGTAGGAGATGCGTCCCCCGCCTAAAATAAACGCGGAGTGCAGTTTGGGGATATTGCGGCCCAGCAGGCGGAAGAAGGAGGTCAGTCCAGCGGGCTGACCCACCAGGTAGAGCCGGTCGCCCACCCGGGGGATAAAGGCGCCGTCAGGAATGATGACCTGTCCGTCATCCCGTTCGGCCGCGCACAGGAGCATGGGCAGTTCCCGGAGCTTGCTGCTCTGGGCGGACAGAGGCTGATCGGTCAGGAAATCGCCTTCCCGCACCCGGAAACCGATCAACTCCACCCGACCCCGGTAGAAGGTCTCAATGTTGGCAGCGCTGGGGAAACGGAGCAGACGGGAGATCTCCACAGCTGTGGCATTTTCCGGATTGATGGCCAGGTCGATGCCCAGTTCCTGCTTCATATGAGACAGTTCCATGGCATACTCCGCATTGCGTACCCGGGCAATGGTAAATTTAGCGCCCAGCCGTTTGGCAGTGAGACAGCAGACCATGTTGACCTCGTCCAGGCTGGTGGCGGCGATGAGCAGATCTGCCGATTCAACACCCGATTCCTTCAGGGCGGAGATAGAGGCACCGTTGCCCTTGACGCACATCACATCCAGAGATTCTGAAGCGTGGCGCAGGGCGGCGTCATTGGTGTCGATCACCGTGACGCTGTGCTCTTCCTGAGACAGATGCTCTGCCAGTGTAAAACCGACCTTTCCATCTCCCACAATGATGATCTTCAAGCATTATCCATCCTTTCAGGGCACCCAGACCCCTTTAGACGCTTTATGGAACCAGGCATGAGCGTATATTCGTGGTCCATAATCGTAGCAATCATCTTAACGCAATCTATCTATAGATGCAAGTATCCGTTTATCCCTCCAACAAACGTTAGAAAGCCACCGAGGCTTTTTTCGGCAAAAAACTGCCGGTCATAGACCGGCAGTTGGGGTGGCGGCAAATATTTAACTGGTCCATTCACCGTGAATGATACCTACCAGGTACCAGTCGTTGTTCCATACCTCAAAGACCAACTTAAGAGAGCACCAGTCGAAGCCCTCCAGCGATGGATCGATCCCAGGGAAGTGGTACTCCACAAAACGCCCATCAGGATAGGCGTCAGCCACATTTTCCAGTGCATTTCCGCTGATAAGTACAGTGTCAATGCCCACCTGGGGCGCTTCGGTATAGTCGGTATTAAAGACAAAACGGGCGAAGTAGTCCTCGGCAGTGCAGCGGATGGGTGCGCCGGAACCTACAGAACGACCCCAGGTATAGAGCAGATCATCGTCTGCCAGTCTGGTGACTTGTTCCTGCGAGAGTACGGTATCACAGGAATGGTCCACTGTAGAGTAGGGGGTCATGGTGATGCCGTATTGAGGGTGGACCAGCAGGGCGAGAGCGGAGTAGTCCTGCTCTTTCAGCGCCTCCAATACCTGACCGGCACGCTCAAGAAGCAAGGTGTTATCACAGGTATCAAGGGGCGGTTCAGTGGGGATGGAGGAGGCGTAGGTGTTCTGGGTATAGCTGATGGCTGGGATCGAAGAGGAGGCGGCAGCGGAGTTGGCGGAAGAGGAAAGAGACAGGCCGACCATGGATCCAAGGACCAATCCACACAGCAGAGCCAGTATGGTCATCAGGGCTGCCCGTTTCACATTGATTGCCTCCTTTTTCGGTCATCGGATATCTGACAGACAGGCCGAAAATGCAGCTTGCCCGTCAGCAGCACTATTCTAAAACGAACAAACCAAAAATACAACAACAAAACGTTACAAAAAGCATAAATGTTTGTGCACCTTGCAATGGGCGCGAGAAACTGATATAATACAATATGCCGATTTATGGGCCATACCCGGTCGGATCCAGGTATGAAAGGGATGTATGCGACACCGAGGAGGTATCCAGGATGCACGAACATGAACTGCAGTTCCATATAAAATGTAAGCAGGGCGACGTGGGCCGCTATTGCTTTTTGCCCGGCGATCCGGGCCGCTGCGAGAAGATAGCCGCTTATTTTGATGACCCGGTGAAGATCGGCAGCAATCGGGAATATACCATTTATACCGGCACCTTGTTGGGTGAGAAGGTAAGCGTGTGCTCTACCGGCATCGGTGGGCCCTCTGCCGTCATTGCGATGGAGGAGCTGCATAACATCGGCGCGGACACTTTTATACGGGTGGGTACCTGCGGTGGCATTGCCCTGCCGGTCAAAAGCGACGATGTGGTGATCGCCACCGGCGCGGTGCGTCATGAGGGGACCAGTCGGGAGTATGCTCCCATTGAATTCCCCGCCGTATCTGATTACCAGGTCCAGACCGCTTTGGTCCAGGCAGCCAAGAACCTGGGAAAGCCCTGGCATGCCGGCGTGGTCCAGTGTAAGGATTCCTTTTATGGCCAGCACAGCCCGGCCCGGATGCCGGTCGCCCAGGAACTGCTCTACAAGTGGGAAGCCTGGAAACGCCTTGGGGTGTTGGCCTCTGAGATGGAGTCTGCGGCCCTCTTCTGCTGCGCCGCCGCACTGGGCGTGCGGTGCGGCTCCTGTTTCCATGTGATCTGGAACCAGGAGCGGGAGGCTGCCGGTTTGGATCAGACCGAGAGTCATGATTTGTCCGCTGCCCTGGAGGTGGGTATCGAGGCGGTCAAACTGCTGATCCAGGCAGACCGGATCAAAAACTGAATGGAACCTGCACAAGGGCCCGCCGCATATTGCGGCGGGCTTTTTATATGCTAAAGCCAATAAGACAAAAAGAGTTTGTCAGACAAATATGATGGATTACGCAGCAATTCTGTGACAGAATTGTAAGGAGAAGAACTTTTCTCTTTTGTTGATGTTGTGCATTGACAACTGTTAGCAGACAAACTAAACTAAATGCAGTACAAAAAAGGAGATGACGAAATGCGGCAGGAGCGCCATGTAGGCTATGAAATCAAAGCTCTGTCTAATCTGCTGCGGCGAAAGGTGTTGGAGATGACCTGCACGCCGGAAGGAGACGATTTTACCGAGATGCAGGTGAAGCTGCTGGGCTTTTTGTGTCATAACCGGGACCAGGAGATCTGCCAAAAGGATATTGAGGAGGCATTCTATATCCGGCGGTCCACAGCATCCCGACTGCTCAAACGCCTGGAGGCTCAGGGCTTTATTGTGCGGCAGTCGGTGGAACGGGACGCCCGGCTTAAGCAGGTGACCACCACTGCCAAGGCGGATGCGCTCCATCAGGAGATCATAGAGCGGATCAACAGTGTAGAGGAGCTGCTGACCCAGGGCCTGAGTCAGGCGGAGTTGGAGCAATTCCTCAGCACCGTGGAAAAACTGAAGCAGAATCTGCTGTAAGCCATCCGTGTGACGGCTTACAGCGCGTCATTTCTGTGTAGACAGCGCACTACGCATCAATCCTAGAGGAGGGAACCCTATGAAGAAAAAGCGCGGCCTGATCAGCTGCATTGGGGAGTTCAAACTGGCCACTGTCCTCACACCCATCTTTGTGATCGGAGAGGTGGCGTTCGATGTACTGATTCCCATGATGACCGGCAGATTGCTGGACGAGGGCGTCAAGGCGGGTAATATGAACCGGATCATTCAGTATGGCCTGCTGGTTGTGGCTATGGCGCTGATGGCATTGCTGCTGGGCGGCCTGTCCGGCCGGTTTGCGGCCCGGGCGTCCACCGGCTTCTCCCGCAATCTGCGCCGAGAGATGTATCAAAACGTACAGAAGCTCTCCTTTTCCAACATTGATAAGTTTTCCACCGGCGGTATCATTACCCGCCTGACTACCGATGTGACCAACGTGCAGATGGCCTTCATGATGATCATCCGCATTGCGGTACGTTGCCCCATCATGCTGGTCTGTGCCTGGTTCCTCACCTTTACGCTCAATCCCAAGCTGGCGCTGATTTTTCTGGTAGTCATCCCTGTTCTGGCAGTGGGCATTCTGGCCATCATGAAATCGGCTTATCCCGTATTCAAACGAGTATTTAAGAAGTACGACTGGTTGAATAACGTGGTGGAGGAGAACTTGCTGGGCATCCGTGTTGTGAAGTCCTTCGTTCGGCAAGAACACGAAAAGGAGAAATTTGGAAAAGTTTCCGGAGAGATCTATATGGATTTCTCCAAAGCAGAAAAGATCGTGGCATTCAATATGCCGTTGATGCAGATCTGTGTCTACGCCTGTATGCTTGCTGTCTCGTGGATCGGCGCAAATCTGGTGGTGGGCGGGGAACTGACCACCGGACAGCTGACCAGTATGTTCAGCTACATCATGATGATTCTTATGAGCTTGATGATGCTGTCCATGGTACTGATGATGATCATCTTGTCAAAAGCTTCCGCCGAGCGGATCGTAGAATTGCTCAATGAGGAGAGCGACCTGAAGAACGGCCCTGATCCGATCTATGAGGTGAAGGATGGTTCCGTGGTCTTTGAGAACGTCAGCTTCAGCTATGCCAAGGACCCCACCAAAGAGTGCCTGAAGGATGTGAATCTCACCATCAAATCCGGCGAGACTGTGGGTATCCTGGGTGGTACCGGTACTTCAAAGACTACTTTGGTCCAGCTGATCCCCCGTCTGTACGACGCCACCGAGGGCCGCGTACTGGTAGGCGGCGTGGATGTGCGGGACTATGATATGGAGGCTCTGCGTGAGCAGGTGGCCATGGTGCTCCAGAAGAACGTGCTTTTCTCCGGTACCATCAAGGAAAATCTGCGCTGGGGCAACAAGGAGGCCACCGACGAAGAGATGGTCCGGGTATGTAAGCTGGCCCAGGCTGATTCCTTCATCCAGGAGTTCCCAGACAAGTACGATACCCACATTGAGCAGGGCGGTTCCAACGTGTCCGGCGGCCAAAAGCAGCGGCTTTGTATTGCCCGGGCTCTGCTGAAGAAGCCCAAGATCCTCATTCTGGACGACTCTACCTCTGCGGTGGACACCAAGACTGACGCCCTGATCCGTAAGGCGTTTCGGGAGGAGATCCCCGACACCACCAAGTTTATCATTGCCCAGCGTATCTCCTCCATTGAGGACGTCGACAAGATCCTGGTGATGGACGGCGGAAAAATTGCTGCCATAGGCACCCATGAGGAATTGCTCAAGACCTGCGAAATCTACCGCGAAATTTATGAATCCCAGACCAAAGGAGGCGGCGAAGATGAAACCTGATATGAGAAAAAAGCCTCCTGTGAACCGCTCCCGCACGATGCGCCGCCTGATGCAGTATGTCAAGCGGGGGTACGGGTTTCGGTTCCTGCTGGTGCTGGTGTGCATTCTGATCAGTGCCATTGCCTCGGTGTCCGGCTCCCTGTTCCTGGGCTCCCTGATCGACGACTATATCACCCCTCTGCTGGCCATGGACAATCCGGTATTTGACGGCCTGCTCCATGCCCTCGTTCTTATGGGCTGCCTCTATCTTTCCGGCGCTTTGTGTGCCCTGGCATACAACCGCCTGATGGTCACCATCTCTCAGGGCGTCCAGAAAAAGATCCGGGACGATTTGTTCAGCCATATGCAGTCCCTGCCCATCAAGTATTTTGATACCCACGCCCACGGCGACGTGATGAGTGTATACACCAACGACGTGGATACCCTCCGCCAGATGTTCTCCCAGAGCATCCCCCAGGTCGTCAACTCCCTGATGATGATCGTGGTGGCCTTCGCGGGTATGATTTTCACCGATTTGCTGCTTACCGGCGTAGTTATTTTGTGCATCGTGGGTATGCTGCTGGTGACCCGGTTCCTGGCCAGCCGGAGCGGCCGCTACTTTATGCGCCAGCAGGTGAAGCTGGGCGATCTGAACGGCTACATTGAAGAAATGATCAATGGCCAGAAGGTAGTCAAGGTATTCTGCCACGAGGAGGAGGCTCAGGAGGGCTTTGATAAGGTGAACGACGCCCTCTTCGAGAGCGCCGATAAGGCCAACAAGTACGCCAACATCCTCATGCCTATCCTGATTAATATCGGCAACGCCCAGTATGTCATCATCGCTATGGCCGGCGGTGCTCTGGCCCTCAGCGGCATTGGCCCAGGTATCACCCTTGGCGTCATCGCCACCTTCCTCCAGTTGTCCAAGAGTCTGTCCAACCCCATCAGTCAGATCTCCCAGCAGCTCAACTCGGTAGTCATGGCGCTGGCCGGCGCTCAGCGTATTTTTGATCTGATGGATGAGCCTTCCGAGGAGGACCACGGCACCGTTACTCTGGTGAATGCAGCCTTTGATCAGGATGGCAGCCTCCGTGAGACTGATGAGCATACCAACCTGTGGGCCTGGAAGGTGCCTCAGGAGGACGGCTCTTTCCAATACGTCAAGCTGGCGGGCGATGTGCGCTTTGACCATGTGGACTTCGCCTATGAGGAGGGCAAGACCATCCTCCACGACATCAGCCTCTTTGCCAAGCCGGGCCAGAAGCTGGCCTTCGTGGGCGCTACCGGCGCAGGTAAGACCACCATCACCAACCTGATCAACCGCTTCTATGATATTGCCGACGGCAAGATCCACTACGACGGCATCTCCATCAATGACATCAAGAAGCCAGACCTGCGCCGCTCTCTGGGCATCGTGCTTCAGGATACCAACCTGTTTACCGGTACCGTCCGGGAGAATATCCGCTACGGCAACCTGAACGCCACCGATGAAGAGGTGGAGGCTGCCGCTGTGCTGGCCAACGCCGATGACTTCATCCGCCGTCTGCCTCAGGGGTACGACACCATGCTGACCGGCAACGGCGCCAACCTGTCCCAGGGTCAGCGGCAGCTCATTGCCATTGCCCGGGCCGCCGTGGCCGACCCGCCGGTGATGATCCTGGACGAGGCAACCTCTTCCATCGATACCCGAACCGAGGCGATTGTTCAGCAGGGCATGGACTCCCTCATGTGTGGACGCACCGTCTTTGTCATTGCCCACCGCCTGTCCACCGTACGCAACTCCGACGCCATTATGGTGCTGGACCACGGCCGAATTGTGGAACGGGGCGACCATGAGGATCTGATCGCTCAGCAGGGCCTCTATTATCAGCTGTACACCGGCGCGTTTGAGCTGGAGTAAGCAAAACCCTCTCTTTGCTGCGGGCTGCCCCGGTATGACCGGGGCGGCCCGCTATTTTTTCGTTCAGCACGCACCACCTCCGGAGCGCGGCATAGTATGGAATGAGACCGGGCCGGACAGCGGGAAGCTCCGCCGCCAGCTCCAGGTTTCTAACATTTAAACCGGGAGGTACTTCTATGATGGGGTGCAATAATGGTTGTGGCTGTGGCAACGGCTTTGGCGGCGGCAGCTGCCTGTGGATCATTTTGATCATCATCCTGCTGTGCTGCTGCTGTGGTGGCGGTAATAACTGCGGTTGCGGCAACAGCTGCTGCTGAGTCCATACCCGTAGAAAAAACCGGGGGGATGCCTTGTCTGGCATCCTCACGGTTCGTCTGTCCGGCCCTCGGAGCGCATAGAATGGCAGAAAGGGGGGACGGGGTATGGAGCGGCGGTTTTCGCTGTGGGAGGGCCGGGGTTGGCTCACAGTGCGGGAGGAGGGGAACCGGGCGGTGTGTGCCGCCCAGCTGCCCAACGACGGCCGTGGGCTGTACAAGTGCTGGCTCACGGGAGCCGGAGGAAAGGCTCTGCTGGGCACCTTTGTGCCCCAGGGCAGTGTCCTGCGGTTGGAGCGTACCTTGACGATCAGCGAGCTGGAGCGGCAGGGTGCCTGGCCGCCGGAGGGCGGTCAGGCCGTATTGGCATTCTCCTTTGACGGGGCGGAGAAGATTCCGGCGGGGTGGCAGCGGGAAGACAATCCCGGCCGGCTGATGGGGGAGCCGCTGCTAGCTGCTGCCGCCAGAGGACCCGCCCTGATCTGTCGGGATGAGCATGGTTTTCTCCTGGCCTATCTGTATCGGAAAGACAGACCTTTTCCGTTGACGCCGCTGTTTTGCTTTGCACGGCTGGAAACGCTGGAGGGGCGGGACTATCTCTGTTTTCCCTTTCGGCCCGGCGGCTGCCCCCGGCTGGACGATCTGTTGTAATTTCACTTTGTTTGCGATATACTGACAGAATGAGATCCTATTTACAAATGAGGAATGAACTATGACCGATTATTTTCATCTGAATGCCCAGCCGGAACTGATCCAGGGGATCAGCAGCCTGGGACTGGCCCATCTGGGGGATGGTGTGTTTGAGCTGATGGTGCGCTCCTGGCTGTGTCTCCACGGCAAGGCCACCTCCAAGGGCCTCCACCGGGCCACGGTCCGCTATGTGGCGGCTCCCGCCCAGGCCAGAGCAGTGGAGAAGATCCTCCCCCTGCTGGAGGAAGCGGAGCAGGACGTGTTCCGCCGGGGCCGTAATACCAGCCCCCACAGTGTGCCCCAGAATGCCAGCCGGGCGGACTACCAGGCCGCTACCGGCCTGGAGGCCCTGTTTGGGTGGCTGTGGCTTCAGGGCCGTACCGACCGGCTCAATGAACTGTTTGCTGTGATGATGGAGGAAGAGGAATGCCGTTAGACGCACTGTGCCTGACCGCCGTGGCGGAGGAGCTTCGCCGGGCCGTGGCGGGGGGGAAGATCGACAAGATCTATCAGCCCACCCGGGATGAGATCGTGCTCTTCCTCCGGGGCCAGGGGGAGAACTTAAAGCTGCTGCTCTCCGCCAATCCCGGCCACCCCAGGGCCCACCTCACCACCCTGAACCGGGAGAATCCGGACAAGCCCCCTATGTTCTGTATGCTGCTGCGCAAGCACCTGCTGGGCGGCCGCATTCTCGAACTGAACCAGCCTCCCCTGGAGCGTATCCTGGAGTTCAAGCTGGAGACCATCGATGAGCTGGGGGACCGGGTGGAGCGCCGTCTGGTGCTGGAGGCCATGGGCCGCTCCGCCAACCTGATCCTGCTGGACGGGGAGGGGCGCATCATCGACTGTATCCGCCGCATCGACGGCGACCTGTCCAAGGGACAGCGCCAGGTGCTGCCCGGTTTGTTCTATCGCCCCCCTGCGGCGCCTGAAAAGTTAAATCCCTTTACGCTTGGTGAGGACGAGCTGAGGGCCGCGCTGGATAATCCCATGGGAAAAGAGCCGGAAAAGCTGCTGATGGACGCATTTACCGGCTTTTCGCCCCTGATTGCCCGGGAAATCGTATTCCGGGCCAGGGGAGAGGAGGGGCTGGTCCAGGAGCTGCTCAAGCTGCAAAATACTGTACAGCAAAATAACTTTACAGCATATTTGCTGGTACGGGAAGGGAAACCGGTGGATTTTTCCTTCCTGCCAATCCTTCAGTATGGGCCGGAGACCGAGAGCATCCGACAGGACAGCTTTTCCGTCCTGCTGGACGGTTTCTATGAGCGCCGGGAGACGGCGGAGCGGGTCAAGCAGCGGGGGCAGGATCTGGTGAAGGCGGTGACCAACGCCCGGGACCGCACCGCCCGCAAGCTGGCCAACCAGGAGAAGGAACTGGCCGCCACCTTTGACCGGGAGAAGCTGCGGGAGCAGGGAGACATCATCACCTCCAACCTCCACCGGATGGAGAAGGGGATGGCGGTGCTCCATGCCCAGAACTTCTACGACCCGGACTATGGTGAGATCGACATCAAGCTGGACCCCCTGCTTACCCCTCAGCAGAACGCCGCCAAATATTATAAGGACTACAACAAGGCCAAGAAGGCGGAGGAGATGCTCACCATCCAAATCGAGAAGGGTGAGCGCGAGCTGGAGTATCTCAACAGCGTGCTGGAGAACATCCGCCTGGCGGAGGGGGAGCGGGACCTGGGCGAGATCCGCCAGGAGCTCACCGACACCGGATATCTCCGCCGGGCCAAGACTGCCGCCAAGCGGGAGAAGCGGGTGACGGGCAAGCCCATGGAGTTCCGCTCCAGTTCCGGGCTGCGCATCACCGTGGGCAAGAACAACAGCCAGAACGACCAGCTCACCACCAAGATGGCCTATAAGAGCGATATCTGGCTCCACACCCAGAAGATCCACGGCTCCCATGTAATTCTGTGGCTGGAGGGAGGGGAGGCCGATGCCCAGAGCCTCACCGAGGCGGCCATTCTGGCGGCCACCTTTTCCCAGGCGGGGGACAGTACCCGGGTGCCGGTGGACTATACGCCGGTGAAGTATGTGAAAAAGCCCGCCGGGGCCCGGCCGGGCATGGTGGTGTACACCACCTATCAGACCGCTGTGGTGGACCCGGACCACGAGCTGGCAAAGCGGCTGCGGGTGAAATAACCGGGGACCAGGAGGAGATCATATATGGAGACCTGCCACATCCTGGTGGTGGAAGACGACCAGGACATCAATAACCTGCTGTGCAAGATCCTGACCGGGGCGGGCTATGACTGCCGCCCCGCCTATTCCGGCAGCGAGGCCGCTCTATGGGCGGAGCAGTATAACTATGATCTGGTGCTGCTGGACCTGATGCTCCCCGGCATGACCGGGGAGGAGTTCATTGCCCAGCTCCGCCGGCGCAAGACCATGCCCATCATCGTCCTCTCCGCAAAGGCGGGGCTGGAGGACCGGGTGAACGTGCTGCGGCTGGGGGCGGACGACTTTATCCCCAAACCCTTTGACAACGCCGAGGTGCTGGCCCGGGTAGAGGCCCAGCTGCGCCGGTACAAGCAGTTCGACCGGGGGAGCGGCGGCGCGGTGCTCACCCACGGAGACCTGGTGCTGGACAAGGAGGGGGTGACCGTCACCGCCGGCGGCAAGCCGGTGACCATCACCGCCCGGGAGTTTCGCATTCTGGCCCTGCTGATGGAGCATCCCAAGAAGGTTTTTACCAGGGAGGAGCTCTACCAGCAGGTGTGGGGCGGGGAATATATGGGGGACGACAATACGGTGAACGTCCACATCTCCAATCTGCGGTCCAAGCTGGCCAAGGCCAGCCCCGCGGAGTACATCAAGACGGTGTGGGGCATCGGCTTCAAACTGAACGATTTATAAGATCACACCCAACTTTAAACATTCTTCACCTTTGCTTAAAGCCCGGTTATTGACTTGCCTGTATACTGGCATCAAATCCAAGAGAAAGGCGGATGCCATATGACAGATATCGTGTTGTCCACCCGGGGCCTGACCAAGCGGTACGGAGCCCACACGGCGGTGGATCGGGCGGAGGTGACGGTGGAGAAGGGCCAGATCTATGGCCTGGTTGGCCGCAATGGCGCCGGAAAGACCACCATCATCCGCATGATCACCGGTCAGGCCGTGCCAACGGCGGGGGAGATTTCCCTCTTCAGGGCCACGGGCAAGGACCTGATGAAGGTGCGTGCCCGCACCGGGGTCATGGTGGAGACCCCCAGCTTCTATCCTTACCTCACCGCCCGGCAGAACCTGGAGTACTACCGCATCCAGCGTGGCATCCCCGGCAAGGGAACGGTGGACCAGGTGCTGGAGGAGACGGATCTGGCCAATACCGGAAAAAAGGCCTTTAAGAACTTTTCCCTGGGCATGAAGCAGCGGCTGGGCCTGGCCCTGGCGCTGATGAACCGGCCCGACTTCCTGCTGCTGGACGAGCCCATCAACGGCCTGGACCCGGAGGGCATCGTGGAGTTCCGCAACCTGCTGCTCAAGCTCAACCGGGAGCGGCAGACTACCATTCTCATCTCCAGCCACATCCTGCCGGAGCTGGCCAATCTGGCCACCTGCTACGGCTTCATCGACAACGGTGTCATGCTGGAGCAGATCACTGCCCGGGACCTGGAGGAGAAGTGCCGGGCCTGCATCGAGGTGGGGGTGGAGGACCCCTCCGCCGCCGCCCTGGTGCTGGAGCAGAAGCTGGGTACCAGGGACTACGAGGTGCTCTCCGGCGGTATCCTGCGGCTGTACAGCTTCCTGGACCAGCCACAGACGGTGGCCCGGGTGCTGGTGGAGGGGGGCGTGCCCCTGCGCTCCCTGGAGAGCCGAGGGGCCAACCTGGAGGACTACTTCCTGTCCATGATCGGAGGTGTCCGCCATGCGTAACTATCTGGCCGCTGAATGCTATAAAGTATTCCGGAGAAAGTATCTCTATCTGACCCTGCTGGTGGTGCTGGCTCTGGAGGGGCTGATGCTGTGGGGATTCTGGTTCACCTGGTCCAACGGCAACACGCAAATGGACTTTTACTCCGCTGTCATCATGATCCCCATGATGCTGAGCGTCGGACTGTACGCCACCATCCTCACCGGCGACATGGTCTTTTCCGAGCAGTATAAGCACAACACCCTGAAGAATGAGGTGTCCTATGGTGTGGCTCGGGTGCGGATCTACCTGGGCAAGCTGGCGGTGGCCACCCTGGTGGCCCTGCTGGCAGCGGTGGTGATGGTGGCCCTCTATATGGCGGGTTGCTGGGTGCTGCTGCCCCACAATGAACTGGATCAGACCGGCCTTCAACTGGTGGGCTATACCCTCGCCGGTGCGCTTCCCCTGTGGCTGGGCGCCCAGGGCGTGGCACTGGCCTGCTATTTCCTGGTGCGCAACACCACCCTGGCTGCGTTCGTGGCAGTGGCCCTGCTGGGGGTGGTCCCCTCCATCCTCCAGCTGTGCGGTCTGCTCATCCATCCCACCTTTGAGATGATCCGGCAGTTTATGCCCGCCGTCATGCTGGAGCAGCTGCACATCTATGCCTTCCAGTGGAACTATGTGGGCCGTTGCTGGATCGTTGGCCTGGTGGTGCTGGCAGGTTCCATTTTGGTAGGCCTGCTGGCATTCCGGAAAAAAGAGATCCGCTGACAGAGAGAGCCGGGAGGGAAACATATGCTCAACTACATCAAGGCGGAGCTGTGGAAGGCCTTCCGGCATAAGGGAATCTACGGACTGGTCCTTTTTCTGGGACTGTGTACTGCTCTGTTTACTTCTATCATGCTTGCGGCAGACGACTTTTCCCAAATGGCCTCCGCTGCCTCCACCACCATGCTGCTGGGGATGCTGGTAGCTCCGCTGCTTACCCAGATTGTGGACGGCAAGGCCCTGGGAAGCTTAAAAAATGAGGTATCTTTCGGGCTGAGCCGGGGGCGGATCTATTGGGGCAAGCTGCTGGCCGGGCTGATGCTGGGGCTTGGGCTGTGCCTGCTGCTGTTGGGGAGCTATCTGCTGGTGGGCTGGCTGGCCCTGCCTCACTACTCCCGGGAGGCCGATTTGGTTGCCCTGGCGGTGGTAGGCTTCTCCTTGCTGGGGGCCCTTCCGGTCTGGTGCGGGGTATATAGCCTGTGCCATATGATGGCCTTGCTCATTCCAAGCACAGCGGCCTGGATGGGAATCTATTATATCGCCAGTTTCTTCGGCCAGCCTGTGCTGGCGGCTCTGGCAGCCATGGGCACCGGGGGCAGGCTCAGCAGCCTGATCCAGGCGATTTTAATGCCCGCATCCCTGCTGATGCCCGATTTTCTATCCGGCTGGCTTACCTGGGAGTACCAGTTCTGGTGCTGGGCCGTGGGGATGGGCTGGCTGGTATGTACCTCCGTGCTGGGCCTGCTCTGGTTCCGGCGGCGGGAGATCAAGTAAAAAGAAACTTTTCCACGGGCGTGCCGCTTCCTGCGGCACGCCCGCTTGGGCTGGAGAGGAGATGGGACCATGACGATCATCCTTTGTGTCCTGCTGGCCGCAGTATGTGCCGGGTTGGGGCTGTGGGTTTGGACCCAGTACCGGGCGTTGAAGGGGGCGGCGGAGCAGCTGCGGGATCTGACCCGGGGAGACAGCACCGCCCGGCTGCGGATGGCTGTGCCCAACCGGGCGGCGGAGGAACTGTTGGAGGAGGTCAACCTTCTGCTGGAGCTGCGGCGGGAGGACCAGTCCCGCTGGCTGGAGCGGGAGCGCTCCCTACGCCAGCAGATCGCCAATGTGTCCCATGACCTGCGTACCCCCCTGACCTCCATTCTGGGCTATCTTCAGCTGCTGGAAGACCCTTCGCTGCCGGAGGGGGAGCGAAGGGAGTACCTTACAGTGGTGGAGAGCCGGGCCAAGGCATTGCAGAGTCTCATCACCGGATTTTATGACCTGTCCCGGCTGGAAGGGGGAGAGTACCCCCTGGAGCAGGAGCCGGTGAACCTGTATACCAGCCTGTCCGGTCTGCTGGCCGCCTTCTACAACGACTTTACCGACCGGCACTTTGATATGACGGTGGAGCTGGCGGAACACCTGCCGCCGGTGCAGGCCGACAACGGCGGCGTACTGCGGGTATTCACCAACCTGATCCGCAATGCCCTGGACCACGGGCGGGGGAAGATGACCGTACGGCTCTGGCAGGAGGGGGACAAGGTGGTGAGCCTCTTTGCCAACGAAACCGATGAACTGACGATGGAGGATCTGCCCCATATCTTCGATCGCTTCTTTACCTCCGATAAAATGCGCACCGGCCGCAACACCGGTCTGGGTCTGGCTATTGTCAAAACCCTGGCGGAACAGATGGGCTGTCAGCTGACGGCCGGGCTGGAGAACGGTATGTTTGCCATTCGGGTGCAGTGGACACTCTGGCAGGGGCGGAGCTTTGGATGATGTGCTGAAGGCGGTGATTGCCGCTTGACAAAGTAAGGGAAAGCTGATATCGTTAATCCGTATGACTGGAAGGCCGCAAACCATTGGGGCTGTAAGGTTTTCTAAACTGGGCAGTCATAAAATGGCGGAAGCGGCCGTAACGGGAACCCGTGCCGCAGATTGTTATTGAGAAGAAGAGGTTGAATACTATGGTAAAGATCGTACGCAAAAAGGTGCTCAACCCCAGCGTCACCCTGCTGGAAGTTGAGGCCCCCCTGATCGCCAAGAAGGCGCGGGCGGGACAGTTTATCATTCTGCGGTTGGATGAGCAGGGTGAGCGCATCCCTCTGACCATTGCCGACTATGACCGGGAGAAGGGCACCATCACCATCATTTTCCAGAAGGTGGGCCTGACCACTGAGCTGCTGGCCGACCTGAACGAGGGCGACCACATTCAGGACTTCGTGGGTCCCCTGGGTCTGGCAACCGAACTGCCCGAGGGCGCCAAGCGGGTCTGCGTGGTGGGTGGCGGCGTAGGCTGCGCCATTGCCTATCCCCAGGCCAAGACCTGCCATGCTGAGGGCATCGAGGTGGACGTGATTGCCGGCTTCCGCTCCAAGGACATCGTGATCCTGGAGGACGAGTTCAAGGCGGTGAGCGACCACTGCTATATTATGACCGACGACGGTTCTTACGGCGAGCAGGGCTTTGTTACGGTGAAGCTGAAGGAACTCATTGATTCCGGGATCCACTATGACGCCGTCATCGCCATCGGCCCCATCCCCATGATGAAGTTTGTGTCCAAGACCACCGAGCCCTACGGCATCAAGACCATCGTCTCCCTGAACCCCATCATGATCGACGGCACCGGTATGTGCGGCGGCTGCCGTGTCACCGTGGGCGGCAAGATGAAGTTTGCCTGCGTGGACGGCCCTGACTTTGACGGCCATGAGGTGGATTTTAACGAGCTGATGAACCGCAACGCGGTCTACCGTGCCCAGGAGGCGGAGGAGAAGGAGCGCCACGCCTGCCGCATGGACCAGCTTGCCAAGGAAATGATCCAGTAAGGAGAGACTGATACAATGCCGAATATGAGTTTGAAGAAGGTCCCCATGCCGGAGCAGGACCCCAACGTACGCAACCACAACTTCCAGGAGGTCTCTCTGGGCTACACCGCTGAGATGGCCATGGAAGAGGCCGGCCGCTGCCTCAACTGCAAGCACAAGCCCTGCGTAGGCGGCTGCCCGGTGAACATCCGCATCCCTGAGTTTATTGCCAAGGTAGCTGAGGGTGATTTCAAGGCCGCTTATGAGATCATCTCCGACACCAACGCCCTGCCCAGCGTCAGCGGCCGTGTGTGTCCTCAGGAGAGCCAGTGTGAGGCCCGCTGCGTCCGGGCCATTAAGGGCGAGCCGGTGGCCATCGGTCGTCTGGAGCGCTTTGTGGCCGACTGGTATCGTGAGAATATCAACGCCATGCCGGAGAAACCCCAGACCAACGGCATCAAGGTGGCGGTGGTGGGCTCCGGTCCTGCCAGCCTGACCTGCGCCAGCGACCTGGCCAAGCACGGCTATGAAGTCACCATTTTTGAGGCCTTCCATACTGCCGGCGGCGTGCTGGTGTACGGCATCCCCGAGTTCCGCCTGCCCAAGGCTATTGTCCAGAACGAGGTGAACAAGCTGTCGGCCCTGGGCGTGGATCTGGAGACCGATATGGTCATCGGCAAGACCTTCGACATCGACGAGATGTTTGAGGAGGGCTACGAGGCCGTGTTCATCGGCTCCGGTGCCGGTCTGCCCATGTTCATGGGCATCGAGGGCGAGACGCTGGCGGGCGTGTACTCCGCCAACGAGTATCTGACCCGTATCAACCTGATGAAGGCCTACCGGGAGGGCTATGACACCCCCCTGAAGATCTCCGGTTCCGCAGCCATCATCGGCGGCGGCAACGTGGCCATGGACGCCGCCCGCTGCGCCAAGCGCATGGGCGCCAAGCACGTCTATGTCCTCTACCGCCGCGATGAGGAGGAGATGCCCGCCCGTAAGGAGGAGGTCCACCACGCCAAGGAGGAGGGCATCGAGTTCATGCTTCTCACCAATCCTATCAAGGTGCTGGATGACGGTACCGGCAAGGTGGGCGGCCTGGAGTGTGTGAAGATGCGCCTGGCTGCGCCCGATGAGAGCGGCCGCCGTGCTCCCAAAGTGGTGGAGGGTTCCAACTTCAACCTGGAGGTGGATACCGTGGTCATGAGTCTGGGTACCAGCCCCAACCCCCTGATCCGGTCTACCACCCCCGGCCTGGAGACCAACAAGAAGGGCTGCCTCCAGGTCAACGAGGAGACCATGGAGACCAGCCGGGAGGGCGTGTACGCCGGCGGCGACGCCGTTACCGGCGCAGCCACCGTGATCCTGGCCATGGGCGCCGGCAAGAAGGCTGCCGCCTCCATGCACGAGTATCTGACCCGTAAGCACAGCAAGTAAGTCCTGAGGGCCCTGCCGCACAGCGGCGGGGTCCTTTTTGCTTTCCTGATTACTGAAAGGGAAGTGACTGTGCAAAAGGTGGGTATTGCGGCCAGAGCGGGGGAGAGGTACACTATACCCTGTATGAGACAGAGAAAAGGAGAGGATGGGAATGCCTGCCCTTCAAAATGACCTGACCCAGGGCAGCGTCAGCGGTCAGCTGATCCGGTATGCCATGCCCCTGGTGGCCTCCAGCCTGCTGCAGGCCATCTACTCCATCACGGACATCATCATTGCCGGCCATTTTATTGGAGACAATGGGATCTCCGCCATCAACACCTCCAGCGTGATCATGAATATGCTCACCCAGCTGGCCATCGGCGTTACGGTGGGCGGCAACATTCTGGTGAGCCGCTATTTCGGCAGCGGCGCCGAAGAGGACCGCCGGAGGGCGGCGGGCAATACCCTGACCATCGGCATCATTGCCGGTATCCTCTTTACCGCTCTGGTGGTGCTGCTGTGCAAGCCTATTTTGATTCTGCTGCGGGCGCCCGCCATGGAGGACTCGGTGGCCTATCTGGGAATCTGCGGTATGGGCCTGTTCTATATTTTTGGCTATAACGCTCTGTCGGCCATCCTGCGGGGCGTGGGCAACTCCCGTATCCCGCTGTATTGTATCATCCTGTCGGTGAGCCTCAATGTGGTACTGGATATTTATTTTGTTGCCGTACGCGAGATGGGGGTGACGGGTGCTGCTCTGGCTACCGTGATCGGACAGGGGGTGTCCTTTGTAACGGCGCTGATTTTCTGCCTGCTTCACCGGAAGGGCCTGGGCCTGCTGCCCCGGTACCTGGCCCCGGAGAAGCAGGTGGTGAGCCGTACCCTGAAGCTGGGCCTGCCGGTGGCCCTTCAATGGACCGTTGCCAGCGTCTCCTGGCTGGTGGTGCTCACCCTCATCAACAAGTACGACGTGGATGTGTCCGCTGCCAATGGTGTGTCCAACAAGATCCGGGATTTCTGTCAGCTCTTCCTGTCCGCCCTTACCACCGGCGCGGGCACCATGTGCGCCCAGTGCCTGGGCGCCAAGCTGTACGACCGGGCGGAGCAGGTGATGAAAACCTGTATGAAGCTGTCTCTGGGCATGGCGGCGGTCATTATCGCCCTGGCAGAGGTACTGGCCCCCTGGCTGGTGATGATCTTCACCCCCGACCCTGATGTGCAGGCCTGGGCGGTCATCAACCTGCGGCTCGAGATCGTGTGCCAGCTGTTTTATGCGGGGATGTTCACCTATAATACCCTTGCTACCGGTTCAGGCCACACGGTGTTTATTATGTGGAACTCCTTCCTCAACTGCATCGTGGTACGCCTGGTGCTGGCCGTGGTGCTGGAGCACTTTATGGGCATCTACGGCGTCTATCTGGCCTGTGGTATCGCTGTGTCCAGCTCGGTGCCGGTGGGCTGGTGGTTCTACCGCTCCAACCGCTGGAGAACAGCAAAAAATGTAGCCTGATAAAGTGGGGGAACACGCCTGCTGGGAGACATATTACGTGGAAAGTATCAATCGCTCAACGAGAAGAATGGTCTTATCTCTCTTTTTGTGTGAACCGATGGTTGAAACGCACGGTTTTCTAATGTATACTAGGGGTCAGAGAATTTGGCCCTTCGGGCCCACAGAATGGAAAGGTGAATCGAATGGAACAGTCAAAGGTCCACGCACTGGCTGTCACAGCCGCTCGTGCCCGCCTGCTGGCGATGGACATGGTGCACGATGCGGCTTCCGGCCACATCGGCGGCTCCCTGTCCTCCATGGACATCGTTACCACCCTGTACGGTCATGTGATGCGGGTAGATCCCGCCGATCCCCGGGACCCTGACCGGGACCGCTTCGTGCTGTCCAAAGGGCACTGTACCCCCGCGCTCTACCCCAATCTGGCTCTGAAGGGCTTTTTCCCCTTGGAAGATCTGAAGCTTTTCCGCTCCATCAAGGGCGAGATGTCCGGCCATGCCGAGATGCGCCACATCAAGGGCGTGGATATGTCCACCGGCTCTCTGGGCCAGGGCATCTCCGCTGCCGTGGGTATGGCTCTGGCGGGCAAGGCCGATCAGAAGGACTATCGTGTGTACGCTCTGTTGGGCGACGGCGAGATCGAGGAGGGCCAGGTGTGGGAGGCCGCCATGTCCGCGGCCAAATACCATCTGGACAACCTGTGTGCCATTGTGGACGTCAATGGTTTGCAGATCGACGGCGCTACCGCTGACGTTATGCCCTCCGAGCCCCTGGACAAGAAGTTTGAGGCCTTCAACTGGAATGTGATCCATGTGGACGGCCACGATTTCAACGCCCTGGAAGAGGCCTTTAACGCCGCTGCCGCCTGCAAGGGCAAGCCCACCGTGCTGCTGGCCAAGACCATCAAGGGTAAGGGCGTTTCCTTTATGGAAGGGGACTACGGCTGGCATGGTAAGGCCCCCAATGACGAGCAGTATGAAAAGGCCCATGCGGAGCTGGCCGCGACGCTGGCGGAACTGGAGGGAAAGTAAGCCATGAGTGAGAAGATCGCCACCCGCGTGGCATATGGTAAGGCCCTGGCCGAGCTGGCCGACCAGTATCCCGACCTGGTGGTGCTGGACGCAGACCTGTCCGGCTCTACCCAGAGCGCCTTTTTTGCCAAGGCCCACCCTGAGCGTTTTTACAACATGGGCATTGCCGAAGCTAATATGACCGGTGTAGCTGCCGGTATGGCCACCTGCGGCAAAATGCCCTTCACCCATACCTTTGCTATGTTTGCCACCGGCCGTGCCTATGAGCAGGTCCGTAACTCCGTGGCCTATCCTCGGCTCAACGTGAAAATCGTGGGCTCCCACGGCGGCCTGTCCGTAGGTGAGGATGGCGCTACCCATCAGTGCATCGAAGACTACGCTCTCATGCGTACCATCCCCAACATGATGGTGGTCTCTCCCTGCGACGGCCCTGAGATGCGTCTGGCGGTGAAGGCTCTGCTGGACTATGACGGACCGGCCTACCTGCGGCTGGGCCGCCTGGCGGTGGACAGCGTCACGGATGAGGTCCCCGGTTACTCCTTCCAGCTGGGCAAAGGTTCCATGCTGCGGGACGGCACCGACGTTACCGTCATTGCCACCGGCATGATGGTCCAGATGGCCTATGCCGCCGCTGAGAAACTGGCGGAGGAGGGCATCTCCGTCCGGGTCATCGATATGCACACCATCAAGCCTCTGGACGGCGAGATCGTGCTGAAGGCTGCCCTGGAGACCCGCTGTATCGTCACCTCTGAGGAGCACACCGTCCTCAACGGCCTGGGCTCCGCTGTGGCGGAATTTCTGGCCGAGCACTGTCCGGTGCCCGTGGTGCGCCACGGCGTCAACGATGAGTTCGGCCGCTCCGGCGAGGCCAAGGCGGTGCTGGAAGCCTACGGCCTCACCACCGAGGGTATCATTGAGAAGGTACGTCAGGCCCTGAAGCTGAAGAAATGAGCGACATCCGACTGATCTGCCTGGACATGGACGGTACGCTTCTGGACGACGACCATGCCACTGTGCCGCCCCGGAACGTGGCCGCCCTCCGGGCGGCGGCGGAGCGGGGGGCGGCGGTGACCATCGCCAGCGGACGCGCCTGGTCCCTGCTGCGGGCGGTGGATGCTCAGATCGGCGTTACCCGGTATGCCGTGCTGTCCAACGGCGCGGCGGTGCTGGATGTGACCACGGGGGAGTGGATCTACCGCCGGCCCATGGATCCGGCTGCCCGCCGTACCATCCTCTCTCTGCTGCTGGACTGGGGCCTGCCCTTTGAGGTCTACTGCGAGGGGGAGAACTATATCCAGGCCGACCGCACCGAGCAGGTGGTGGGCAGCGCCCTGTCCCCGGAGTTTGCCCAGGTGCTGCGGACCTGCTCCCATTTTCCGGAGGATCTGAACGCCGCCCTGGAGGGCAAGGCGGTGGAGAAGATCCACATCTTCCATGTACCTCCGGAGCGCCGGCAGGAACTGCTGGACACGGTGGAGGACTGCGGTCCGCTGGCGGTGACCACCTCCTTTGGGGAGAATATGGAACTCACCGCCCCCGGTGTCAACAAGGGTTCGGCGGTACAGGCCCTGTGTGCCCGACTGGGGCTGGGGCCTGACCAGGTGATGGCCTTCGGCGACGCCGGCAATGACCTGGAGCTGCTGGGCTGGGCGGGTTGGTCCTTCGCCATGGACAATGCCAGCGACGAGGCCAAGGCCGCCGCGTGCTATACCACTGGTACCAACCGGGAGGGCGGCGTCGGTATGGCTGTGGAACAATATTTTCTGAATACATAGTCAAACGGCGCATGACCATTGTCATGCGCCGTTTTTCCTCATGGTAGGTTTTCAGCGGGCCACAGAAGAGAAGCCGGGCTGTTGTTCCGGCTCAGTCTGACGGATCTTATGGAAGTACCGCAGCAGGAAGAACAGGGTGATGACCAGGCAGATTCCCTCGGAGAACAGGGGAGAGAGCCAGATGCCCGTATCGCCCAGCACTTTGGACAGGACCACCAGACAGCCGGCAATGAGCACCAGGCCCCGGCCAAAGGAGATGGTAAGGGCGGGGAAGGGGAGTTCAACGGCGGTAAAGAAGCCGGAGATCACGACATTGAAGCCCATGAGCAGGAAGGCGGGGGCATAGAGCCGCAGTGCGCTGACGGTGTATCCAAAAAGCGGATCGCCCGGTTCCAGAAACAGTCCTACGATGGGACCGGCCAGCAGCTGGCAGATGGCGAAGAAACCGATACCCGCCGCTGCCACCAGCTTGACGCCATAAGACAGGAATTTGTGGCACAGGGGCCGCTGTCCTGCGCCAAGGTAGAAGCTGGACAGAGGCTGGACTCCATGGGCGGTACCGATCATGGTCATGAGCACCAGGGTGTTGACATAGCTGATGATGGTGTAGGAGGTGAGAGCAGCCTCACCGGACACCTGAAGGATGGTCTGATTGAACAGGAAAATGACCAGACCGTTGGAGAATTCGCTCAGTCCGTCGGAGGTGCCCAGAGGAATGATCCGGCGGTAAGCGCCGAAGTCGGGCTTGAAACGGCCAAAGCGCAGCGGGTTGGGGTGACGCACGAAGTAGATGACAAAGACCACGGTAGAGGTGACCTGGGCCAGGCCAGTGGCCAGAGCCGCGCCCCAAACACCCCAGTGGAAGTGCATCACAAACACATAGTCCAGCACCACATTCATAATGGCACAGGAGAGTACGCCGATGGTGCTGACATGGGGAGCGCCGTCTGCCTTTACCTGAACCTCAAGGTTGTAAGACACGGTAAAAAAGACCGAGAAACAGGCGATAATAGCCACATACTCCTTTACCAGCGGCAGCAGGTCTCCGGTGGCCCCCAGGAACAGTGCCACGCGCTCCAGGTTCAGCAGCACAGCTGCCGTCAGAACCAGAGACAGGACAATGACCACCGCCAGGTTCTGATTGAAGTAGTTGCGGGCTTTCTCCTCATCTCCCTGTCCCAGAGCCAGGGACAGAACGGTGGAGGTGCCGGTGGCCAGCAGGATGCCTATGGTAAAGATGAGGGATATGAAGGGCATGGATAGATTCACCGCGCCCAGAGCGTGGCTGCCCACACCGTGGGCCACAAAAATACCGTCTACCATGGTGTATAGGGAGAAGATCCACATGGAGACGATGGATGGAATGGTAAACTTGAAAAACTTGGCGACCAGATTCACGGGTAAAACCTCCTCTTACTGAGGATATGATAAACCCTCGTACTATCCGAGAGTCAAGAGCGGGAGGCAAAAAAGTTGAAAGAATTTTATCAGATCCATGAATTGGCCAAATTGTTCGACCTTTGTCCCGATACCCTGCGCTATTACGAGGAGAAGGGACTGCTGCACCCGGTGCGGGGGGAGAACCGCTACCGGATGTATGGTATTCAGGATGTGTGTACTCTGAATATCATCCGCGCCCTGCGGGAGCTGGATCTGCCCACCCGGGAGATCGGCGCCTATCTGGAACGGCGGAGTGTGGGGGAGACCCTGGAGCTGCTGGACCGGGAGGAGGGACTGCTCAAGCGTCGGATGGAGGAACTGGAGGCCGCACGGAAGGAGGCGGCAGAGCGTCGAGCACGGCTGGAGCGCTACCGGGTGGTAGAGGCCGGGCGTGTAGAGCTGGTCCGGGAGCCGGAGCGGCCCTATGTCTTTCTGGAAAAGGATTTTATTCTGGAGAAGGAAGTGGACTTCCAGCTCAAGCGGCTGGAACAGCGGCACCAGGATTACATCCAGGTCATCGGCAGCCAGTGTATGGGGGCGCAGGTGGACGAGGAAAGTCTGAAAAAGGGGATCTTCAACCACTTTTCCCGGGTCTTTTTCCTCACCAGCCCCGGACTGCCCTATGATGATGTGCTGCCTGGCGGGGAGTACGCCCGACTGTACTATCGGGGCGAATATGACCGGATGGAGGAGCATTTAAGCACGTTGCTGACAGGAATCCAGACGGCCGGGCGGACGCCAGAGGGGGCGCCGCTGGAACTCTACCGTATCGACGCTCACGACACCAATCATTCAGAGGAGTATGTCACGGAGCTCCAGGTGCGGGTCTGTGCCCTGTGACCCTGGATCTGTTGTGGGCCGCCAGGCAGGGCAAGAAACTTTTTACAGCAGCGGCGCGTCTATGACATGACGGGTCTCCCGTCAGATGCAGCGTTTGACAGGAGGAGATACACATGAAAAGAATTGGTACGACCGCTGTTGTCCTTACGGTTTTATCCGCGATGTGCCTGAGCGGATGTTCGCAGGCTCAGTCCAATGCCGTGGATACCAACAGTCCCAGTATTGAGACACCATCCCCCACTCCGTTACAGAGTGAAGCGCCAGCCTCACCGGAACCAATGAATGAGATCTATCCCGTGACTACCCAGGAGGAGGCCGCTCAGATCCTGGAGCGGGCGTATGAAGGATTTGTGCAGGAAGTGACCTTCCGCTTTACGCAGGAGGATCTTCTCTTTCAGGAGCGCTCCATTCTGCTCCAGAACGCATCCAATCAGGTGTTGAGCGCCCGGCCGGAGCTGAAATATGCCTACGCTCTGGAATGTACAGAAGGCGCGGAGGGGACGATCTGTAAGATCTCATATATGCCGTATAAGCTGGGGTATCCGGACGGAGAACCGGAGGGAGCCGCGGAAATCAATACCCTGGCGGAATTGGTAGAGGCGGCGGACGCCGCGCTTGGTGAGGAAGAGATTCCCATTGTGATCCGGAATCCGGAACTGCTGGTGGATGATATGCAGCGGGCCCTGCATCTGGCGGGGTATGGATATGTGGTGTATACACTCAACAGCGACGCCACAGCAATTCGAGCTTTTCCAAGCGATTCTGAGACGATTGAGCAGAGCGTTGAGAAGATACAGGAGATCAAGAGCATCGCAAAAGAGACTGTGGCGACCATCCTGACCGACACCATGGACGACGAGGAGAAGCTTAAGGCTATTTACCGCTTTATTGTGGAAAATACCACATATGACTACCGGTATTATCAGAGCCCGGATACGTTGCCCCGTGAATCCAGGACAGCTTTCGGACCGTTGCAGAATGGAACGGCCATCTGTGGCGGATTTTCCTGGGCGTTTCGTGTGCTCTGTGAGGAGGCTGGCATCCCCTGCTGGAACATTACCGGCACCGGAGCTGGAGAGGAGCATATGTGGAATTGCGCAATGCTGGATGGGGAATACCGCTATTTTGATACGACCTGGGATGCGGGACGCCCGGATGAAAGCCGGTGGAGATATTTTGGCCGAACGGAAGAGAAGATCTCCCAGGATCATTTCTGGGGAATGGGACAGAAGGAGCTGATACAGGCGCTGACCCAATCATAGACTGGACAAGGATTTGCCGTATAGGGACAAACATTGTCGGAATACAGTGGGACCATGGAGGTGTGACAAATGATTCCTGCATGGATCCTACTGCTGCTCAATCAGGTTTTCTTTACGCTTCGCCTGTCCGGCGGGGGAAACGGCTCCTTCCCCCGGCCGCTGAAAGCGGAAGAGGAGCGCCGGTATCTGGAACAGGCCGCTCAGGGCGATCTGGAGGCCCGCAACAAATTGATCGAGCACAATCTGCGCCTGGTGGCTCACATCGTTAAGAAGAAGTAGTGAAAAGGACAAATGGAGCAGAGACGATTAATTAGCAAGGCCGTGGGAAAACAGGAGCGGTCTTTAGCGGACGTTGGGATGATTCCTGGGTGGTGGCATATGCGCAAGAGCTTCCGCTATTTGGAAAGTGTATAATCAAAAATGGAAGTAATACGTCAAAAAAGCATCTTGAAAAGGAATAGGGACAATGATATGTTACGCATAGAAAACTACCTTGTCATATGCATCTGTTTTGTTATAATTAAGGTTAAAAGCGTCAGTAAAGCACAAGGTATTTTTAGACGAACTGTCGTATTGTGGAGCTTGAGTCAATGCCAACTTACAAAACAGTATGCGGTGGGATGGGGAGTCGTGTATGAGTGAAATAAAAAAGATCTCCGAACTGATTGATATGAATTTGCTTCAGTCCATCCAGGATAATTGCTCCAGAGCGATGGGGATTGGAGCTGTAACGGTAGATTATAGAGGGAACCCGATCACCCGCTACAGTGGCTTTACTGAACACTGCATGAAGGTACGGGAGGTACAGGGATTTTCCGAGTTGTGCGCTCAGTGTGACGCACACGGAGGGCTGCATTCGGCAATTACCGGCCAGCCGTATATTTACCGCTGCCATGCGAATCTGGTTGATTTTGCGGTTCCGCTGATCATCAATGGAACCTATATGGGTGCTGTGCTGGGAGGCCAGGTCAAAGTATGTGAAGAAGAGGCTGAGCAGCTGGAATATATTCTTCCTCAACAAAGCAATTGGCGCAAGCATGAGCAGATCAGTCGGCTGTATGAAAAAATGGAGACGGTTTCCTACGATAAGGTAGAGGCGGCCGTTCATATTCTGCGGGATATTATTGTTGCAATGACGGAAAACGAGAGCGGAAAAAGAATGCTTACAACCTTGGAGGAGAAGGACAAGGAACTCTCGGAGGAACGGGCCGCTCGCTCAGAGCTGGAAATGGCGCTGCGTGAGAAAGAGAATGACGCTATGGGAAGAAGCAACGAATTATGTTACTTCTTCTATGTGATGAACATCATCACGCGGCTGGCATATGAAGAAAAGGCGGTGAAGACGGAACAGATTGCGTACGATTTTGCTGATGTTGCACGTTATGCTGTGGGTACGCAGAAAAAGCTTTCCACGCTTGGAGAGGAACTGGATTATATTGGGGCCCTTCTGCGGATTCAGAAAGCATGGGTAGGTGACAAGCTGGATTTTCGTATTTCTGTTCCTTCCGGGTATTTTGGAATTCCCTGTCCGTTTATGTTGATGCAGCCCATTGTTGAAACGGTTTTTGAAGGCTTTGGTGAAAAGAGCAATGCGTCCTTCCAGCTGGAATTCTATGGAGAAGAAGAAGGAAATTGTTTTCTGTTTCAGATACGCTGCTCCGGTGGGATCAAATCCCTTGATGAATGGGTACATATGCTGAGTACGCCCAGAAATGGAAGTAAATCGCTCTATGCTGTCAACAGCAGTCTGCAGCACGTGTTTGGTGCGGAATATGGGGTCAGTGTCGGGGCCCGGGACGACAGAAAAAGCGGAATTTTGATTCGGATTCGGCTGCCGCTGGAGAGGCCAGGACCGTTCTGAGGTGTGCGCCTGTCAGCATATGCCGTAGGAGGAAGGCCGGATGAAACAAATTTTGGTATTAAGTGATAATGATTTAGAGCGACAAATTACCGGGGAAGTTCTTATGAACGGGCTGGAAGGCGTGAGGATTCTCAAAGCGTCTGAAACGGAGCAGGCGGTCAGGATTCTTCAGACCGAAAAAACGGATCTTTTTATCGCCGATATTCCAAAGTTCAGCCTGGACAGGTGCAATATGATCTCCTCGGTGCAGAAGCTGATGCCAGAGACGCCTATTCTTGTGCTTTCCTCCGGGGAGCAAGAGCACGTTTCACGCAATATTTGGAGATTGGGCATTAGAGATTACCTGCTTAAGCCATGCCGGCCGGCCTGGATTCTTGCCGCTGTCAAATCGCTGATCGGTAAGAGTACCCAGCGCCAAATGGAACTTCAGCCCGAGCCTATGCGCAGAGAGCGCTACACCAACACACTGGCGGAATATCTGCGCAGCTTCCAGTACAGAAAGTGCATCCAGACCACAAGAGAATACCTTGACGTTCTCTATCGGGATGAAGATAATATGGAGACGATCCGTAATGAGGTCGTGGATTTTTCTTCGGGTATTGTTGAGCTTGGCGCCCCTTTTGGACAAGCTACCCAGTGGAAGCTGGCTAACTGCCTGGAACACTTTCGTATTCGTTTCGACCGGCAGGGACGGAAATACGAGACTTACCTTACCATGGAGAAGATGCTGAATATCCTCTTTGAAACCCTGGAGAAGAGCAGCTTTTATGAGGTGGAGAGCGGACAAAAGATCCTGAATTATATCGACCGCAATCTGCGCAAGGGACTCAGCCTGGATGAGGCTGCGGAGTATGCCAACATGAGTTCCTGCTATTTCAGCAAATTCTTCAAAAAGATGACCGGACAGAATTATATTGCCTATGTCACAGACGGTAAGATCGAGTTGGCAAAGCAGATGCTGCTGGACACCGATCTGCCGGTCATCAATATTTCCTACGAGCTCTCCTACGGTGAGACTAACTATTTCAGCAAGGCTTTCAAGCGGAAAGTAGGAGTTACACCCACAGAATTCCGTGAGGAAAGTAAAAAGGCCGGAGATCAAAGCGGTGATCGCTGATCCGCCCGGAGCGGAGCGGCTGCTGCCTGGGAGTGTAAGAGTATGAAAGAATTCAGTTTCAGCACAAGAATCTTTTTCGGCGAAGGCGCATTGGAGCGGCTGCGCAAGGTGGAAGATAAACATGTGATGATCGTCACGGATAAATTCATGGCCAGCATGGGCGTGGCGGATAAAGTGGCATCCTTCCTGACCCGTTGTCAGGTAAGTGTCTTTGACGCCGTTGTGCCCGATCCTCCCATCGAGGTTGTGGCCGCTGGTGTGCAGGCTCTTCAGGCCTGTGGGGCGGAGGCTATGGTCGCTGTGGGCGGCGGTTCTACGATTGACGCGGCCAAGGCCATTCGTGCGGTGGCCAAGGAGACGCTTCAGATTGATACCGATCGCTGGGAGTGCTTTGCCATTCCGACCACCAGCGGGACCGGGTCTGAAGTGACGGAATACGCGGTGATTACCGATCGGGCCAAGGGTATCAAATATCCTCTGGACAGCAAGGCGCTGCGTCCGCCTGTTGCCATTCTGGACCCCCAGCTTACAGTGTCTGCACCTCCCAGCGTTACCGCGGACGCTGGTATGGATGTGCTTACCCACGCCATGGAGGCCTATGTATCCAAGGGAGCCAACGATTTTTCCGATGCACTGTGTGAAAAAGCTGTTTCACTGGTGTTCCGGTTTTTGCCTCTTGCCTATCAGGACGGCACCGACCTGCTGGCCCGGGAGAAGATGCACAATGCCTCCTGCATGGCTGGACTGGCCTTCAATTCCGCGGGACTGGGACTGACCCACGGTATGGCCCACGCAGTGGGGGGAAAGCTCCACATCGCCCACGGCAGGATCAATGCCATGCTGCTGCCTCATATCATTGGCTTTAATGCTAACCTGGCTGGGGTCCGCAATGGCGAGTACACCCTGGCGGCAAAAAAGTACCAGCGCCTGGCCAAGACCCTGGATCTGCCTGCCCCCAGTGTGCGGCTGGGTGTCTCCAACCTGCTGCGGGAAGTGGAGCGCCTGAACCGGACCCTCAAGATCCCCGCCACTCTTAAGGAGTGGGGTGGCGACCCGGAACAGTTTAGGCAGCTGCGGGAGGAAATGATCTCCGCCGCGTTGGCCGACGTCACCACCGCCTCCAATCCCCGGCCTGCAACAGCGCAATGTGTGGGGGCCATTCTTCAGAAGCTGTCTGGCTATTGATGTCATTTATAGGATAGGACAAAAAAGTCCACCTCGCATTTTATGAAAGATGTGGGGTGGACTTTTTTGTCCTTGTAAGCCTGGCGAGTCAAAAAGTTGGGCTGTTCCTGTGGTGAGATAAGACAGGGGAGGGGGTGTTTTTGGTTTGGACGGACTGGAATAAACCGACAAAAAAGCACTCCGGTCTGCCAAGAAAATAATGCCGGCTGTCAGGTATAATTCGCTCAGATAGCGTGCGGTTTATATGCTATCAAACCGCCGCTGCCCGGAAAAAGGAGGTTGTAATATGCAGCAGGAAGCTCTGGGAATGGTTGAGACCAGGGGGCTGGTGGGCGCCATCGAGGCCGCCGATGCCATGGTCAAATCCGCCAATGTCAGCCTGGTGGGCTACGAGAAGATTGGTTCCGGACTGGTAACCGTTATGGTGCGGGGCGATGTGGGCGCGGTCAAGGCGTCTACCGACGCCGGCGCAGCCGCGGCCCAGAAGGTGGGAGAAGTGGTCTCCATCCACGTGATCCCCAGACCCCACACCGATGTGGAGAAGATTCTGCCCCATATGCTGTAACAGCGACGGGTATCCCCCAAGAATTCAAATTATAAAAAGTTCGGAGGGTTAACACATGAAAGATGAACTGGTCAGCAAGGTTATGGACGAAGTCATGAAGAAGATGGGCATTTCCGAGCCTGCCTGCGCTCCTGAGGCGAGCTGCTGTGCCGAACCCGCCCCCGCCTGCAATCTGACGGAATTTGTCGGCACCGCTCTGGGCCATACCATTGGCCTGGTCATTGCCAATCTGGACCATCAGGTCCATGAGCAGCTGAAGATCGATCCCAAGTACCGCGCCATCGGCATCATCAGTGACCGTGTGGGCGCCGGCCCCCAGATCTTTGCCGCTGACGAGGCTGTGAAGGCAACCAACAGTGAGTGCCTGCTGGTTGAGTGCCCCCGTGATACCGAGGGCGGCGCCGGCCACGGCTCCCTGATCATCTTTGGCGCCGAGGACGTGTCCGATGTCCGCCGGGCCGTTGAGGTCTGCCTGCGGGAGATCCCCCGCACCATGGGCGACGTGTACGGCAACAGCGCCGGCCATCTGGAGTTCCAGTACAGCGCCCGCGCTTCCTATGTGCTGAATAAGGTCTGGGGCGCTCCTCTGGGCAAGGCCTTCGGCATCACCGTGGGTGCTCCCGCCGGCATCGGCGTGGTTCTGGCGGATGCCGCCTCCAAGGCCGCTACCGTGGACGCCGTCACCATTGCCACCCCCGGCAACGGCGGCACCAGCTTCTCCAACGAGGTTAACTTCTTCTTCTCCGGTGACTCCGGTGCGGTGAAGCAGGCTATCATCGCTGCCCGCGACGTGGGCCTGCAGCTGCTCAAGTCTCTGGCACCCGACGAGGAGCTCAAGAGCACCACCACCCCCTACATCATCTAATTACGGGAAGGAGTCAGTGACATGAAGTCTAAGCGTTTTGAAGTGCTGGACGCCCGCCCGGTCAACCAGGACGGCTATGTGCAGGAATGGCCTGAGGTGGGCCTGATCGCCATGAACAGCCCCTTCGATCCCAAGCCCAGCATCAAGATCGAAAACGGCGTTGTGACCGAACTGGACGGTAAGTCCCGCGCTGAGTTTGATATGCTGGACACCTTTATTGCCGACCATGCCATCCGGCTGGAGAATGCGGAGAAGGCCATGGCCATGGATTCTCTGGACATTGCCCGGATGATCGTGGACATCAACGTCTCCCGGAAGGAAGTGCTGGACATCACCCTGTCCCTCACTCCCGCCAAGCTGACCGAGGTGGTAGGCAAGCTGACCATCGTGGAGATCATGATGGGCATGACCAAGATGCGGGCCCGTATGATGCCCGCCAACCAGTGCCACGTCACCAACGTGCGAGACAACCCCGTTCAGATCGCCGCCGACGCTGCTGAGGCTGCTGTCCGTGGCTTTGCTGAGATGGAGACCACCGTGGCTGTAGCCCGTTACGCCCCCTTCAATGCCATGGCTCTGTTTGTGGGCGCGCAGGCCGGCCGTCCCGGCATCATGACCCAGTGTGCCCTGGAAGAGGCCACCGAGCTGATGCTGGGTATGCGGGGCTTTACCACTTACGCCGAGACCATTTCCGTCTACGGCACCGAGCCCGTCTTTATGGACGGCGACGATACCCCCTACTCCAAGGCTTTCCTGGCCAGCTGCTACGCTTCCCGCGGCCTGAAAATGCGCTTTACCTCCGGTACTGGTTCTGAGGTTCAGATGGGCTACGCCGAAGGCAAGTCCATGCTGTACCTGGAGGCCCGCTGCCTGGCCGTCACCAAGGGCGCCGGCGTACAGGGTACCCAGAACGGCTCTGTGTCCTGCGTAGGTGTGCCTGCCGGTGTGCCCGGCGGTATCCGTGCTATTGCTGCTGAGAACCTGATCGCCATGCTGCTGGACCTGGAGTCCACCACCTCCAACGATCAGACCTTCACCCACTCCGACCTGCGCCGGGTGGCCCGCACCGTGCCTCAGCTGTTCTCCGGCACCGACTACATCTGCTCCGGCTACTCCGCCACTCCCAACTACGACAATATGTTCGCCGGTTCCAACTGGGATGCCGAGGACTATGACGACTGGACCATCATCCAGCGCGATATGAAGATCGATGGCGGTCTGCAGCCTGTCCGGGAAGAGGACGTGCTCAAGGCCCGCAACAAGGCCGCCCGCGCCCTGCAGGGTATGTTCCGCGAGCTGGGCCTGCCCGAGATCACCGACGCCGAGGTGGAGGCCGCTACCTACGCCAACGGCTCCAACGATATGCCTCAGCGCAACGTCAACGAGGATCTGAAGGCCATTGAGGATATGATGGCCCGCAAGGTCACCGGCGTTGACTTTGTAAAGGCTCTGGACCGTGCCGGCTTTACCGACATCGCCCACAACGTTTACAATATGCTCCGTCAGAAGGTGGCCGGCGACTACCTGCACACTGCCTCTATCTTTGACGAGAACTTCCACGTTCTCTCCGCGGTCAACGTGCCCAATGAGTATCATGGCCCCATGACCGGATATCAGATCAGCGAGGAGCGCTGGAACCAGTTGAAGAACATTCCCAGAGCCATCCGTCCTGAAGACATTTAAGAGGGGTGAAGCAACATGACATTTGATGAAAACACTCTGCGCAGTGTGATTGAAGAAGTCCTGAAGGAAATGGGCGCCGGTCAGAGCGCTCCCGCTGCGGCTCCTGCCGCTTCCTCCATCCCCGCCGCAGGCAAGCTGACCGTGTCTGAGAACGGCGAGGCGCGCAAGGGCTCCGCCGCTGATGAGGTGGTCATCGGTCTGGCTCCCGCTTTTGGCACCCGGCAGACCAAGACCATCGTTGATTTGCCCCATGACAAGGTGCTGCGCGAGATCATCGCCGGCATTGAGGAGGAAGGACTGAAGTGGCGCGTCATCAAGGTGTATCGCACCTCCGACGTCTCCTTCATCGCCCATGACGCCGCCGAGTATTCCGGCTCCGGCATCGGCATTGGCATCCAGTCCAAGGGCACCACTGTGATCCACCAGAAGGACCTGCCCCCCCTGTCCAACCTGGAGCTGTTCTCTCAGGCGCCTCTGATCGATCTGGAGACCTACCGCAAGATCGGCAAGAACGCCGCCAAGTACGCCAAGGGTGAGGCTCCCACTCCCGTTCCCACCAAGAATGACCAGATGGCCCGTCCCACCTATCAGGCGCTGTCCGCTCTGCTCCACATCAAGGAGACTGAGCTGGTGGACAACAATAAAAAGCCGCAGGCCGTTTCGGTCTCGTTCCAGTAAGGAGGCAGCAAGTTTATGGATCAGGAACTTTTGATGAAGCAGATCGTGGAGCAGGTCATGGCCGCCATGAAGACTGGCGCCTCCGCTCCCGCCGCCCCCGCCGCCTGCTGCGGCGATAAGCTCACCGCGGCCAACTATCCTCTGGCTGAGAGCATGGCTGACAAGATCAAGACTCCCACCGGCAAGGATTTCACCTCTCTGAGCTATGAGAAGGTGATCAACGGGGAGATCAGTGCCGACGATATGCGTATCGCCCCCGAGACCCTGGAGATGCAGGCTCAGGTGGCCGAGTCCGTCCATCGTGAGGCTTTTGCCGGCAACCTGCGCCGGGCCGCCGAACTTATCGCCGTGCCCGACGAGCGTCTGCTGGAAATCTACAATGCCCTGCGTCCCTACCGCTCCACCAAGCAGGAGTTGCTGGATATTGCCGGCGAGCTGGACAGCAAGTACGGCGCCAAGACCGCCGCTACTCTGGTACGTGAGGCCGCCGAAGTTTATGAGAAGCGCGGCAGACTAAAGAAGTTCTAATTATCACCAGAGTCAGGAGGCGCCCTATGAAACTTGTCGCAGGCATCGACATCGGAAACGCGACCACAGAAACGGCGCTGGCCCGCATCGAGGGCGGCCATGCCGTGTTCCTGGCCAGCGGCACGGTACCCACCACGGGCATCAAGGGCACCCGCCAGAACATCAACGGTATTTTTCACTCACTGAATGATGCGCTGAATAAAGCCGGATATACCATTGAGCAGCTTTCCGAGGTGCGGCTCAACGAGGCCGCCCCCGTCATCGGCGATGTGGCCATGGAGACCATCACCGAGACCATTATTACCGAATCCACCATGATCGGTCATAACCCGGCCACGCCTGGCGGCATGGGGGTTGGAGTGGGAGAGACCATTCTGATCACCGACCTTGAAAACGCCCCTGGCGGGAAGGACTACATCGTGGTCATTCCCAAATCGGTGGACTTTGAAGAGGCGGCCCGGCTCATTAACCGGGGCAACAGCGGCAGCCGTCAGGTTACCGCCGCCATTGTGCAGCGGGACGACGGCGTGCTGATCCACAACCGCCTGGATCGAAAGATCCCCATTGTGGACGAGGTAGCCCTGGTGGATAAGGTGCCCATGGGTATGCGCTCCGCCGTTGAGGTCGCCTCGGCCGGCGGTGTGGTGGAGGTGCTCTCCAATCCCTATGGCATCGCCACTTTGTTCGGCTTGTCCTCTGAGGAGACCCGGCAGGTGGTACCCATCGCCCGGGCGCTCATCGGAAATCGCTCCGCAGTAGTCATCAAGACACCTGCAGGAGACGTGAAAGAGCGTAAGATCCCTGCCGGAACCATCGAACTGATGGGCCGCAACCGCAGTGTTAAGGTGGATGTGGACGCCGGTGCAGAGCGCATTATGAAGGCGGTTGAGTCCATTTCGGAGCTGGAAGATGTGCGGGGCGAGCCTGGCACCAACGCCGGTGGTATGCTGGAGAAGGTGCGCCAGGTCATGGCCAATCTCACCAGTCAGCATCCAAAAGATATCAAGATCCAGGATCTGCTGGCGGTGGACACCTTCACACCCCAGAAGGTACAGGGCGGCCTGGCCAATGAGTTCTCTCAGGAGAACGCGGTAGGCATTGCCGCCATGGTAAAGGCCGACAGGCTCCAGATGGAAGCCATCGCAAGAGAGTTTTCCCAGCAGATCGGAGTGCCCGTAAAGGTGGGCGGCGTGGAGGCCGATATGGCCATCCGGGGCGCACTGACCACGCCGGGCACCAACAAGCCCCTGGCCATCCTGGACATGGGCGCCGGGTCCACTGACGCATCCATCATCAACCCGGAGGGTGAGATTCATTCCATCCATCTGGCCGGTGCCGGCAATATGGTGACGCTGCTGATCCAGTCTGAGATGGGACTGGACGACTTTGACACGGCGGAGGATATTAAAAAGTATCCCCTGGCCAAGGTGGAAAGCCTGTTCCATATCCGCCACGAAAACGGTACCGTGGAATTTTTCCAACAGCCCTTGGACCCCCATCTGTTTGCCAAGGTAGTGATCCTGAAGGAGGGAAAGTTTATCCCGCTGGAGGGTGACCTGTCTATGGAGCGGATCAGGATGATCCGTCAGCAGGCCAAGCAGAAGGTATTTGTCACCAACGCCATTCGGGCGCTGACCCGTGTCAGCCCCACTGGCAATGTGCGTGAGATCCAGTTTGTGGTCCTGGTGGGTGGTTCCGCCCTGGACTTCGAGGTGCCCCAGATGGTGACCGACGCACTGTCTCAGTACAAGGTGGTAGCCGGCCGGGGCAATATCCGGGGTACGGAAGGTCCCCGCAACGCGGTGGCTACCGGGTTGGTCCTTTCCCTGACGGAAGGGGGAGCCTGATATGGCGATGGCCCAGGAAATCAGAAAGCCCATGATCCACTTTTATGCCGCCCCTCAGGTGGACCGCAGGATTCTGCGGGAAGTGGAGCTGGGTATGGAAGAAGAGGGGATCCCCTGGAAGCTGAGCCAGGACACAGAAGGGCGTGCGCTGGATCTGGCCTGGGAAGCGGCAAGAAACTCCAATCTGGAGGTGGGTATCGGTGCGGACGCCCGGGAACTCATCCTTCACTATAACAAACTGGAGCAGGAGAAACCTTTGTTTCGCATTTCCCTCCAGGCCGGACCTGTACAGGCCCGGGCGCTGGGCGCAAATGCAGCACGGCTTGTAAAAAAGCTGCCGTTGAAAGATTTGGACGGGAGGTGAAGATATGCAGCAGAAAAGTTTGGGACTCATCGAAACCCAGGGCCTGGCCGCCGGTATCGTGGCGGCGGATGCAGCGGTGAAGTCGGCCAACGTTGAACTGGTGGGCTACGAGCTGACCAAGGGAGGCGGATGGACGCTGATCAAAGTACAGGGCGACGTAGGTGCGGTAAAAGCCGCTGTGGACGCCGCTTCTATGGCTGCCGGTAAGGTCAATCGGGTGGTGAGTACCCGTGTGATCGCCCGTCCTTCCAGTTATCTGGAGACCATGATCCACACCGCCGACACGGTGGGCGACCAGCCGCCCGAACCCCCGAAGGGGCCGGAGCCGCCTCCCCCCACCGCCCAACCGGAGCCGCCGGAAGTCCCGCCTGTTCAGGCGGAGAATGCGGAGAAGCCGCCGGAAGCACCTGAACCGGGAGAGCATGAACCGGAAAACCCGGAAGCACCTTTTCCGGAGGAAGCAGAATCGGACGCTCCGCAGGCCTCATCTTTGGAGGAACGTGAGCCGGAAGTTCCGGAAGTACCCGCTCCGGAGGAATCTGAACCGGATACTCCGGCGCAGCCTGAGCCCGAAAAGCCAGAGGAAGCGGAGGTTCCTGTACCGGAGGAAGCGCCGGATGTGCCCGGGGAAGCTTCCCAGAGTACCCGCTCGGCCAAGGGAAATCGGCGCGGAAAAAATAAGAGATCCTGAGAAAACGAAGTTCATGTAATCAATAGGAGGTTATCACTATGGGTGAAGCGCTCGGTATGATCGAGACCAAAGGCCTGGTTGGCGCCATTGAGGCCGCTGATGCCATGACCAAGTCCGCAAATGTTACTCTGATCGGTTATGAGAAGATCGGTTCCGGTCTGGTGACCGTGATGGTCCGCGGCGACGTGGGCGCCGTCAAGGCCGCTGTGGACGCCGGTGCCTGTGCTGCCGAGAAGGTTGGCGAGATCGTGTCTCAGCACGTCATTCCCCGTCCCCACACCGATGTGGAGAAGATCCTGCCCAAGATGCAGTAACACCAGTAAGCGAGGTAGGGTATGGGCAAAAGCGGAGTTTCTTCCCAGGAATTTGTCCGAGAGATTACCCGCCTGGTGGTGGAAGCGCTCCAGGAGCATCAGCGCCTGGAGCGATCCACTCCCATTGGGGTGTCCAACCGGCATATCCATCTTAACAGGGCGGATATGGACGCGCTGTTTGGTCCCGGCAGCGAGCTGACGGTCAAGAAGATGCTTGGCCAGCCTGGTCAGTACGCAGCCGAGGAAACCGTGACCATCCGGGGTCCCAAGGGGGAACTGAACCGGGTGCGGGTACTGGGCCCCCTGCGGAACGAGAGTCAGGTGGAGATATCCATTGCGGACGGGTTTGTACTGGGGGTAAAGCCCCCGGTACGGGAGTCCGGCCAGCTGGAGGATACGCCTGGCATTGAGATCATCGGACCAAAGGGAAGCGTGAAAAAGGAGCGGGGCGTTATCGCCGCGCTGCGTCATATCCATATGACGCCGGAAATTGCCCAGCGCCTTGGATACCGGGACGGGCAGTATGTGCAGACCAGGATCGAAGGCCTGCGGGGCGCATTGCTGTGCAACGTGCTGGTCCGGGTATCTGAGAAATATGCGCTGGAGATGCACATCGACGTGGAAGAGGCCAATGCGCTGGGCGTGAAGAACGGCGACAGGGCCTTCTTTTTGGAAGACTGACACAACGGGGGATGGCAATGGTGCAGGATATAAGCAAGGGCAATGAGACCCTTTTGGAGTTTGAACGGCTGATCGAAACAGGCAGCTGTAATCCCTGGGAGGGCCAACTGCGGACAGGTGTGGACCTGGGTACCGCTAACATCGTGCTGGCGGTGGTGGATGAGGAGAACCGGCCGGTGGCCGGCGCCACCTATCCTTCCACTGTGGTGCGGGACGGTATCGTGGTGGATTATATCGGTGCCCTGAATGCAGTGACCAGGCTGAAAGATGAGCTGGAAGCCCGACTGGGTACCACTCTGGAAGCCGGGGCCTGCGCCATTCCGCCCGGAATCATTGAGGGCAATGTCCGGGTGATCGGAAATGTGGTGGAAGGGGCGGGCTTCCGCCTTACCAACGTCGTTGACGAACCCACGGCGGCCGCCGCGGTGCTTGGCATCACGGACGGCGCGGTGGTGGATGTGGGCGGCGGCACCACAGGCATCAGCATTCTCAAAGACGGCAAGGTGATCTTTACCGGAGACGAGCCTACCGGCGGCACCCATATGACCCTGGTGCTGGCGGGCTTCCACGGCTGGAGCATCCAGGAGGCCGAAGCGGCTAAACGGGACCCGGCCCAGGAAAGCCGGGTGTATCCGGTGGTCAAGCCGGTGGTGGAAAAGATGGCCTCTATTGTGGGGCGCTATCTGAAGGACTACCCGGTGGATGAGATCTATGTGGTGGGCGGCGCCTGCTGCTTTACCCAGTTTGAACAGACCTTTGAGAAATGCCTGGGCACTCCGGTGATCAAGCCGGCGGCTCCGCTGCTGGTGACCCCGTTGGGCATTGCTGTCAACTGCACACTATAAGAAGTAGGTGAGGACCTTTGACGACTGAGCAGCTGAACAGCCTGGTTCGGGAGACGCTCCTGGTGGAAGTGCTGGCTCAGCGGGTGGTGGAAAAGCTGATGGAGCGAATGAAGCGGGCTCTTGTGGTTTACACCGGGTCCAACATCAGTTTTGCGGAAGCGCTGGAGGCTATGCGCCGTCTGCGGGCAGAGGGATTTACCTTCCGCGTGCTGATCTCACAAAGCGCGGCCGGGCTGCTGGATGTGGATGCCATCCGCGCCGCACTGGAACCGGAGGAACTGTGGATCGGCACACCGGGCGACACACCGGAGGCGCTCACCAAAGCGTATGATACCATCATTGTTCCGGCAGCCACTGTTCGGACCGTCTCACACGTGGCGGCCTGTATGGCTGATACGCCGGCATCGGCGATCATCCTGGACGGACTGATGCGGGGGAAAAGCGTGGTCGTGGCTACCGATGGGTGCTGTCCCGATCACAGTGAACGGGTACGGAGGGGATTTCGGATGGCGGAGCCGCTGAAGCAGACGCTGCGAAGCCATCTGGAGCTGCTGCAAAGCTATGGCGCCCGCCTGACCTCCGCACAGCGGTTGGATAAAGCCGTGAAACAGACGGTGGCCAAAAGCTTCTCGGTGACGGGAGAAAATGACCAGACAGCCGGGGCCAGAAAGGAAGGACCGGCTGAGATGCGCCTGGCCGGTCATGTGATCGGCGGCCGTCAGTTGGCATCCTGCCCGAACGGCTGTACAGTTTGGGTGGAAGCCAATGCGCTGATCACCCAGCTGGCGGCAGATGAGGCCCGCCGTCGGGGCATTGTGATCCGAAAAGAGACGTAAGGCAGGTGACACTATGTATTTGGGTAGAGTGATCGGGACTGTGGTTTCCACCAGCAAGAACGAGCAGCTGGTGGGGATGAAGCTCCTGGTAGTGGAAAAGCTGACCGAGCGTCTGGAACGGGACGGCAGCAGCGAAGTTGCTGTGGATTCTGTAGGTGCCGGTGTGGGCGAGATCGTCATTGTCTGTAAAGGCAGCTCCGCCCGCTATGTCTTTGGAAAAGGCGAGGCGCCGGTGGATACGTCCATTGTAGGCATTGTGGATACCGTCGAGGTGGGCTGATGGCAAACTTATATACCAAAACCGGAGATAAGGGGCAGACCAGTCTGGTGGGCGGCACCCGGGTAAGCAAGGATAGCCCTCGGGTGGAGTGCTACGGCACCATCGATGAGGCCAATTCCATGCTGGGTCTGGCCTATGCCCAAACCGACCGGGAGTATATCCGGACCACGCTGCGCAAGATCCAGGGCAGGCTTTTCTCCCTGGGTGCCGAGCTGGCCAGCGATGAAGAGGGGATGGCCAGGCTGCAGGGCACGATCTCGGAAGAGGACGTGGCCTTTCTGGAAGAAGTGGTGGATACCTGTACTGAGACTACGGGCAAGCAGACCCACTTCGTGATCCCCGGTGTGGATCCCTGCTCCGCCGCGCTCCATGTGGCTCGGACCATTGTACGCCGGGCTGAGCGCCACATCGTTACCATGAGCCAGCGGTATTCTGTGCGTCCTGTGGTGGCCCGGTATGTGAACCGGCTGTCCGACGCCATCTACGCTCTGGCCAGACTCCAGGAGGACCTGGTAAAAGAGGACCAGCTCCGGGAGAAGGTGACCTGCCTGGTTCGGGAGAAGCTGGACCAGCAGCAGACTGGACAGATGCCTCCTTTTTCGCTGGCCAACCTGCAGCGGATGGCCGGACGGGCGGAGGAGAAGGCCCGCCAGCTTGGTGTACCGGTGGTATTCGCGGCAGTGGATCAGGGCGGTAATCTGATGCTGCTTCAACGGATGGATGGAGCGTTGCTGGCTAGTGTGGAAATCGCCTCCGGCAAAGCTTACACCGCAAGCGCCTTGAAAATGGCCACTCACGAACTGGGCCAGGCGGCTGGACCGGACGGACCGCTGTACAGCATTGAGGCCGTGCTCCCCGGAAAGATCGTGCTCTTTGGCGGCGGATTCCCCTATGTGGTAGACGGGGAGGTCGTGGGCGGCATCGGCGTATCAGGCGGTACCGTGGAGCAGGATATGGAGATCGCCCGTTGGGCAATGTCCCTGTAAGGAGGAAACAACAATGAATATTGATGAAACTGTGGTGGAGTCCATCGTAAAAAAGGTGCTCTCCCAGTTGGATGCGCAACAGCCCCAGGACTGCTGTGCCTGCGGCGGCGAGTGGGGCGTGTTCAAGAGCATGGATGAGGCGGTAAGCGCCGCCGTGGCCGGTCAGCAGGAATACCTGACGCGCTCTATGCATGACCGCGCCAAGTACGTGCAGGCCATCCGGGACGTGGTGCTCGACCAGGAAAACCTGGAATACATCTCCCGTAAGGCCGTGGAAGAGACTGGCATGGGTGGGTATGAGTACAAGCTCATCAAGAACCGTCTGGCGGCGGTCAAAACCCCCGGCATCGAGGATCTGACCACCGATGCGCTGAGCGGCGATGACGGTCTGACGCTGGTGGAATATTCTCCCTTTGGCGTCATCGGCGCCATTACCCCCACCACCAATCCCACGGAGACCATTATCTGCAACTCCATTGGTATGCTGGCCGCCGGCAACGCTGTGGTGTTCAGCCCCCATCCCCGGGCCAAGGAGGTTTCCCTGCATCTGATCCGGCTCATCAATAAGGCTCTGGCTGTGGCCGGCGCGCCTGCCAATCTGGTGGTCACCGTGTCCGAGCCCTCCATCGCCAACACCAACGCCATGATGAACCATCCCAAGATCCGGATGCTGGTGGCCACCGGCGGCCCTGGTATCGTCAAGACCGTGCTCTCCAGCGGCAAGAAGGCCATCGGCGCCGGAGCGGGCAATCCGCCTGTGGTGGTGGATGAGACCGCCGATGTGGAGAAGGCCGCCAAGGATATCGTGGACGGCTGTTCCTTCGACAACAACCTGCCCTGTATTGCTGAGAAGGAGATCATCGCGGTGGATTCCGTGGCGGACTACCTGATCTTCAATATGAAGAAGCATGGCGCATACGAGCTCAAGGATCCCGCCGTGATCAACAAGTTGGTGAGCCTGGTGACCAAGGAGGGCAAAAGCCCGGTCACTGATTTTGTGGGCAAGAGCGCCAAGTACATCCTGGAGCAGGTTGGTATCAGCGTGGGTGATGATGTGAAGGTCATCCTGGTGGAGGCCGCGGAGGATCATCCCTTTGTACAGGTGGAGCTGATGATGCCCATCCTGCCGCTGGTGCGGGTGCCCGATGTGGATCAGGCTATTGATATGGCTGTCCGTGTGGAGCACGGCAACCGCCACACCGCCATGATGCACTCCCGCAACGTGGAGAAGTTGACCAAGATGGCCAAGCTGATCCAGACTACCATCTTTGTAAAGAATGGCCCGTCCTATGCCGGCATTGGCGTGGGCGGCGAGGGCTATACCACCTTTACCATTGCCGGCCCCACCGGCGAGGGCCTGACGTCCGCCAAGTCCTTTGCCCGTCGGCGCCGCTGCGTACTGGTAGGCGGTATGGACGTACGATAAAACGGAGGTTTGGGCCATATGCAGGAGAATCTCATCAGCCTGGTGGAACAGGCTGGCGTGGTGGGAGCCGGCGGCGCCGGTTTCCCCACCCATGTGAAGCTGAAGGCCCAGGCGGATACGGTCATCATCAACGGAGCAGAGTGCGAACCTCTGCTCCGGGTAGATCAGCAGCTGATGGCCGGTCAGGCCGACCGACTGCTGGAGGCGCTGGACCTGCTGGTGGAGCAGGTGGGGGCTCAGCGGGGTGTGGTGGCGCTGAAAGAGCACTATCATGCCGCTGTTGAGGCGCTGGAGCGGGCGCTGTCCGCCCACCCCAAGCTGTCCGTTCACAAAATGGGCGGCTTCTATCCCGCCGGCGACGAACAGGTCATCGTTTATGAGGTGACCGGACGCATCGTGCCGGAGGGAGGCATTCCGCTGAATGTGGGTGTGGTGGTCAGCAACGTGGAGACGGCGCTCAATGTGCTGGCTGCCGTGCGGAGCCAGACCCCTGTGGTGGATAAGTATGTGACCATTACCGGCGCGGTGCGTACCCCCAAGACGGTAAAAGTGCCTCTGGGTGTTACGGTGGCGCAGATGCTGGAACTGGCTGGCGGTCCCGTGGTGGACCGCTGGCAGGTGGTCAACGGCGGTCCCATGATGGGCAAGGTGGTGTCCCCTGAGAGTGTGGTGACCAAAACCACTAAGGGCCTGATCGTGGTGCCGGAAGGCCACCCGCTGCTGACCAGCCTGAACCGAAGCGTTCCCCAGATGCTGCGGGACGCCGGCGCGGCTTGTATGCAGTGTTCCCTGTGCTCGGAGGTCTGTCCCCGGGGGCTGCTGGGTCACCGGATCCAGCCCCATAAGATGATGCGCCTGGCGGCGTACGGCTCTTTGTGCGATCCCGCCTATACCCCGATGAACGCCTATCTTTGCTGTGGTTGCCGTTTGTGCGAGTATGCCTGCGTTATGGGTCTGCAGCCCTGGAAGCTCAACGGTATGCTCAAAGGCGAGATGGGCAGGAAGGGGATACGCAATTCCCTTCACGAGCAGCCCCAACAGGCCGCTCCCTTCCGCGACTTCAAGCGCTATCCGGTCCATAAGCTGATTCAGCAGTTGGGGCTGAGCGCCTACGATGTGCCGGCTCCCATGGAGGAGACGGAATTCCACTGCTCGTCGGTGAGCCTGCCCCTGAATCAGGGCGTGGGTGCGCCGGCCCAGCCCGTGGTGAAGGAGGGGGACCGGGTAGAACGGGGCGCCCTCATCGCTGCCATCCCCGAAGGTAAGCTTGGAGCCAATCTCCATGCCAGCCTGTCGGGCACGGTGGCGGCTGTTACCGAAAAAGAGATCATCATTCGGCAATAAGGAAGAGAGGTATTGTTTATGGATATGTTCGCTCTGATCGCTGCGTTTGGCGGCGGTATCATCGGCGCATACATGGGCGCTCTCCCTGCGTTTATCATGACCGGTATTTTCGCATTGGTGGGCGGAGTGCTCACCGCGGCGGGTGTGGGCGGCGACATCGCCGTGGGCATTCTGGCGTTCGGCTCCTTTGTGGGTCCCCATATCGCCTTTGCCGGCGGTGTGGCTGCTGCCGGATATGCCGGTAAGAAGGGCAGGCTGGCCTCCGGCACCGACATTCTGTCTTCCCTGAACGGCCTGGGTGAGCCCGACGTGATCCTGGTGGGCGGCATCTTCGGCGTGCTGGGCTATCTGATCAGCTACGGCATTGGTCAGCTGCCTGTTATTGGAAGCGCCGGCCCCGCCACTACGGACCTGCCCGGTATTACCGTCTTCATTCTGGCTGTTGTGACCCGTCTGCTGTTTGGCAAGACCGGCCTGACCGGCAAGTACACCGGTACTGGCAAGCGTGAGTGGTTCTCCACCGGCAAGGGCTTCGTGTACAATGTGGTCCTGGGCGGCGGCATCGGCATTGTCGTCAGCGGCCTGGCCATGTCTCTGTACAGCAGCGGCAACATGGCTGCTTTCGGCATCTTCCCCATCATCTGCTTCGGTTTTGCCGCCATCTCCCTGATCTTCACCCAGACCGGCTTTGCCACTCCCGCTACCCACCACATTTTCCTGCCTTCCGCTTTGGCTGCCTCCGCGGGCATCCTGGCCTGGGGTGAGGCTGGTATTCTGCTGGGCGTCCTGTTTGGTATTCTGGGCTCTGTGATGGGCGATCTGGTGGGCAAGACGCTCAACAGCCACTGTGATACCCACATCGATCCCCCCGCGACCACGATTTTCATTCTGACTATCATCATCAACGCCATTGCCAGCGTGATCGTGCCGGCATAAGTTGGGAATTCTGCGGAAAAGAGGCCTGTTATGGGAAAGTCCATCGGATTACTGGAACTGAAAAGCATTCCCGTGGGAGTAGAGACCGCGGACGCGGTACTGAAGGCCGCTCATGTAGAACTTTTAACTGCTACTCCCACTTGCCCCGGAAAATATGTTATAATTATTTGCGGAGCAGTTGGTGCGGTGAAAAGCGCTATGGAGAGCGGAAAGCAGATGGCCGGGATTTACCTTGTGGGCAGCCATATCATCAACAATGTGCATGACTCTGTGCCCAGTGCCATTGTAGGCACAGCGGAGGTGGAGCGGACAGGGGCCATCGGCATGATCGAAACCATGACTGCGCTGACTGCTGTCCAGGCCGGTGATCTGGCTGCCAAGGCTGCCAACGTTGCCCTGATGGAGATCCGCATTGCCAGAGGTTTGGGCGGCAAAGGCTTTATCCTGCTGACAGGAGAGGTTTCCTCGGTCCGTTCGGCGGTAAAAGCTGCCATGCATCAGCTGGAGGAGACTGGAGATATTACGAGCAGCTGCGTGATCCCCTCTCCCCATCCCGGCCTGATCGAAAAACTTTCCAATTAGGAGGTTGCATGACATGACTGCACAGGATTGCCCCAACTGTCACTATCCTGCTCCTAACCGCAAGCAGGATCAGAAAGAGAAGAATGTGCCTCAGAGCCCCTATCACATCCCTGAGAAGGAGAAGGTAGAGGAGTGTTCCCAGTGCTTCTATCAGCCTGAGGAGCAGGAAGAACAGAAGACTGATGATTGCAATCAGTGCTTCTATCATCCCGACAAATAAAGAAACCGCCTGTCCTGCCGGAGTCTGCTGCGCTCCGGCAGGACAGAGCATACCTGGAACAGGAAGTGAGCTGTGTGGAACGATTGACCGGAAAAAAGGCCCCGTGGTTTACGATGGAGGCGCTGGCGGCGGATGGTGAGCATTTTACACGCGTCAGTCTTTCGGACTACGAGGGAAAATGGCTGGTGCTCTTTTTTTACCCGATGGACTTTACCTTTGTTTGTCCCACAGAGCTGACCGCCTTTTCCGACTGCCGGGAGGAGTTTAAACAGGCGGGGGCTGAGCTTTTGAGTGTCAGCACCGACAGTGTGTATACTCATCTGGCATGGCAGCGCAACGGACTGGGCAAGCTGGGATACCCCATGGCGGCCGACCAGACCCTGCGGGTGTGCGACAGCTATGGTGTGCTGCTGGAGGAGGAGGGAGTGGCCCTGCGCGGGCTTTTTCTCATTGACCCTGAGCAAAATGTACGCTATAGTGTGATTCATGACAATAATATCGGGCGCAATCCCCAGGAGGTGCTGCGAGTGCTGGCGGCGCTTCAGACTGGCGGGCTGTGCGCGGCTGGCTGGAAGGCCGGTGAGGACAATCTCCGGCCTGACGCTCCGCAGCAGACGCCGTCTGCCAAGGCATCCGGAGAGGCGGAAGTGCGGATTTATACCATGCCTGGGTGCAGCTATTGCCGCAGTGTCAAGGAATTTTTTCGTGACACGGGCGTGGAGTATCAGGAATTTAATCTGGAAACGGATCAAGCGGGGCAGGCCTTCATGAAAGACAGGGGTTATACCGCCTTGCCGGTGACCGTGATCAACGGCGAGGAGATCGTGGGCTATGATATGCCCCGCATCAAGGCGGCTCTGGGACTGCGTTGATAAAACGAGGTGACAAAGAATGGATTTGTTGGATTTTGGACGGGTGCAGGAAGGCAAAATGCGCATCGTGCAGGAGATGGTACCGGGCAAGCAGGTGACCCTGGCCCATATCATTGCCAGTCCTGATGAGATCATTTATCAGAAGCTGGGCCTGAATCCCAATGTGGACTATCAACAGGCTGCCATTGGTATTCTCAGCATGACCCCGTCGGAGATCTCTGTGATTGCGGGAGATATCGCCACCAAAAGTTCCAAAGTGGAAATGGGATTTATTGACCGGTTCAGCGGTACGCTGATCTTTACCGGCCGCATTTCCAATGTACAGACGGCCATTTCCGCCATTGTGACCTACTTGAAGAATCATTTGGGCTTTACGATTTGTGAGATTACAAGAACGTGAAAAAGATTATTTTGATGGGCCGCAGTGAGTGCGGTAAGACAACGCTGACCCAGGCGCTTAAGGGAGATGTGATCCACTATCACAAGACCCAGTACATCAACCACTATGACGTGGTCATTGACACGCCCGGAGAGTATGCGGAAAACGCCGCGTTGGCAAAAGCGCTTGCGCTTTATACCTATGAGGCGGATGTGGTGGGGCTGCTGCTCAGCGCCACTGAGCCGTATTCCCTTTATCCTCCCTGTGTAACGGCCTGCTGCAACCGGCCGGTGATCGGCATTGTGACCCAGATCGACCACGAGGGAGGGAATCCGGATCGGGCCCATAACTGGCTGGCACTGGCAGGATGCGATCCGATTTTCCGGGTGAGTTCCTATACAGGGGAGGGGATCTGGCAGATCCTCAACTATCTCCGGGAGCCCGGTGATGTGCTGCCCTGGGAAACGGCAGAAGAGGCGGAGCGGCCCCGTACGGTGCTGTCCAACAAATACGGAGCCCTTTGAGATGAGGTGGAGACCCCGTGGATACCAATACATTTCTCCTGGCAATGAGCCGGGGACGATGCAGCCCATCCGGGGACATGGCTGAGAGTAAGTACTGTGTCTTTACGGCCCCGCTGGAGCTGCAGGTGACCCGGGACAGGATGTATTTGGAAGGCGATGACCTAGTGTTGGAGTTGCTTTACGGTTTGTACGGCGAACCAGGCGCGCTCCGGCTGCGGCAGGTGGACACCAATGTGATTCTGGAGGAGTCCACTGCTGGTTCGTTTGCGGCTTTCCTGGCGGACAAGCAGGTCAAGTATATCGGTCAGCTGATTATGTATGCCCTGCAATTCAAAATACGGGATCTGTCGGCCTATGTGGCCGGGTGTGCAGACGCCATGAAGGAACTGGAGGACACCCTGGACAACCGTATGGATAACAGCGGCACCTATCAGCTGCTGGATTTTCGCCGCAGTTATACCCAGTGCGGCAATATGGTGATCGGGGTTAAGGAGATCCTGACACATATTGATAAAGGCTATTATCCCATGCAGATGCAGAACAGCTATGTGCTTCAGGGTCAGGTGATGCTGGAGTTCCGTTTTCTGGAAGAGCGGTACGAACTGACCAAAAATACGGTGATCAAGGATTTTGACACCTATACATCCATCGTCAACAACAATATCAACCGAAGCGCCAGGCTGCTCAGCCTGATTTCTCTGGCGGGCGTCACCCTGAATTTTATGTTTGGGAGTCTGCTGGCGGTCAACCCCGTTCTTGGTGTGATAGGCGGGCTGGCCATTGGCGGTTTGTCGGTCGGGGCCGGTATGATGTATCGTACCAACAAGCGAATAGAGAAGCCTCTGGAGCCTGGAAAACGGCTGGGCGCAGGCTTTCACCGGAAAAAATTGACCGCAGAGGAACGGATAGAAACCATGGAAGTGCAGAAAAAAGAAGAGTGAACAAGAAGAAGGGATACCGCCGCAGCGTTCTGCGGCGGTGTCTTTGTTGCATTGGTGTATCAAAAGATTTTGAATGGGGTGGGAGATATATGGACAGATTTTTTTCAATCTCAGCCAAGGGCAGTACGGTCAAGCGGGAGATCATAGGCGGCATCACTACTTTTTTTGCCATGGCCTACATTATCTTCGTCAATCCCAATACTCTGTGTGCTGAGGTGGGCAGCGGCAGCGGGGCCTTTTTCCCCGCCATGCCGGAAGAACTGTGGGGGCCGGTACTGGTGGCCACCTGTGTGTCGGCTGCCATTGGCTGTTTTCTCACAGGGCTGATGGCCAATGTGCCCTTTGCTCAGGCGCCGGGAATGGGCCTGAACGCATTTTTTACCTATACGGTCTGTTTGAGCATGGGTTATACCTGGCAGGAAGGCCTGGCCATCGTACTGCTGAGCGGACTGCTTTTCCTGGCCATCACAGTTTCCCCTTTGAGAAAAAAGCTGATCTGCTCCATCCCGGACTTTCTTAAGCACGCCATCTCAGCCGGCATCGGCCTGTTTATTGCTTTTATTGGCCTGCTGAACGTAGGGCTGATCTCCATCAGCGGCGCGGTGCCCGCTTTGCAGCTGTCCATGGTGGTGGACGGGCAGCGTGTGTGGAACGCGCAGGGTCTGCTCACTCTGGTGGGGCTGCTGCTCACCGCGATTCTGATGGCCTTCCGGGTCAAGGGCGCGGTGGTGATCGGCATTCTGGTGACCACCCTGCTGGGAATTCCCGCGGGAGTGACCAATATCCCTGAGACGGTGACCATGGAACATATCAGCCTGGCGCCCGTGTTTCTTCAGCTGGATCTTGGCGGCGTATTTTCCAAAGGTCTGCTGCCCCTGCTGACGGCAGTGATCAGCTTTGCGATCGTGGATTGTTTTGATACTTTGGGCGCACTGGTGGGTCTGTCGGCCAGTGCGGGACTGGAGGACCGGGACGGCAGAGGGGATCGGGCTTTGATTGCTGATGCCGCGGCGACCTGCTGCGGCGCCCTGATCGGAACCTCCACCGTTACTACGTTTGCGGAGTCTTCCACAGGCATTGCCGAAGGAGCCCGAACCGGTCTGAGCTCCATTGTGGTGGGCCTGCTGTTTCTGGTCTCAGTGTTTCTGGCTCCGGTGGCGGGGATCATCCCTGCTGCAGCCACTGCTCCTGCGCTCATTATTGTGGGTGTGCTCACCATGCGCAGCGTCGTGGCCATTCCCTGGGACGATATGGAGTGTGCTGTACCTGCCTTTTTGACCATCGGAGTGATGCCTTTTGCCTACTCCATCTCTGATGGTATTGCCTTTGGATTTATCAGTTTCTGTCTGATCAAGCTGGTTCGGGGCAAAGGCAGACAGGTACCGGTCCTTGCATATGTTATTTCCCTGCTCTTTATCCTAAAGTACCTGCTGGGTAATATGGTTTGATCCTCAGCCCTCTGGGCCATCTGGTCTGTGAGAAGATCAGGGGTAAACAGCGTCGTTAAGTTCCATATTTTGTTCATCTGGTGCCTTTTATTGATAAGACCTTGTTTTAAGAAATCGGTTGTGATAGCGTATAGCTGGATTTAGGAAGACACGCGTCAGGCGTGGTATCAGAAAGGGGATCATGGTATGGCGACCCGCATTGTCCTGAATACGATTTCTTATCATGGAAAGGGTGCGATCGAAAATATCGTGCCTGAGCTCACTTCCCGTGGTTATCAAAAAGCTTTGGTGTGTACAGATCCGGATCTGGTCCGTTTTGGCGTGGTGGCCAAGGTGACCGATCTGTTGGATAAGGTTGCCTTTGCCTATGAGGTGTATACCGACATCAAAGCAAACCCCACCATTGAGAATGTGCAGAGCGGGGTGGCTGCTTTCCGGGCCTCCGGCGCCGACTGCATCGTGGCCATTGGCGGAGGCTCCGCTATGGATACTGCCAAGGCGGTGGGCATCATTGTCAACAACCCGGAGTTTGCCGATGTGCGCTCCCTGGAGGGTGTGGCTCCCACCAGGAAGCACGCGGTCTTTACCATCGCTGTCCCCACTACCGCCGGCACTGCCGCTGAGGTGACCATCAACTATGTCATCACTGATGTGGAGAAGAAGCGTAAGTTTGTGTGTGTGGACGCCAATGACATCCCCGAGGTGGCTGTGGTGGACCCAGACATGATGTGTTCTATGCCCAAAGGTCTGACCGCTGCCACCGGTATGGACGCCCTGACCCACGCCATCGAAGGTTACATTACCAAGGGTGCCTGCACCATCTCTGATATGTTCCATCTGGAGGCCATCCGGCTCATCTCCCAGAGTTTGCGCGGAGCCGTTGAGAACACCCCTGAGGGACGAGAAGGCATGGCGCTGGGCCAGTACATCGCTGGCATGGGCTTTTCCAACGTAGGTCTGGGCATTGTCCACTCCATGGCCCATGGCCTGTCCGCCCTGTATGATACTCCTCACGGCGTAGCCTGTGCCATCCTGCTGCCTACTGGCCTGGAGTATAATGCAGATTACTCTGGTGAGCGTTACCGGGCTATCGGCAAAGCCATGGGTGTGAGCGGCATCGATGAGATGCCTCTGGAGGAGGCACGCAAAGCTGCCATTGCCGCTGTCAAGCAGCTCTCCACCGATGTGGGCATCCCCGCCAATCTGAAGGGCATCCTCAAGGAGGAGGATGTACATTTCCTGGCGGAGTCCGCCTTTGCGGATGCCTGTTGTCCCGGAAATCCCAGAGATACCAGCGTGGAGGAGATCGAGGCTCTTTACAGAAGCCTGATGTAAACTTTACGGATATCTGTTATGAAGAACGCAATGGTATGGTTTTAAAGCCGGTCAAGCAGGAGCGGCGCCAGGGCTGTTGCGTTTCCAACCAAAGACCGCCGCCTCAGTGCACAGGCATTGAGGCGGCGGTTAATCTATATACAGAAACGTTTACCAAGCGAGGATCCAAGGGGAAGGGATACTATTCATTCTTCCACGGATAAGCTGAAGCATATGCTCAAGACTATGCCACGGGGCTCCGCAGTCCATCATAGTATGGCCTTGTTTTGCATAACCTGCCGAGAAGGGGGTTTGACCATGAATGAGATTGACCGTGAGATCGGGCTAGTCCTTTTGAAGCGACTGTGGCAACGGGATTTCATATCAGAGGAACTGTATTATTCCGCCTGCCGTTCCCGTGTTCTTGACAGGAAGTATTTTTCTGGTCATTTTGAAGAGAAAATTTTACAAGAACAGAGGGAGGACTGGCGGTATGATGCCCATTAGAAGGCTGAGGGAACAGCTGCGGAGGGGAAAGTCCATCTATGACCTTTCGCTGAGGGTTACATATTATGCCCGCGTATCCACGGAGAAAGTGGAGCAGCAGGGAAGTTTGGAGAACCAGGTCCAGTACTACACGGAATTCATCCAGAAAAATCCCAACTGGACCTTGGTACAGGGGTATGTGGATGAGGGAATCTCAGGGACCAGTACCTATAAGCGGGAGAGCTTTTTGCGCATGGTCGACGACGCTCACCGGGGCCTCTTTGACTTCATCATCACCAAAGAGATCTCTCGTTTTTCCAGAAGCACGCTGGACAGTATCCAGTACACACAGGAGCTGCTGGACGCCAATGTGGGCGTTCTCTTTCAAAACGATAACATCAATACCCTGGACACCGACAGCGAGTTTCGTTTGGTGGTGATGGCTGGAGTGGCTCAGGATGAAGTGCGAAAGCTGTCTGAGCGCCTGAAATTCGGGTTCCGGCAGTCCATCAAGAATGGCCATGTGCTGGGCAACAATCGCCTGTGGGGGTACGATAAGAAAAACTGTAAGTTGACCATCATCCCGGAGCAGGCTGAGGCGGTACGGCTCATTTTTGAACTTTACGCCACCGGGAAGTATGGAATCCGAAAGATTTCCCAGGAGTTGACCAGGCGAGGACACACCAGCCTGCTGGGCAATGCGTTCAACCAGCTGACCATCAAGCACATTCTGACCAACCCAAAGTACAAAGGGTGGTACTGCGGCAACAAGACTCAGTCGCTGGACTACCGCACCAAAAGGAAGGCCTTTTTGGACGAAAGCGAATGGGTTATGTACCCAGATCCCAACATCCCGGCCATTGTCTCGGAAGAGTTGTGGGATCAGGCAAATGCCATCTTCAAGCAGCGAAGCCGCGAGGTTCGTACAAAATCTACCAGCTATCACAACCGTTATCCATACAGCGGGAAAATTATCTGCGGCAGACACGGCACCAGCTTCCATCGTCAGTCCTTTCAGACACAGAAAGGAGAGACGGAGTTCTGGCGCTGCAAGACCTACCGCCAGAAAGGAAAGGAGGGGTGCGACCTGCCGGGCATCCGTACCCATGAAGTAGATCTGGTCTTGGCCGACCTGTTTGAGAAGGTCGTTACAGAGAAAAAACAGATCATACGGTTGGTACTGGACAGCATTGGGGAAACCTCCTGCGACATAGATTACTTTGCTCAGATCGGGCGGATCGATGTACAGATCAGTCAGATCGAGGAGAAGAAAGATAAGCTGCTGGAGCTGAGCATGGCGGACGCCATTACCATCCAGGAGTTTAAGGAACGAAACGGACGCTTCAATCGTCAAATTTCTGCTCTGCAGGAACAGAGAATGTCTCTGTGTCAACAAGAACAAAGGAAAAAAAGTACGGAGGTCGACCCAAAACTCCTGGAAGAAGCCCTGTGGGAGGAATTGAACTTCACAAACGGGATCCACTCCGAAGTAGTGGCAGCCATACTGGATCACATTGTGGTACTGGAGCAAAGCGACGATAAGCAACTTTATTTAGAGATCTATCTCCGGCTGGGGCAGCAGGCTTCAGCCCATTTTCAGCGGGGCGGATCAGTCTCTTGCAATAATCCTTTAAGAAGTACTATACCCCCAACGGGGACCAGGACGACCTGATCTCCATTGGTACCATTGGCCTGATTAAAGGGATTGGTACCTTTAAACCAGATAAAAAAGTACGGCTGGCCACCTATGCGTCCCGCTGCATTGAAAATGAGATCCTTATGCATTTTCGTGCCCAGCGTAAGACCCAGGGGGAGGTATCCCTGTCGGATGCCATTGATGGAGACGGGGACGGGAATTCGCTTTCACTGATGGATACCATTAGCGTGGATGACGATATGCTGGAGGAGCTGGATGCTAGAGACGCGTGTATTCAGGTGCGGGAATGTGTCAAACGGTGCCTGGATGCCCGGGAGGCCGCTATTATTACCCTCCGTTATGGGCTCAATGACCGTAAGCCCTTGACTCAGCGGGAGGTAGCCGCCCAATGCGGCATTTCGCGGTCCTATGTATCCCGCATTGAAAAAAAGGCGTTGAAAAAGCTGGAGACAGCAATGGGGACCCAGCGGTAGGACTTTACGCAGGGGTAATAATTGGGTTATAATAACAATAGTTGTTTTACCCTCGTGCAGATGGCAAAATTATTCTGACTTTTGTGCAATAAAATGCCTGTGTTTTGCATTCTACCAATGGGAGGAGAGGAAACTATGCTGATCCTGCTGGATACCATGGCGGAGGAGAGCCGCCGGGCGACCGCTCCGGATGTGCTGGAGCCGTTGCTGGTCAGGATGCAGACCGGAGAGCAGGGGGCCCTGGCGGAACTCTATCACCATACCCGGACCGCTGTATACGGTCTTGCCCTCTCCTATCTTAAGAATACTCATGACGCGGAGGATGTGACGCAGGATACCTTTGTGCGGGTGTGGGAAAACGTCCATCAATACCAGTCCCGCGGCACACCGCTGGCGTGGGTACTCACTGTTGCCCGTAATCTGGCGCTAATGAAGCTGCGGGAGCGGGGCAAAACGGAGGAACTGGAGCCGGAATCCTGGGAACGGCTGGCCGCGGACAGCCCTCTGGTAACGGTGGAGGACCGGCAGGTACTCCGGGCCGCGCTGGAAGGTCTGACCGATGAGGAGCGCCAGGTAGTGACCCTCCACGCGGTCACCGGCTGGAAACATAAAGAGATCGCGCATTTGTTGGATCTGCCGCTGTCTACGGTGCTGTCGAAGTACCGCCGGGCATTGCAGAAGCTGCGGACCATACTGGAAGGGGGTGAGAAACCGTGAACGATCAGGAACTGGAGCGTAAACTCCATGCTGTACTGGAGCACGCCGCGCCTGACGATGTGGAGGCGGTGCTTGCTCGCTTGGGACCCCAAAATGGGAAGATCATTCCGATTTCCGCACCCAAACGGCGAAAGCACATCCTACCCTGGATCGCGGCTGCCTGCCTGGCGCTTGCCATTGGCGGCGGTGTGGCCGGAGTGCGGTATCAGCAGGCCAACGCGGTAGCCTCTGTGGTTTCCCTTGACGTGAATCCCTGTGTCCGGCTGGAGGTGAACCGGGCGGAAAAGGTTCTTTCCGCTATCCCGGTCAATGATGATGCCAATCAGATTCTGGACGGTATGGACTTGACCGGTACCGACCTGGATGTGGCGGTCAATGCCATTATCGGCTCTCTGCTGAAGCATGGATATGTGGATGAACTGGCCAATTCCGTACTGGTCTCGGTGGAGGATGATGATCTGACCCGGGGCGCCGCGCTGGAAGAGAAGCTGACAGGAGAGATTTCCCAGGTCTTGGAGTCGGCTTCTATTAACGGCGCCATCCTGTCCCAGAGCTTCGCTACAGACGATACCTTACAGCAGAAGGCGGAAGAATACGGAATCTCTCAGGGCAAGGCCGCATTGATCCAGACGTTGGTAGACAGCAGTTCCCACCTGACCTTTGAGTCTCTGGTGGGCTTGTCCATCAATGAACTGAACCTGTTGGCCAATTCCGAGGCCGCTGCCGACCTGACGGGCCAGAGCGGTGAGCAGGAAATCATCCGTTCTATTGGCACCGCAAGCCAGGGCGGCTATGTGGGCGTGGATGCCGCCACCCAGACGGCGTTGACTCATGCAGGCGTTCAGCGGACCAAGCTGGACTACCTGGAAGCTGACTATGACTATGAAGATGGCCGGATGGTTTATGAGGTAGAATTCAGCGTGAATGGTATAGAGTATGAGTATGATATCGACGCAGCCACCGGCGCTATTATCAAGGCGGAGCGGGAGGGACAGACCCAACAGCCGCAGGGCGGTTCCTCCGGTACCATCAGCAGTCAGCAGGCCAGAGAGATTGCCCTGTCCAATGCCGGTGTAGCGCTGGCAGAGGCGGCGGAGCTGGAAGTGGAATTGGACGACGGCTGCTATAAGGTAGAGTTTAAAGCAGGCGGATATGAATATGAGTACAAGATCAGCGTTACCGACGGCAGCATCCTCGGAGCCGAACGGGATGACTGAACAGAGTGTTTTCAAAAATCGGGCAGCCATAGGGCTGCCCGATTTTTTTGCATAAAGAGGATACCTTCCTCCCTTGACAACCTATACCCCTATGGGTATAATGTGGGTGAAGATACCTGTGGGGGTATAGGAGGCGAATAATATGAAAAAACTGGAGGCCATATTAGAGTGGGGCGGTGTCCGCAAGGATATCACACTGCTCATTCTTTCCGGACTGGCTCTGTTAGCCAGCATTCTGTGGGAAGGGATGCTGCCGGTAGACCCGGCCTGGATAGCCATTGTGCTGTGCGGCCTGCCCATCCTTTTGGAGGCTGTTATCGGGCTGATCACTGCTTTTGACATCAAGGCTGATGTACTGGTTTCTATCGCTCTGGTGGCATCGGTGGTTATCGGGGAGCACTTTGCTGCCGGTGAAGTGGCACTCATTATGCAGCTAGGGGCTCTGTTGGAGGATATGACGGTGGCCCGAGCCCGAGCGGGCATTGAAAAGCTGGTGAAACTGACACCCCGCACTGCCCGTCGCTTGACCGGCTGCGGCGAAGAGGTGGTGCCCGCGGAGACGGTTCAGGTAGGGGAATTGCTGCGGGTACTGCCTGGTGAGACCATTCCTGTGGATGGGATCATAAGGGACGGGCGCACCTCTGTGGATCAGTCGATCATGACGGGAGAATCTTTGCCGGTGGACAAGGCTCCGGGCGACCGGGTTTCCAGCGGCACGGTTAACCAATATGGAGCCTTTACCATGGAGGCTGCCCGGGTGGGGGAGGACAGTTCCATCCAGCGGATGGTGCGGCTGGTGCAGTCGGCTGATGCAGGCAAAGCGAAAATCGTGGGATTGGCTGATCGATGGGCCACCTGGATCGTGGTGATTGCTCTGTCTGCCGCCGTTATCACCGGCTTTGTTACTGGGGAGCTGATCCGGGCTGTGACCATTTTGGTGGTATTCTGTCCCTGCGCGCTGGTGCTGGCTACCCCCACCGCCATTATGGCGGCCATTGGCAACGCCACTCGCCACGGGTTCCTGATACGGGAGGGAGATGCGCTGGAGCGGTTGGCCGGAGTCTGCTGTGTGGCGTTTGACAAGACAGGTACTCTGACATTAGGACAGCTGCGGGTGATGGCGGTACTCCCCTTGAACGGGCGGACGGAGGAACAAGTGTGGGCCGGGGCCCTGGGCCTGGAGTCCTGGTCGGAGCATCCTCTGGGCAAAGCGGTTACCGCTGATGGACGGGAGCGATTTCCTGGGCTGATCCTGAAGGGGGAGAGGGTGGAGGTGCTGCCTGGCCTGGGCCTGAAGGGCGTCGTGGAAGACAGAAACCTATGGGCAGGCAATCTGGCGCTGATGGAGCAGTTGGGTGTGCCCATGCCCCAGGAGGCGGAGGACTTTGTTCAGGCCCGGCTGGACGAGGGGTGTACCCTTATCTATCTGGCGGAGGAAGGAACGCTGATTGGGGTGATGGCGCTGGCCGACACCCTGCGGCCCGATGCGGCGGAAACCATCCGGGCGGTAAAAAAGGCCGGTGTGCAGCCTGTGCTGCTGACAGGGGATCATCCCAGTGCTGCCGGGTACGTCGCGGGGTTGCTGAATATCCGGGAGGTGCAGGCAGGCTGCCTGCCGGAGGACAAGCTGAGCTGGATCGCCCGGACACAGGAAAAGGGCAGCCCGGTGTGCATGATCGGTGACGGTATCAACGACGCCCCCGCGCTGAAGCGGGCTATGGTGGGAATCGCTATGGGGAGCGTGGGCAGCGATATTGCCGTGGACGCCGCCGATATGGCCCTGGTGGGGGACGATCTGCGGCAGCTGCCCCATCTGCTTCGGCTGGCCCGGCGAATGATGGTCACCATCAAGTGCAATCTGACCTTCTCCATGGCGCTGAACTTTGCAGCCATTGCCCTGGCCATTACCGGTATTCTGAATCCTGTGGTAGGAGCGCTGGTTCACAATGCGGGCTCAGTGGTGGTTATTGTCAATTCCGCCCTGCTGCTGCGGTGGCACAAAGGGGCGTAAAAGGGGAAAAGGGGCACTGTTCCCGCTTTTTAGAAGGCGGGAACAGTGCCCTTGGCAATTTTTACAGGAAGGGAGGGAGAGAATACGAATAATTTGAAAAACTTTAGCCTAACCTCTATGCAAAAATGGAAAACTATATTAAAATAAGATAGCATGATTTTCCGAAAAGGGGTTGAACATATGAGTGAACCGCAGTTCAAGCGGGTTCTTCTGAAGCTCAGCGGCGAGGCCCTCGCCGGTGAGGCCAGCCGGGGCCTGGATTTCGATGTCATCGGCAGCGTTTGTGACGTGATCAAAAAGTGCGTGGCAGTTGGTGTTCAGGTGGGAATCGTGGTTGGCGGGGGTAATTTCTGGCGTGGCTTGAAAGACGGCGGCGACCGGATGGAGCGTACCCGCGCTGACCATATGGGAATGCTGGCTACCACCATCAACGCACTGGCGGTGGCCGACGTGCTGGAGCAGAAGGGTGTGGACGTGCGGGTACAGACCGCCATTGAGATGCGGTCCATCGCCGAGCCTTACATTCGTTCCAAGGCCATCCGGCATATGGAGAAGGGCAGAGTGGTCATCTTTGGCTGCGGTACCGGCAATCCCTTCTTCTCCACCGATACGGCGGCTGTGCTACGGGCGGCGGAAATTGACGCTGACGCCATTCTGCTGGCCAAGAACATCGACGGTGTGTATTCCGCCGACCCCCGCAAGGATCCCACCGCGGTAAAGTATGATACCATTACCTACGACGACGTGCTGGCTCAGCATCTGGAGGTAATGGATTCCACCGCCACTTCTCTGTCCATGGACAACAAGATCCCGGTGATTCTGTTCGCGCTCAAGGACCCCGAGAATATTCTGCGTGTGGTCATGGGTGAAAAAATCGGAACCATCGTCAAGGAGGAACCGTGAAATGAAAGAACTCAACAAAGATTTTGACGCCAAGATGAAAAAAACCATCGACGTAGTGGTGAGTGATTTCGCCAGTGTCCGCGCCGGCCGGGCCAATGCTGCTGTACTGGATAAGATCACGGTGGACTACTACGGCGCTCCCACCCCCCTGAATCAGGTGGCCGCCATTTCTTCTCCCGACCCCCGCTCTCTGATGATCCAGCCTTGGGACGGCACTCTGCTGAAGGCCATCGAGAAGGCCATTCAGACCTCTGATCTGGGCATCAATCCTCAGAATGACGGCCGTGTGATTCGTCTGTCCTTCCCCCAGCTCACCGAGGAGCGCCGTAAGGAACTGACCAAGCAGGTGAAGAAGTACGGTGAAAACGGCAAGGTGGCCATCCGCAATATCCGCCGGGACGCTATGGAGAAGTTCAAGGCCCTGGAGAAAAAGGGCGAGATGACCGAGGACGACCGCAAGGACTATGAAAAGGAGCTCCAGGATCTGACTGACAAGCGGTGCAAGGAGATCGACGAGCTGACCGTCAAAAAAGAAGCGGAACTAATGGCGGTATAACACCAAATAAGAGACATGGTGCGGGATGCGAAACGTGTCCCGCACTGGTGTCGTATAGGCGGGTTGAACATGGCATTATTCAAACCGAAGGCGGCGCAGGTCCAGGTGGATTTTGACCACCTGCCCCGTCATGTGGCGATCATCATGGACGGCAACGGCCGTTGGGCCAAGCGCCGGGGGCTGCCCCGCACGGCGGGCCACGCGGCAGGCGCGGAGACCTTCCGTACCATCGCCACATACTGTCAGAAGATCGGAATTGAATATCTGACGGTATATGCCTTCTCAACGGAGAACTGGAAGCGGCCTCTGGAGGAGGTCTCCGCCATCATTGGACTGCTGAAAAAGTATCTGTTGGAGTCCATTGAGAAGATGGAGCGGGATAGGATCCGTCTTCGCTTTTTCGGAGACCTGGAGGCACTCCCTCTGGAACTGAGAGAATTGACGGTTCGTACCGACGATATCTCCACACACTATGATGGTATGCAGGTCAATGTGTGCTTCAATTATGGTGGACGGGATGAGATCGTCCGGGCGGCCAGGGCCTTTGCGGCAGAGTGTGCGGCAGGGAAGAAGGACCCCGCGCAGCTGACAGAGGCGGATTTTTCCGGCTATCTCTATTCTGCCGGGGTACCCGACCCGGACCTGGTGATCCGGCCCAGCGGAGAGGTGCGGATCTCCAACTTCCTGCTGTGGCAGTCGGCCTACGCGGAATTCTATTATACCGACGTGCTGTGGCCCGACTTTAATAAGGAAGAGCTGAACAAGGCGCTGGCGGCCTATCAGGGCCGTTCCCGCCGCTATGGAGGTGTCTGAGTGGTCAAGCGAATCATGGTGGCGGTGGTCTGTATACCGCTGCTGGCGGCAGCGGTATACGGTGTCTCACCGGTCTATCCGGTCATCCTGCCCATTCTGGTGGCCGGATTGTCTATGATCGCGGTGCATGAGGTGCTGTGGTCCACCGGATTTCTCAAGCACACCCGTATTTCCGGCTATTCCATTGTTTTGGCTGGCCTCATTCCGTTTTGGGTCTATTATAGCGGCAAATTGACGCCAGCCCTGGCCGGAATGTTTGTCTATATGGTGCTGCTCTTTGCCGAGGCCATTGGCAGCCACAAACGTATTACGCTGGAGAAGATGGGAGGCGCTTTTTTCCTCACCATCATCATTCCTTTTTTCCTCTCCTCGCTGCTGCGGATCCGGCTGATGGAGCACTGGATGGCGCTCATTATTCTGCCCTTTGTGGTGGCTTTTCTCAGTGATGCCTTCGCGCTCTTTGCCGGCATGGCCTTCGGCAAGCATAAGCTGGCGCCTGAGCTCTCTCCCAAAAAGACAGTGGAGGGTGCTGTGGGCGGCTTTGCCGGCGCCATCATCTGTACGGTGATCTACGGTGTCGTTCTCCAGTTTGGTTTCTCCATGCAGGTCAACTACCTGTATCTTGTGATATACGGTGCGCTGGGCAGTGTTGTGTCTCAGCTGGGCGACCTGTCTTTTTCCTATATCAAGCGGGAGTACGGCATCAAGGATTTCGGCAATATTTTCCCCGGTCACGGCGGTGTGCTGGATCGCTTTGACAGTGTGATCTTCTGCGCGCCCCTGATTGAATTGCTGATCCTATTCCTGCCCGCTGTGGGAGGCTGAACACATGAGCAACTGCATTTCTTTGCTGGGTTCTACCGGCTCCATCGGGCGGCAGTCACTGGAAGTGATTGCCGCCTGTGGCATGACGGTGGCTTCCTTGACCGCCAACCGGGACGTAGAGCGGATGGAGGCTCAATGCCGCCAGTTCCGGCCACGGCTGGCCGTCATGATGGACCCTGCCGCCGCCGCTGATCTGCAAACCCGATTGGCGGATACGTCCATCCGGGTGGCCTCCGGTCCCGATGGACTGGTGGAGGCGGCCACTATGGAGGAGGCGGACACTGTCCTCACCGCTGTGGTGGGGATGGTGGGACTGGTGCCTACTCTGGCGGCGGTCCGTCAAGGCAAGCGTATCGCACTGGCCAATAAGGAGACCCTGGTGTGCGCCGGCGAGCTGGTGATGGACGGGGCGGACAAATACGGCGCGGAGATCGTGCCGGTGGACTCCGAGCATTCCGCCATCTTCCAGTGTCTCCAGGGCAGCCAGGATAGGGGAGAGGTGAAACGCCTTATCCTCACCGCCTCCGGCGGGCCCTTCTGGGGTTGGGATAAGGAGGCCGTTGCCTCCGCCACGGTGGAGCAGGCCCTGAAGCACCCCAACTGGTCGATGGGCGCCAAGATCACTGTGGACTCCGCTACGCTCATGAACAAGGGCCTGGAGTTTATCGAGGCCATGCGGCTCTATCGGATGCCGCCGGAAAAAATCTCGATTGTGGTCCACCGGGAGAGCATCATCCACTCCCTGGTGGAATACTGTGATAACGCGGTGCTGGCCCAGCTGGGGGTGCCTGATATGCGCCTGCCCATCCAGTACGCCCTGACCTGGCCCGCCCGCACTGAGGCGGTGGCGAAGCCGCTGGACCTGCTGTCCTGTCCGCCGCTGACCTTCCATGCTCCGGACTATGAGGCGTTTCCCTGCCTCTCCCTGGCGCTGGAGGCCGCCAGAACAGGCGGCACAGCCACCGCCATCCTTAACGGAGCAAATGAGGCGGCGGTGGGCCTTTTTCTGGCGGGGCAGATCTCCTTTGGCGACATTGCCAAGCGGGTGGAGCGGGCTCTGTCCCAGGTGCCTGTGGTCCAGGCCCCCACACTGGAGGACGTATTGGAAGCAGACAAAGCGGCCCGTCAGGCGGCGGGCAAGTAATCTGAGTTTGAGGTGTCTATGAACGTACTTTCCATTGTGCTGATCATTCTGTTTTTCGGGCTGCTGATTGCCATCCATGAATTTGGTCACTTCATTGCCGCCAAGCTGATGGGCGTGAAGGTGAACGAGTTTGCCATTGGCATGGGCCCCAAGCTGTTTTCAAGGGAGAAAGGTGAGACGCTTTACAGCTTGCGCGCCTTTCCCATCGGCGGTTTCTGTGCCATGGAGGGAGAGGGGGAGTCCTCCGACGATCCCCGGGCCTTCGGCAACAAGGCGGGCTGGAAACGGCTCATCATTTTGGTGGCTGGTGCGTTCATGAATTTCCTGGCCGGCGTGGTGCTTATTCTTGTTATCATGGCCCTGGCGGGAAGCCCCTCTATGCCGGTGGTTACCGGCTTTATGCCTGGGGCAGAGGATATTGCTCAAACCGGACTTCAGCCGGGGGATCAGTTTTACTCCATTGACGGACACCGCATTTACTTCAATAATGATGCCTTCATTTTCCTCCAGCGCGCGGGGGATCAGGTCGATGTGGTGGTGCTGCGGGACGGTGAGAAGGTGGACCTTGGGACCATTGACCTGCCTTACCGCCAGCTCACCGATGAAAACGGCAACCAGGTCATGAAGCGTGGTGTTTATCTGGGGGAATTCCAGGAGGATACCCCCCTGACCCTGCTGCGGAACACCTGGTATCAGTCGGTGGATTACGTCCGCATGGTATGGATGGGCCTCGGCGACCTGATCACCGGCGCGGTGGGCCTCAACGATATGTCGGGCGTCATCGGTATTGTGGCGGTGGCGGGCGACGTGGGCCAGGCAGGCGCCGCAGCGGCAGGCCTGTTCGGTCTGCTCATCAACATTCTGGATTTCACCGCTCTGATTGCCATTAACCTGGCGGTGATGAATCTGCTGCCCATCCCGGCCCTGGACGGCGGACAGATCCTTTTTGTATTTGTGGGCGGGATCTACCGGCTCATTACCAAAAAGAAAATGAACGAAAAATACCTGGGCTATGTGAATGCCGTAGGATTTTTTTGCCTCATCGCCTTAATGGTGGTGGTGGCCATCAATGATGTCATGAAGCTGTTTTAGCGGGAGGGATACCAATGACCAGACAGATCCTTGTGGGCGGCGTTCCGGTGGGGGGCGGCGCTCCGGTCACCATTCAGTCCATGACCAATACCCGTACTGACGATGTGGGGGCCACGGTGGATCAGATCCTCCGACTGGAGGAGGCGGGGTGCCAGATCATCCGGGTAGCTGTGCCCGACTTGGCGGCGGCCAAAGCCGTGGGGGCCATCAAGGCCGGTATCCATATCCCGTTGGTGGTGGATATCCACTTTGACTATAAGCTGGCTCTGGCCTGTGTGGAGGAGGGGTGCGACGCGGTGCGCATCAATCCCGGCAACATCGGTGGGGAAGATCGGGTGAAAGCGGTGGCGGAAGCCTGTAAAGCAAGGAGCCTTCCCATTCGCATCGGCGTCAACGGCGGCTCTCTGGAGAAGCCCCTGCTGGCCAAGTACGGCGGGGTAACCCCCGAGGCCCTGGTGGAATCCGCCTTCGGTCACATTGCTCTGCTGGAACAGTATGATTTCCACGATATCTGTATCTCTCTTAAATCCTCATCGGTGGTCACCACCATGGCGGCCTACAAGCTGATGAGCGAGAAAAGTGATTATCCTTTACACCTTGGCGTTACTGAGACGGGCACCACCCGTATGGGTACCATCAAATCCGCCATCGGCATCGGGGGCCTGCTGGCTCTGGACATTGGCGACACCCTGCGAGTGTCTTTGTCCGCCGATCCGGTGGAGGAGGTGTACGCTGCCAAGGATATCCTGAAAGCCCTGGGTATGGTGGCCAACGAGCCCAATCTGGTGTCCTGTCCCACCTGCGGCCGCACCCGCATCGACCTGATCGGTTTGGCCCACCAGGTAGAGGAGCGGCTGAAGGAGGTCCACAAGCCCATTACCGTGGCGGTGATGGGCTGTGTGGTAAACGGCCCCGGCGAGGCCTCCGCCGCCGATGTGGGTATTGCCGGCGGACAGGGGGAGGGTCTTCTGTTTCGCAAGGGCGAGATCGTGAAAAAGGTCCCCCAGGAGCAGCTGGTGGACGAGCTGTTTACCCTGATCGACCAACTGTAAAGCAGGAGCGTGTCCTATGCCTGAAGCACAAAAGATCCCATTTTTAAAACTGTTTTCCGCCTGGCGGCCCGGTCCGGAGCTGACGGAAATGACCAAGGACTATCTGGTCACCCGGGCGGTCATTGATAAGCACACCCGGTCCATCAAGGCCCAGGTGGAGTGTGGCAATCCGCCCCCGGATGGACTGCGCCACCGAATCGAGCGCAGTATCGCTCTGGCCTACCGTGTGGAGCAGGTGCTGCTGGAGATGGCTGTCCCGACTGGGGATGGGTCTGCTCCTGCGCCGGAAGCGCCCCGGAAGCCTGCGGCAGCCGCTCCGGCTTTGGAGCAGCCGACTCCCGTTCAGCAGCCCCAAAAGCCGCCGGTGGAGGACGATGCTGCCGCTGCTTTCCGCCGTACCGAGGAGATCCGCCGCAGGGCCCTGGAGAGCCTGAAGGTGGCCCGCCCGGCGGAGAAAAAGGCGCCCAAAGAGGGAAAAGGAAAACTACTTTACGGACGCCATGAGATCAAGAAGGACCCCATTCCAATGGGCACCCTGGATCTGGATATGGGCACCGTCATTGTAGAGGGCGATGTATTCGCGGTGGAGCACCGGGAGCTGAAAAAGCGGGAGGCCTGGGTGGTGTCCTTTGACGTAACGGACTACACCGGCTCTGTGCGGATCAATAAGTTTTTCCCCGGCGACGAGGGTAAGCCCCTGGTGGAGGGTGTGAAAAAAGGCCAGCATCTTTTTATCCAGGGTAAGCTGAATATCGACCGCTTTACCGGCGATATGGTGCTGGAGCCCTTTGCTGTGATGGAGGGCAAGAAGGAGCCTAAAACTGACGACGCCCCGGAGAAGCGGGTGGAACTCCACCTCCACACCAATATGTCGGCCATGGATGCCCTTACCGCTGTGGGCTCCAAGATGGACTCGCCCATCGGCGTGGACAAGAACGTGGTGAAGCGGGCAGAGCGGTGGGGCCACCGGGCGATTGCCATCACCGACCACGGCGTGGCCCATTCCTTCCCCAACGCCTGGCACTCCGCCAAGAACATCAAGATCCTCTACGGCGTGGAGGCCTACTTTATCAACGACGTGGATGACCGGGTTGTCATTCATGGCGACAAGGATCAGGACTTTACACAAGATATCGTTTGCTTTGATATTGAGACCACCGGCCTGGACAAGCGCACCGAGGCCATCACTGAGATCGGCGCCGTGGTGCTGCGGAACGGGGAAGTGGTGGAGCAGTTTTCCACTTTCGCTGACCCCGGCCGGCCCCTGACTCGGGAGATTACCCAGCTCACCGGCATCACGGATGAGATGCTGAAGGGGGCCCCCTCCCAGGAGGAGGCGGTCAACGCCTTCCTGGACTTCGTGGGGGACCGGCCTCTGGCCGCTCACAACGCGGAGTTCGACATGGGCTTCATCGGAGAGGCCTGCCGCCGGATGGGCCGGCCCTTTGAGAACACCTCTCTGGACAGCCTGATCCTGGCCCAGAATCTGCTGCCCGACCTGGGCAAGTATAAGCTGGACATTGTAGCCAACCATCTGAATCTGCCCGCCTTCAACCATCACCGGGCCTATGACGACGCGGCCACGGTGGGCTATATGCTGGTACCCTTCTTCCGGATGCTGGCCGACCTGGGGGTGCATACCCTCCAGCAGATCAATCCGGCCATGTCCAAGCTCCGCTCCGGCGGCAAGGCCAAGCGGCAGCCCAAGCACCTCATTGTGCTGGCCAAGAATCAGCTGGGCCTGCGGAACCTCTATAAGCTGATCTCCGCCTCCTATCTGGACCACTTCAAGCGGTATCCCATTATGCCCAAGAGCCTCATCAACCAGCACCGGGAGGGGCTCATCATTGGCTCGGCCTGCGAGGCTGGCGAGCTGTTCCAGGCGATCGTCAAGCGGAAGGAGTGGAACGAGCTCAAGCGCATTGCCTCCTGGTACGACTTTCTGGAGATCCAGCCCCTGTGCAACAATGCCTTTATGCTCCGCAAGGGGATGGTGAAGAGCCAGGAGGAGCTGCGGGACTTCAACCGCACGGTGGTGGCTCTGGGCGAGGCGCTGGACAAGCCGGTGTGCGCCACCGGCGACGTCCATTTCCTGGACCCGGAGGACGAGATCTACCGCCATATCCTGCTGGCCTCCAAGGGTTTTGACGACGCCGACTCGCCTCTGCCCCTCTACTTCAAGACCACCCAGGAGATGCTGGACGAATTTGCCTACCTGGGCAAGGAGAAGGCTTACGAGGTGGTGGTACGCAACACGAACATGATTGCCGACTGGTGCGAGGATGTGGTGCCTCTGCCCAAGGGCCTGTTCGCGCCCAAGATCGAAAACTCCGCTGAGGAGCTGACCCGGCTGGTATGGGATAAGGCAAAAGCCCTTTACGGCGAGGAACCGCCCCAGATCGTGGTGGACCGGATCAACGCCGAACTGGGTGATATTATCAAGTGTAAGTACGACGTGATCTATATGTCGGCCCAGAAGCTGGTGCAGGACTCCCTGGACCATGGCTATCTGGTGGGCTCCCGTGGTTCGGTGGGCTCCTCTCTGGTGGCATTCATGTCGGGCATCACCGAGGTGAACTCGCTGCCGCCCCACTACCGCTGCCCCAAGTGCAAGCACTCCGACTTTGAGATCGCCAAGGAACTGGGCATCGGCTGCGGCGCCGATATGCCGGACGCCAACTGCCCGGTGTGCGGCACTCCCTATGAAAAGGATGGCTTCAATATTCCCTTTGAGACCTTCCTGGGCTTTGGCGGCGACAAGGTGCCCGATATCGACCTGAACTTCTCCGGCGAATATCAGTCCAGCGCCCACCGCTATACCTTTGAATTGTTTGGCCAGACTCACGTGTTCCGGGCGGGCACCATTGGTACGGTGAAGGATAAGATCGCCTTTGGCTATGTGAAACACTACCTGGACGACCATGGTCTCCACGGCACCCGTGCGGAAGAGAACCGGCTGTCCCTTGGGTGCAGCGGTGTCAAGCGCACCACCGGCCAGCACCCCGGCGGCATGGTGGTTATTCCCCAGAACCGGGAGATCTACGACTTCTGTCCGGTGCAGCATCCCGCTGACGACCCCAACAGCGACATCATCACCACCCATTTTGAATATCACTCCATGGAGTCCAACCTGCTGAAGCTGGATATGCTGGGCCACGATGATCCCACCATGATCCGTATGCTTCAGGACCTGACAGGGGTGGACCCTCAGAAGATCCCTCTGGACGACAAGGACACCATGAGTATCTTCACCTCCTCCAAGGTGCTGGGCTTTGAGGATGACCCCATTCTGGGTCCCACCGGCGCTGTGGCCATTCCTGAATTCAACACCAAGTTCACCCGCGGAATGCTCATGGACACCCAGCCCCACCAGTTCGACATCCTCCTGCGCCTGTCCGGCTTTTCCCACGGCACCGATGTGTGGCTGGGCAATGCCCGGGACCTGATCGTGGATCAGGGTATCCCCGTTGGCCAGGCCATCGGCTGTCGTGACGATATTATGATCTTCCTCATCTCCTGCGGAATGCCGGAAAAGCGCTCCTTCAAGATCATGGAGGCGGTGCGAAAGGGAAGAGGCCTGCCCGACGGTGCGGAGGAGGAGATGAAGGCCGCCGGTGTGCCCGACTGGTATATCGGCTCCTGTAAGAAGATCAAGTACCTGTTCCCCAAGGCCCACGCGGTGGCTTATGTTATGATGGCCTTCCGCATTGCCTGGTTCAAGGTTCACCACCCCCTGGCCTTCTACGCCGCCTTCTTCTCCATCCGGGCCAAGGCCTTCGACGCCACCTGTATGTGTATGGGCATGGATGTGTGCAAGGCCAAGATGAAGGAGATCGAGAGCAAGGAGAAGCCCACCCCCGTGGAGGAGGATACCCTGGTCACCCTGGAAGTGGTGTACGAGTTCTACCTCCGGGGCTTTACCTTTGAGCACATGGATCTGTACCGCTCCCACGCCGTCAACTTCCTGCCCGATATGGAGAAGGGGACTCTGCTGCCGCCCTTTACCTCCATCCCCGGCCTGGGTGAGACGGCGGCCCTGTCCATTATGGAGCAGCGGCAGGGTAAGCGGTTCATCTCCATCGAGGAATTCTCCGCCGCCTGCCCCAAGGTGTCCAAGACCCACATCGAGCAGCTGAAAGCAGTGGGTGCCCTGGACGGTATGCCCGACACCAGCCAGATTACACTGTTCGATGGATTTTAGGAAGGGCATACCGTCTCCCCGCCGCTAATGCGGCGTTCGAGGGTTTTGCCACAGGCAAAACCTCGATGCCGGGCAAATTGATTTTGCCCGGCAGATGGGGTGAAGTTGGACCCCACAAGGGGCGTGCCCCTTGTGGGTATGCCCGACACCAGCCAGATTACACTGTTCGATGGATTTTAGGAAGGGCATACCGTCTCCCCGCCGCTAATGCGGCGTTCGAGGGTTTTGCCACAGGCAAAACCTCGATGCCGGGCAAATTGATTTTGCCCGGCAGATGGGGTGAAGTTGGACCCCACAAGGGGCGTGCCCCTTGTGGGTATGCCCGACACCAGCCAGATTACACTGTTCGATGGATTTTAGGAAGGGCATACTGTCCTCCTTCGTGGGCTTGTATTTTGTCTGGAAAAATGATACCATAAACCCATCCTATCATATAAATGAGGTGTGTGACCATGTTGGATCAAAAGGTTGCTGAGCTGCTGAATGTACAGGTGAATAAGGAATTCTACTCCGCCTATCTGTATCTGGACTTTTCCATCTACTATGACGAGATCGGGCTGGATGGCTTCTCCAACTGGTATAAGGTACAGGCCCAGGAGGAGCGGGACCATGCCATGCTCTTCCTCCAATATTTGCAAAATAACGGCTGCAAGGTCACCCTGGACACGATTCAGAAGCCGGACAAGGAACTCAAGGACAAGCTGGAGGTACTGGAGTTCGGCCTGGAGCATGAGCGCTATGTCACCAGCCTGATCCATAATATCTACGAGGCTGCCCAGGCCGCCAAGGATTTCCGAACCACTCAGTTCCTGGACTGGTTCGTCAAGGAGCAGGGTGAAGAGGAAAAGAACGCGGAGGACATGATCAAAAAGATGAAGCTCTTTGGAGATGACGCCAAGGGCTTGTATATGCTTAACAGTGAAATGGCTGCCCGGGTCTATAGCGCCCCCAGTCTGGTTCTTTAAGCGATTGCAGCGGGCAGCCCCACCTGGGGGCTGCCCGTATTTTATTTGGTTGGCACTTGACAAAATACGGATGCTATAGTATATTAGCGTGGTAAATCGATAAAGTGAGGGGCGTGATCCCGTGAAATTCAACAGTAACACCCCCGAGGGTACCCGGGACCGGCTGTTTGCCGAGTGTCAGGAGCGGCGGCAGGTCCAGGCCAAGCTGACCCGCCTGTTCCGCCAGCGGGGCTTTTTGGAGGTCTCTACTCCGGAAACTGAGTTCTACGACCTCTTTGCCTGGTCAGGCAGCGCCATCCCACAGGAGCGCATGATTAAGGTGGGGGACCCCAGCGGTAAGTTCTGCGTCATGCGGCCCGACTCTACCACTCCCATTGCCCGGGTGGCGGCCACAAAACTGAAGACGATGGCCATGCCTCAGCGGCTGTACTACGATCAGACAGTATACCGGGCCAACCCCGCCCACAACGGCGGCAGTCGGGAGATTCCCCAGTGCGGGGTGGAGCTCATCGGCGCAAAAGGGAAGAAGGCGGACGTGGAGATTATCGTTACCGCCATTGATGCCCTGCGGTGTTGCGGGGCCGCCAGGTTCCATGTAGAGCTGGGTCACGCCGGGTACTTCCGGGAGCTGGCAGGCCGGTTGGAACTGGAGGATTCTGCTGTAGAAGAGATCCGGGCCCTCATCGAGGGCAAGAACTTCGCAGCCCTGAAGGATTTCCTGGAGCCCTACCGGGGCAACCCGGCCTGTGCGGCCCTGGAGCAGCTCAGCCGCCTGTTCGGCGGGGTAGAGGTGCTGGGTCAGGCGGAGCGCCTGGCAGGGAAGACCCCGGCGGTGGACTACCTGTCCGAGCTGTACGACGAACTGTCTGCCGCGGGTTACGGTCCCTACATCCGTTTCGATTTGGGTATGGTCCATCAGATCGATTACTACACCGGCGTAGTCTTCCGGGGCTATGTGGAGGGAGCGGGAGACGCTGTTCTCTCCGGCGGTCGGTACGATAACCTGGTGGGTATCTTCGGCCGGGAGGCCCAGGCCACCGGCTTCGCTGTGGACGTGGACGCGGTGGCCCGCACCCTGCCTGAGATGGTGCTGCCGGTGCTGCGTACCGTGGTCCACTATGAGCCGGGCTATCTGGCCCAGGCCCTGGAAGCGGTGGATGGCCGCCCTGCCGGTACCTGCGAGCTGTCCCCCTGTCGTACGCTGGAGTCCAGCCTGCACCTGGCCCGGGACAAGGGTGCGGAGATGGTGCTGGTTCTGGATAAGGACGGAGAAAGGACGGTGCGGGTATGAGTGAGCGGCTGAAGATCGCCATTACCAAGGGGCGGCTGCTGGATAAGAGCATGGAGCTCTTCGAGGGGGCCGGGCTGGACTGTTCCCCCATCAAAGACCCGGGCCGCCGTCTGGTCCACTGTGTGCCCAACTACCCTCTGGACGCGGTGCTGGCCAAAGCCCCAGACGTCATCACCTATGTGGAGCACGGCGTTTGTGACCTGGGCATTGTGGGAAAGGACACTATTCTGGAAAAGGGTGGCTCCTTCTACGAGGTGCTGGACCTGGGGTTCGGCAAGTGCCGGTTTGCCCTGGCCGTCAAGGCAGGGAGCGATTTCTACGGCACTTACAAGACCCGGCGCATTGCCTCCAAATACCCGGAGGTGACCCGCGCCTTCTTTGCCGGTAAGGGCATGGATGTGGACATCATCAAAATTGAGGGTAGTGTGGAGCTGGCCCCCATTCTGGGACTGGCCGACGCCATCGTGGATATCGTGGAGACGGGGGCCACCCTGAAGGCAAACGGCCTGGTGCCCATTGAAGATGTGGCCCCGGTGTCTGCCCGGCTTATCGTCAATACCGCCAGCATGAAGCTATATAAGAGTCAGATCGAAGATTTTATCGCCCGTTGTGAGGGAGAATTGGAGAAGCGGACATGATTCAGATCGTAAAAGCAGACGGCGCGGCCGAAAAAGCGGTCATTACCGCCATGAAGGCCCGGGCGGCCCAGGCCAATCAGGCCATTGACGCGGTGGCAGCCGAGATCATGGAGACTGTGCGGGAGAAGGGCTTTGAAGCGGTACGGGACTATTCTCTCCGCTTCGACAAGGCCGAGCCCCGGGAAATCACCAGTCAGGAACTTCAGGCGGCCTATAACCGCTGCACGGCGGACCTCATCGCCGCTCTGGAACGGGCGGCCGCCAACATCAGAGATTACAATGAAAAGCTGCTCATCCGCACCATGGAGTGGACTTCCCCTGACGGCGGCGTGGTGGGCCGAGTGGTCCGAGGCCTGACCCGGGTGGGCATCTATGTGCCCGGCGGTACAGCGGCCTACCCCAGCAGCGTACTGATGAACGCCGTGCCCGCCAAGGTGGCTGGGGTGGAGGAGATCGTCATGGTGACGCCCCCCACAGAGAACCTGAATGACGCGGTGCTGGCCGCCGCCAAGATCGCCGGGGTGGACCGGGTGATCGCCGTGGGCGGCGCCCAGGCGGTGGCGGCCCTGACCTACGGGGCGGGCTTCATCCCCCGGGTGGATAAGCTGGTGGGCCCCGGCAACGCCTTTGTGGCCTCCGCCAAGCGGCAGGCCTACGGTAAGCTGGACATCGACATGGTGGCCGGCCCCTCCGAGGTGCTGGTCATTGCCGATGGTAAGGCCAACCCCAAGTTTGTAGCCGCCGACCTGCTGAGCCAGGCCGAGCACGACAAGCTGGCTTCCGCCGTGCTGCTCACCGATTCCATGGAGCTGGCTCAGGCCGTGGACGCTGAAATCGTCCGCCAGACCGGCTATCTCAGCCGCTCCGAGATCATGGAGTGTTCTCTGCGGGACTTTGGCTGCGCCATCGTGTGCGGCAGCCTGGAGGACTGCGCCGCTCTGGCCAATGAGGTGGCCCCGGAACACCTGGAGATCGTCACGGAGGACCCCCGGGCCCTGCTGCCCTCCATCAAGAACGCCGGTGCGGTGTTCTTGGGCGCCTGGTCTCCGGAGCCCCTGGGGGACTATCTGGCCGGGCCCGACCATGTGCTGCCCACCAGCGGCACCGCCCGGTTCTTCTCGCCCCTCAGTGTGGACAGCTTCCTCAAGACCATGAGTATCATCCAGTATGATCAGGCCAGTCTGGCCCCCATTAAGGACCAGATCATCACGCTGGCCAAGAGCGAAAAGCTCACCGCCCACGCCAACTCCATCAAGGTGCGGTTTGAGTAAAGGAGAATGACCATGAGAACAGCCCAAGTGACCCGCACCACCAAGGAGACCGATATCCGCCTGACCCTGTCTCTGGAGGGAGGAGGGGTGGATGTCCACACCGGCATCGGCTTTTTCGATCATATGCTGACGGCTTTCGCCTTCTATGGTGGGCTGGGCCTGGAACTCTATGTCAAGGGAGATCTGGAGGTGGATGGGCACCATACCGTGGAGGATGTGGGTATCGTGCTGGGCCAGGCCATACGGCAGGCCCTGGGGGACCGGAAGGGCATCCGGCGTTTTGCCTCCGCCTTCATTCCTATGGATGAGGCTCTGTGTTTTACCGCCCTGGACTTCTCCAACCGGCCCTTCCTGGTGTTTGACGCCGAGATGCCCCAGCCCATGATCGGAGGCTATGACTCCTGCCTTACCGAGGAGTTTATGAGGGCCTTCGCAGTGAACAGTGGATTAACGTTACATATGAAGTGCCACTACGGAAAGAACGCCCACCATATTACCGAGGCCCTGTTCAAGTCCCTGGGTGTGGCGGTCAAGGAGGCCGTGCAGATCACCGGTACCGGGGTCACCTCCACCAAGGGGGTGCTGTGATGGGCTATACCGCTATCGTGGATTACGGCGTGGGCAATCTGAAGAGCGTCACCAACGCCATGGACTATCTGGGTTTGAACACCTGCATCACCAGCGATCCCAGGGAGCTGGAGCGGGCCGACGCCATCATTCTGCCCGGTGTGGGAGCCTTCCCCGATGCGGCGGACAAGCTGCGGGGGACCGGTCTGGATCAGGTGCTGACGGCCCAGGCGGAACGCAAACCCATTCTGGGCATCTGTTTGGGGATGCAGCTGCTCTTTGACCGGGGTGAAGAGGTGCGGAAGTGTAAAGGACTTGGCCTTGTAGGCGGCTGTGTCCGTAGAATTAAGACCGATCTCAAGCTGCCCCACATCGGCTGGAACAGCCTGAGCTACCCCAACACGTCTCCGCTGTTTGCAGGGGTGGAGGAGGGCAGGTACGTCTACTTTGTCCACTCCTTCTGCGGCGTGGCCGCTGACCCGTCCACCGTCATCGCCCAGACTGACTACGGTACTCCGGTGGTGGCGGCGGTCCAGAAGGGCAATGTGTACGGCTGCCAGTTCCACCCAGAGAAGAGCGGCGAGGTGGGCTTGCAGATCCTGAGAAACTTTGGAGGGCTGAACACATGATTTTATTTCCCGCCATTGACTTGAAAGATGGTAAGGCTGTCCGCCTTTACAAAGGAGATTTCGCAACGGCTCACCAGGTGGCGGACGATCCTCTTGTCACCGCAAAGGCCTTTTACGACGCCGGGGCCCGCCATATCCATATGGTAGATCTGGACGGGGCCCGCAGCGGAGCCCGGCAGAACGGCGCCATTGTGCAGGAGGTGGCCCAGAGCTCCGGCCTGAAGGTGGAGCTGGGGGGTGGCATCCGCTCTATGGCCGATTTGGAGGAGGTTTTTGCCCTGGGGGTGTGGCGGTGCGTCATCGGCTCCGCCGCTGTCAGCCATCCGGAGTTTGTGAAAGAGGCGGTGGCCAAGTACGGTGAGCGTATTGCTGTGGGCATCGACGCCATGGACGGCATCGTCAAGACTGCTGGATGGGAGCAGTCCTCCGGACTCAACTACCTGGACTTTGCCAAGTCCATGGAATCAATAGGTGTAAAGGCTATTATCTTTACAGATATCGCCACCGACGGGATGATGTCCGGCCCCTCCTTTGATCGGCTGACCGATTTGCAGAAGGCGGTAAGCTGCCAGATCGTGGCCTCCGGCGGCGTGTCCTCCAACGGGGATCTGTCCAAGTTGAACGACATGAAATTGTACGGAGCCATCATCGGCAAGGCCTACTACGCCGGAACGGTGGACTTGGCGCAAGCGGTAAAGGAGGCGGGGGAGCAGTGTTAGCCAAACGAATCATTCCCTGCCTGGACGTGCGGGACGGCCGGGTGGTAAAGGGGGTCAACTTCGTCAACATCCGGGACGCCGGCGACCCGGTGGAGCTGGCCAAATATTACTCGGACCAGGGCGCTGACGAAATTGTCTTTCTGGACATCACGGCCACCAGCGACGCCCGGGACACCGTGGCCGACGTGGTGGAGCGCACCGCCGCTCAGGTCTTTGTCCCCCTGACAGTGGGGGGCGGCATCCGTACACTGGAGGATTTTCAGCGGCTGCTGCGGGCGGGGGCGGACAAGATTTCCGTTAACTCCGCCGCGGTGGCCCGGCCTGAGCTGATCTCTGAGGCGGCGGAACGGTTTGGTTCCCAGTGCGTGGTGCTGGCAGTGGACGCCCGCGCCCGGGGAGACGGTACCTGGGAGGTGGTGGTGGCCGGAGGCCGCAAGCCCACCGGCATGGACCTGATCGAATGGGTGAAGAAAGGGGAAACTCTGGGGGCAGGCGAGATTCTGCTCACCTCCATGAATGCCGACGGCACCAAGGCCGGTTTTGATTTGGCCATGACGAAGGCGGTGACCGACGCAGTGTCTATCCCTGTTATCGCCTCTGGCGGCTGCGGCAGTCTGGCCCATTTTGCAGAGGTATTTAAAGAAACCGGGTGTGATGCGGCCCTGGCAGCCTCATTATTCCATTTTGGGGAGTTGACAGTGCCCCAGGTAAAGGAGTATCTTGAAACCAGAAAGATCCCGGTGCGATAACTCACACAAGGGGGAAGATGGTATGCTGGATGACATTTTTGATCTGGTGTCTGACCTGATCGGAGAGACAAACATCAATCAACTGACCGGGCGCAGGCTGCCGGGCGCGGCTCAGCAGCGGAAAGCGGCCAAGCACAACAAGCCGGTATCCGACCGGCCTTTGCCCCGCACATCGCCGGAACAGACAAAGCTGACCGTAAGCAGGGACCGGCGGGGCGGCGAAGATCCCTGGGACTGGAAAGAGGCGAAGCCGCCCTGGGAATTTTGAGGTGATTGTATGATGGATCTGGAGCTTTTGTTTCAGAAATCTGATTTGATTCCCGTCATGATCCAGGACGCGGATACCAAAGACATTTTGATGCTGGGCTTTACCAACAGAGAAGCGGTGGAGCTGACCTTAAAGACCAAAACCGCCTGGTTCTGGTCCCGCAGCCGCCAGAAGCTGTGGAACAAGGGGGAGAGCTCGGGCCACTTCCTCCACGTGAAGAAGGTGGTCACCGACTGCGACACCGACACCCTGCTCTATCTCTGCACCCCGGAGGGCCCCACCTGCCACACTGGGGCACGCAGCTGCTTTTTCAACACGATTTGGGAGGAAACGCCATGAGCGATACCATTTTGCAGGACCTGTACCAGGTGGTGCTGGGCCGCAAGAGCGATCCCCAGGAGGGGTCCTACACCTGCTATCTCTTTGACAAAGGCCTGGATAAGATTCTGAAGAAGGTGGGGGAGGAATGCTCCGAGACCATCATCGCCGCCAAGAACGGCAAGCAGGAGGAGACGGTGGGGGAGATTTCCGACCTCATCTACCACCTGATGGTGATGATGGCCGACCAGAATATCCCTCTGGACGCGGTGCTCTCCGAACTGGAGCGCCGTAGTCATAAGATCGGCAATCTGAAACAAATGAAGACTGTGGACCACGAGACTTAACAGATTGTGGCTGTTACAAAAACCGGGTCCTGCCGCCATTGGCGGCAGGACCCGGTTCCTTATTTTACACGTTCGTAGGGGCTGCTGATGTTGGTGCGGCCCAGGATATAGTCGGTGGAGGTGTGGTAGAAGTCGGCCAGCGCCATCAGATGGACCACCGGAATGGTTTGGAACCCACGCTCGTAACGGGAGTATACCGTCTGGCTGATCCCCAGCACCTCGGCAATATCCTTCTGATACAGATCCCTGTCCTCTCGGAGATCGCGTAGCCGCTGAAAAAACATTGCTTTGCCCCCTCGCAATAGTACTTATGAATACTATTGACAATACAACAAGTTCTCATTAGAATGTTTAATACAGTACTTATAAGTACTGTACAGGAGGGCGTGATGGAACTATATCAGGAAATACTGGCTCACATCTTGCAGAATACGACCATGAACATCTCTTTTCCGGAATTGTCATGCGATATCAGTAGGCTTATGGAGCAAAGATGTTATCAGGCCATACAAAAAATCCAGGCGATCTTAAAAGATGATCGCCTGGATGATACAGAATGCTTTCAAAAAATTGAAGAGATTGTGTGTGTATTTGAGGATTTAGGCAGCGGGTGCGGGACCCGACACGACTTTGGGTAAAGGTGCGGCCTTTTGTCCTTCTATTATTTCTGCCCGTAGGTAACGAACAGGGTGTACAGCCGGCTGATGGTGTTCCAGCTGTCCTGATCCAGCACGCCGGTCTGGGGCCGGCCGTCCAGCTGCTGGACCCAGCGGATATTATGCTGAGTGGCGGTATCGTTCTGGCCGGTGACAGGGGTGGACTGGATGCCGTTGAGGAGGCGGGCCAGTGCCCGGAACATGGACTGCACCAGATAGAGGTGGACGCTGTCCTGGTTGGGCTGGACGGAAAAATCACAGTTGGGATAGCCGCGGCAGGGGAGAGGCCCGGCCAGCCGGGCTCTGGCCTGCAAGAAGAGGGCAACGATGGCATCCCAGGTGGCCTGATCCACCCGGCCGGTCACCGGCGGGAAAAATTCCCGCTGAAAGAGCATGATGGCTTCCAGGGTGCGCTCCCCAAAGATCCCATCTGGAGTGAGCCGCGGCAGAAAGTCATAGAGGAAGGATAACTCCCGCAGCATGGTTTGTAGGCTGCGGACCGGTTGGCCGATCAGGCGGATCTCTTGAGGCACAATCATGCGGATACTCCTCTCTCATCGGCGGAGCCCAGCGTCATGGGCTGGCCGGGGTACTGGGTCAAGCCGGTGGCCTGACTTTCGGGCAGGTCGGGGCGGAACTGCTCCGGGATCACGTTGGTGTAGGTCTCCACCGTGTCCACGATGCCAGCGTACAGCCGGTAGAGGGCGGCCCAGGTCTGGGGTCCCATGATGCCGTCCTGAGGCAGGCCAACCATGCGCTGGACGGCAATGACGGCATTCTTGGTAGCGGGGCCGTAGATGCCGTCGATGGCCACACGGGGGATATTGCTGTAGAACTCCGATACCACCGACAGTACATATTGCACGGTTCGTACCGAATCACCTCTGGCGCCCTCGGCCAGCACGTTGGGGAAGGGCTGACTTCCGCTGCCGGGGTAGTAGGTCTGCCCCTGACTGATGAGTTCTGCCAGATCCAGCACGCCCACATAGAGGAAGACCATCTTGTACCAGGTGGAGTTACCCACGATACCGTCGGGCGTCAGGTCAAAGATGGACTGGAATTTCTTGACCGCCGCCTCGGTGGCGGGACCAAAGACTCCGTCTACCGGGTAGACCTTGGGAATGGCGGGGTAGTCCCGGGAGATGCGGTTGAGCATGACCTGGATGCGCTGGACCGCCTCGCCTCTGTCTCCGCGGCGGATGGGATAGCCGGGATAGGAGTAGCGGATGCCCTGGACCGGGGCGTTGGTCACCAGCTCAATATTGTCGCCGTAATAGGAGCGCAGGATGGTCATGTAGTCCGCCCCTTGTTCCGCCATGGCCTGGCTGCCCCACTGGGACAGCCCATCGCAGGTGACGGTGGTGCCGTTGCAGAATTTGGCGGCCAGAGGCTCCACGAAGCCGATGCGCCGTATGTAGGAGTTGAACATCTCATCCACCAGCTGGCTGATATTCTCGAAAATATTGCGCCCCTTAATGAACTTCTGGTCGTAGGCGGTGGAGGAGGTGATGTTGAAGGGATAGCCCCGGCTGGGGTAGAACTCGGTGTATACCCGGTTGAGGGCGAAAGAGATGATGGCCAGGATGTTAGCCTGAAGGGCGGCGGGCTCCCAGGTGGGGTAGATCTCGCTGGAGGCCACGTTTTTTACATATTCCGGAAAGGATACCGTCACATTCTCCGCGCTGGAGCCCGGCGGGCCCAGATGGACGGTGATGTATTGAGGCACATAGGGGGTAATGGGCAGCGATTCTGGCATGGTATCCCTCCTTTACAGATTCTGAGGCGGTACATTGACCGGGTCCTCCGGCAGAAGAGTGGGAGACTGCTCCGGCAGGGGGATGAGCTCCAGCTCCTGCAGGGTCTGGGTGCCGGCAAAGATCTGGACATTCTCAACCACCAGCAGCTCATAGCCAGGGGATTCGGCCCAGATGTCACACACGGCAAAGGGAGTGACGGTGCCGGGAGACTCGCTGGCTGACGCGTCAGGAGTTTCTACCTGAACGGGTGTGGTGCGGCCATTGGCGTCGGTGACCCGCAGGGCCAGCAAGGTGTGGCGGCCTTCGGTGCCCCGCTGGGTAAAAGCTACGGTGGCGCCTGCCACCGGGATCTGGGCCCGGGACGTGAATACCCGGGTCAGAATGGTTCCTGTTGCGGCCAAGTTACATTCCTCCTTTTCTTTCCACTCTATGCCGTCAGTGGAGGAATTGCCCGTGAGGCGTTGACATCGGGGCCGGTTTTGAGTAAACTGAATAAGAAAGATATCCTCTGGAACGAGTGTGATAGAGCATGAGAAAACAAAAGGTGTCCAGTGCGGTGATCCGGAGGCTGCCCCGGTACTATCGCCATTTGACGGATCTGCATTCCATCGGTGTGGAGCGTATTTCATCCAGCGCCCTGGGTCGCTCCATGGGACTGACAGCCTCCCAGATCCGGCAGGATCTGTCCTGTTTCGGAGAATTTGGTCAACAGGGGTATGGCTACAACGTGGAAAAGCTGCGGGATGAGATCTCAGATATCCTGGGCATGAACCGAGGCCATACGGCGGTCATTCTGGGCGCGGGCAATCTGGGCCGGGCCCTGATGGAAAACTTCCACTTTGAGCGCTCCGGCGTAGTGCTGGCCGCCGCCTTTGATGTAGCGCCTGAGGTGGTGGGGCAGACCCGTTCCGGTGTGCCCATTTACCACGTGGATCGGCTGGAGGAGTACCTGGCGGAGCACCCGGCCAGCATCGGTGTGCTGACAGTGCCGCACAGTGTTGCCAATGCGATTGCCAGTCGGTTGGTACGCTCCGGCGTACGGGGAATATGGAATTTTACCAACAGCGAACTGACAGTGGAGGCGCCGGGCGTGGTCATTGAGGATGTCCACTTCGCGGACAGCCTCCTGGCCCTCAGTTACATGATCTCGGAGGAAACATGAAAAAAGCAGCGGCGATCCTGCTTGCCGGGGCAGTCCTGGTGAGCAGTGGGGCGGTTTTGGCCGCCGACCAGTCTTTGGTGAGTAAGAGCTATGTAAACGGCACTTTTACGGATGAGGCTCTGAAGCAGGCGGAGCAGCGGGTGGAGGAATTGACAACACCTGTCTATCATCAGGCGCTGACTCAACTGAACGGCAAACATTCCGCCTATCTGGCCCAGGCGGGCGGCACCTCGGGCCTCAATGATCTGCGCTTTAAAAAAGGCGATGTACTGACCCTTACCTCCGGTTCCGGCGTGATGCTCTTGGCAGGGAGTGCCACAGCCTCCGGTGGAGTGCTGGTGGATGCAACGGCAGGCAGCACAGTGGCCTCCGGCAGTGGCCTGGCCATTCGCCACCGCTGTCTGGCAGGGGAGAGTCCTACCGTGGCGGTAACTGTGACCTCTGATACAGCAGTTGTCAGTCTGGAGGGCAGCTACACCCTCTCGGCCAGCGGAAACGTAGATTATAACGTTATGGCCGACGGCCTGACCCAAATGGGCCTTTTGAAGGGCACCGGCGCTACCTACGGCTCCGGCTATGAATTGGAGCGCCAGCCGGTCCGGGTGGAGGGCCTGGTCATGTTCATCCGGCTGTTGGGGGAGGAACAGGCGGCCCTGTCCAGTACGGCAACCAATCCCTTTGTGGACAGCCCCAGTTGGGCCGATCGCTATCTGGCCTATGCCTATGAAAAGGGGTACACCACCGGTATTGGCACCAACGCCGCCGGTCAGCTGGTCTTTGCCCCCAACAACATCATTACGGCCGGAGAGTACATGACCTTTGTGCTCCGGGCGCTTGGCTATTCCGAGACCGGCACCAATCCCGATTTTACCTGGCAGACTGCCATGGAGGCGGGGGTGACGCTGGCCGCCATCCGCCAGAGTGAGCGCACTATGCTGGAGAGCGGCACCTTCCTGCGGGCCCAGGTGGTCTATCTGTCGGTGTGCGCCCTCTCTGCTCCCACCAAGGATGGCGGAATCCTGCTGGAACGCACTGCCTCCAGCGGCGGCTATGACAAGGCCACCATGCAGACTGTGCTGAACGAAATTTCTGCCCTGCGTCTGAGTTAAAACGCAGAAAACGCGAGCCTTACGGCTCGCGTTTTTTCATTGCGTCTTGGTGGTGCGCATGGCCCGCATGGCGTTGAGAATGGCGATGACCGAGACGCCTACATCAGCAAAGACGGCCTCCCACAGATTGGCCTGCCCAAGAGCGCTGAGCACCAGTACCAGCAGCTTTACCCCCAGGGCGAACACGATGTTCTGACGTACAATAGCCAGAGTACGTCGGGCGATGGCGATGGCCTGAGCCAGCTTGGAGGGCTTGTCGTCCATAAGGACGATGTCCGCCGCCTCGATAGCGGCGTCGGAACCCAGGGCACCCATGGCAATGCCCACATCCGCCCGGGAAAGGACGGGGGCGTCGTTGATGCCGTCACCCACAAAGGCCAGGGCTCCTTTGGGAGACGCCTCTTTCAGCAGTCCCTCCACCCGGTCTACCTTGTCAGTTGGGAGGAGCTGGGTGTGGACCTCATCCAGGCCCAGCTGGGTGGCTACCGCCTCGCCTACCGGTTTGGCGTCGCCGGTGAGCATCACTGTTTTACGTACCCCTGCCGCCTTGAGGGCGGCGATGGCCTGCTGGGCGTCCGGCTTCACCTGGTCGGAGATAACGATATGGCCCAGATAGACTCCGTCGGCGGCCACATGGACGGTGGTGCCTACATGGTGGCAGGGGTGCCAGGTGACGCCGATCTCCTCCATCAGCTTGTCGTTGCCGGCGCAGATCACTTTTCCGTCCACCACAGCCTTAACACCACGGCCGGACAGCTCTTCCGCCTGGGCGACCCGGCTGCGGTCGGGCAGCTGGCCCCAGGCCTCCAGCAGGGAGCGGGAGATGGGGTGATCGGAGGAGGCCTCCGCCAGAGCGGCCAGCTCCAGCAGATGACTCTGGTCGCAGTCGGTGGGATGAATGGCGGTGACGTTAAAGAACCCCTGGGTCAGGGTTCCGGTCTTGTCAAAGACCACGATTTCTGTTTTGGCCAGCACCTCCAGGTAGTTGCCGCCTTTCACCAGAATACCGGCCCGGGAGGCTCCGCCAATGCCGCCGAAGAAGGAGAGCGGCACCGAGATCACCAGGGCGCAGGGGCAGGATACTACCAGGAAATTGAGCGCCCGCTGAATGGAATCCAGCCAGCCCACCTGGGTGAAGAGGGGAGGCAGGAGGGCCAGAGCCACGGCAGCCAGCACCACAATGGGGGTATAGTACCGGGCAAACCGGGTGATGAAGTGCTCGGCCTTGGCCTTTTTGCTGCTGGCATTCTCCACCAGGTCCAGGATCTTGGACACAGTGGACTCCTCAAAAGCCTTGGTGACCTGGACCTTCAGCAGGCCGGACAGGTTGACACAGCCGGAGACCACATCGTCGCCGGGCTGGACCTGGCGGGGGAGGGACTCGCCGGTGAGGGCGGCGGTATCCAGGGTGGAGGTCCCCTCCAACACCACGCCGTCCAGGGGAATCCGTTCCCCGGCCTTGATCACAATGGCGTCTCCCACGGATACTTCCTCCGGGTCCACCTGCTGCAGCTGGCCGTCCACCTCGATGTTGGCGTAGTCGGGGCGGATGTCCATCAGAGCCGCGATGGAGGTACGGGACCTGTTGACTGCATAGCTCTGGAAGAGCTCGCCCACCTGATAGAACAGCATAACAAAGACGGCTTCCGGATATTCGCCGATGGCAAGTGCGCCGATGGTGGCCAGGGCCATAAGGAAGTTCTCGTCAAATACCTGCCCGTGGGCGATGTTGCGTACCGCCCGCCACAGCACATCCCAGCCGATGACGGCGTAGGGGACTAGAAAGACCGCCAGCTCCGCCCAGCCGGACAGGGGAAGCAGTACAGCCCCAACAAACAGTACCCCGCTGGCCAGAATGCGGATGAGCATCCGCTTTTGCTTTTTGGTCATGACGGTTCGCTCCTTACGGCATTATAATGGTGCAGTCAGGCTCCACCTTCTTGCAGACCTTGGCTGCCTGCTGAAGGATCTCATCAAACCGGGTATCGTCCGCGTCCAGGGTCAGTTTCTGGGTCATAAAGCTGACGGTGGCACTGTTCACCCCGTCCAGCTTGCGAATGGCGTCCTCCATCTTGGCGGCGCAGTTGGCGCAGTCCAGATCTTTCAGCTTAAATGACTTTCTCATCGTAAAACTCCTCTCATTCCGCAATGTGTTCCATGCCCTGGCCCAGAATGGTGCGGACATGGCCGTCCGCCAGGGAGTAGAACACGGTCTTGCCCTCCCGGCGGTATTTTACCAGTTTGCTCTGCTTCAACGCCCGTAGCTGGTGGGAGATGGCGGACTGGGTCATGCCCAGCAGCTTGGCGATGTCGCACACGCACATCTCTGACTCAAAAAGCACATACAGGATCTTGATGCGGGTGGAATCCCCAAAGATCTTAAACAGCTCTGCCAGATCGTAGAGGATCTCATCTTCCGGCATGGTGCGCTCCACTTTGTCCACGATCTCCTGGTGGATGTGGCTGTAGTCGCACCGCTCTACACCGTTGCTGTCTGTCATGGCGACCATCCTTTCTGATAACATATGAGCTATTGTTCATATGTTATTATATACTTGCTCGGCAGAATGTCAAGAGGAATGGAAGTTTTTCTTGCGATGGGGCTCGGGCGGGGGTATGATGGGGGAGAGAACAGGCGCCTGGGGCCGGAAGGGACGGATGGATATGAAGCGGGATGATGGATGGGATGTGGGCCTGGAGGCCCTGGACCGGTGCGAATATATGGTGCTGGCGGTGAACGATGCTGAGGGGCTGCCCTATTGTATGCCGCTCAACGGCGTTCGGGTGGGGGAGGCGGTCTATTTTCACTCCAGGCTGGGGGGAGAAAAGCTGGACTGCCTGAGACTCCATCCCCAGGTTTGCCTGACGGCTGTAGGCCGTCAGCGGGTGGTGCAGGCGGCGTATGAGACGGAGTTTACCAGCGCCGTGTCCCGGGGAACCGCCCGTGAGGTGACCGATCCGGAGGAGCAGAAAGAAGCCTTGAGGGCCATCTGCAAAAAATATGCTCCCGATTGCCCGGAGCGGGTGGAGGAGGTCATTGAGAAGCACTTGCCCCGCACCGCGGTGTGGCGGATCGACCTGGAGCAGGTCAGCGGGCGGGAACGGCTTTGTAAGGAATGAGAAAAGGGGCGCCGCGCATTTGTTGCGCGGCGCCCCTTTTGTGTACAGACGCTTATTTATACTTGTAGAACCCCTCACCGGCGTTGATACCCAGCTTGCCGGTGTCAATGTACTCCTCTTTCAGCCGCTTTGCCATTTTGCCGTAGGTGGTATTGGGGTCGGCGGCGGCGGGGGTGTTGGTGAGGATGTTGTAGGCCGTGGTGATGCCTACGATATCCAGGATGCGGAAGGGGCCCATGGGGGCGCCGGTGGCCAGCACCCAGGTCTTGTCGATGGTCTCGAAGTCGGCGATATCCTCCGCCCACAGACTCTGGGCTGCCATCAGGAAGGGGACCAGCATGGAGTTGAGCAGGTAGCCGTTTTTCTCCTTCTTCAGACGCAGGGGCACCATGCTGATATCTGCGGCAAACTGGGCAGCTTCTTCGTAAGCGGCTGGGTCGGTATCGGGGTGGCCCATCACCTCCGCGGTGTTCTGTTTCCAGATGTTGTTGGCGAAGTGGAGGGCCAGATACTTCTCCGGCCGGCCGGTATACTGAGCCAGAGAAGAGGGGAGCAGGGTGGAGGTGTTGGTGGCCAGGATGGTCTTTTCCGGCAGCAGGGGGGCAAGTTTCTGATAGAATTCGATCTTTTCCTGAGGTACCTCCGCCAGGGCCTCAATAACCAGATCGGCGTCCTTCACTGCCCCGGCCAAATCGGTGGTCAGATTCAGGCCGGTCAAAGCTGTGTCCGCCTGGGCGATCAGCCCGTCGATCTCCTCCGGGGTGTAGGTGCGGCGGTTGTCCAGCAGACCGGGGCTGTAGGGGCCGGGGGTGGACTTGGCGGCAGTGAGCTCCGCCACATAGATGTCGTGGAGCCGCTGCAGCTTGGGCTGGGCCCGGCCGATGGAGGCATCGCTCCTCAGCCAGATGGTGACGTGAAAGCCTTTGTAGGCGGTCTGGTAGGCAATCTGACTGCCCAGCACGCCGCCGCCAATGAGAACCACATTCTGAATGCTCATAACGCTGCCTCCTGTAAAAATTATCGTCTGTATAGTGAACTGGTAAGTTTAACTATAGATAGTATAATACGATAACAGTGTTTTGTCAACGGAGATCCGGCAGATTCAACATACAGGACAAAGACAAACGGCCGCCCGAAGGCGGCCGTTTTTTCAGGGCTTACTTGCTGATATTCTCAACGAAGCGCATGAGGATGGTAGCAACCTCAGCGCGGGTGGCGGTGCCGGTGGGATCCAGCTTGCCGCCGTCCTTGCCGGTGAGCAGGCCGGAGCCAACCGCCCACTCCATGGCCTCGGTGGCCCAGGCGGAGGTGTTGGCGCCGTCAACGAAGGTGGTCAGATCGCCCTTGTCGGACACGTCGTACTCCTTGTACTCGGCGTAGCGGTACAGGATGGTGGCCAGCTGCTCGCGGGTCACAGTGTCGTTGGGGGCAAACACGGTGTCGCTGTAGCCCTTGACGATGCCCTTGGAGGCGGCCCAGTTCACAGCGTCGGTGTACCACACGCCGCTCTCCACGTCGGTGAAGGACAGGGTGGCGTCGGTCTTGGGCTGGCCCTCCAGCCGCCACAGGATGGTGACGATCATGGCCCGGTTGGTGGTCATGAGGGGGGCAAAGGTAGTGGAGGAAGTGCCGTCCATCAGTTTGTTGTCGTAGGCATACTTCACGGCCTCATAGAACCAGTCGTCAGCCTTCACGTCGGTGAAGGGCAGGCCGGTGTCGGTTCCGGCGATGAAGGAGGCCTCGACAGTTACAGCGGAGGCGGGCATGGTGAAGGTGTACTTGCCATCGCCCTTATCGGTGAGCTTGACCTCGTTGCCATTCTTATCGGTGACAGTGAGGGTGTCCAGCTGGTAGCCCTCGTCAGGCTTCACGGTCAGGGTAACGGTCAGGCCCTTGGAGGCGCGGGTACGGCTGGCAGTCACGGTGCCGTTGTCTGCCTTATCAACGGTAATAGCGTAAGAGGTGGAGCCGCCGGAGGTGGGCTCCTCAACAGTGATATAGGAGGAGGCGGTTACTTTATCATTTACGACCACAGTCACAACGTAGGTGCGGGCCTCGCTGGCCTGGAATACGGCAGTAGTACCGTTTCCAGTGATAGTAGCGCCGCCGGAAGGTTCAACTACCCACTTGATGTCAGGATTCTCGCCAAAGCCGGTCATGGTCGCAGTCAGAGTCACGTCGGAACCCACATAAGCGGTGGTGTCGGCGGGGGAGAGGGTCAGAGTCTTGACGGGATCAGTCTCAGTGGCAGAAGGAACCAGCGTGGTGGTCTTGCCATCCTCGATGATGACCACGGAGGGGTGCTTGTTAACGAAGGCCTCCCAGTTGTCAAAGAACTGATCATCAAAAGTGACCATGTCGGCGATGTTGCGGTCGCCGGCGTTCACCAGTTCGTTGTTCTCCAGGATAAAGGAGCCGCCGCCCATGCGGTCAAGGACCAGTTTTTTGTAACCGTCGGGGAGGTTCTTAAAGGTATTGTTCCGGATGGTCACATCGGCCATCTCCAGGGTAGCGGGAGTGGTCCAGGTGACGTTGGAGATCATCTGAACATCGCCAGCAGCGGGGGTGTCAAAGGTATTGTTCTCCACGAGGATGCTGTCAGCTTTGGCAACGCTGTCGAAGGACAGGTTCATGTTCTTGAAGTAGTTGCCTTCCACCACGACAGTGCCCTTGTTGCCGGCGAAATACAGGGAACCGGCATCGTCGGCAGGAGCATTCTCGACCTTGTCATTGGGAACGATGGAGCAGTTGGTGATGGTGAAGTTCTCAGCGGAGACCTGGATGGTCTTGTTGACCTCCACCTTGGGCATGATGGTCAGGCCGGTGATGGTCACATTGTTGCCAAAAACGGTGATCAGGTTCTGAGTGGCGTAAACGCCATTGGCGCGCTCCGTGGTGCTGTAGATAGTAGCCTGGGTCTTGGTGGCGTCGGTAATGACGTTGCCGCTTTCATCCACGCCCTGGATGGTCACGTTGTTGGCGGTGATGGGCAGATACCAGCCGCCCTGGCCCTGCAGAACAGGAGCGTCAGCGGGAGCAATGTCATACTCGCCGGGATAGACGCTGATTATGTCGCCAGGCTGGGCGTTGACGACGGCGTTGCGGAGTTCATCAGCGGTCCGAACCTCAATCTTACGGGACTCCACTTCCAGAGAACCGTAGTCCACCAGGTTGGCGATGGAGGAGGAGGTCTGACCTCCGCTGGGAGTCAGAATCACGTCGGCGGGCTTCTCCGCAGGAGCAGTGGCCTCGCCGCCGCCCCAGGCAGGGATCTGGGCATCATAGCTGGGCTCGTTGGCGGAGGCATAGGAGACCTTGACCTTCTCACCGTCGGCCACGATGGTGTTTTCGCCCACGGACAGGGAACCGGTGGTCTTGTCGCTCAGCATCTTCAGGTTCACGGCGCCGAACCAGTTGCCCAGGATGCTGTTGCCGGACAGGGTGACGGTGTCAAGATCAGTACCATAACCGGCCTCGTAATAAACGATACCAAGAGTGGTGTTGTTGTCGATGGCGTTGTCGGTGATCTGGGTATTGTTTACGTTGTTGGTCAGGTTGATGCCGGTGCGGTTGTCCGCGATCTGGTTGTTCTTGATGACCGCATAGCCCGCGCCGGTACCGGAGTTGTTCAGATAAACGCCGTTGCGGTTGCGGGTGATGATGCAATTCTCCAGAGTGGTGGGAGCGGTCAGGTTCTGGCCAAAGGAGACACCGGTGGTGTTCTTGTTATCGGCCCAGATACCGCTGTTGTCACGGGTGACGGTTACGTTCTTCAGGGTAGCGCCGCCGCTGAGGGTTATAGTCTGACCCTCGTTAGCGGGACCCTCGATGATGGTCTCGGCAGCCTTGCTCTCCAGACCAGTAACGGTAATTGCCTTGTCGATAGTGAGAGAGGTCTTATAGGTGCCGGGGGCCAGCACGATGGTGTCGCCAGGCTGGGCTGCCTCAATCGCCTCAGGAAGAGTGTAAATTTCGCCCAGGCCACCTACGCCCTCGCGGTTACCATAATCTTCAGAACCGCCAACAAACAGAGTGTTGTAATCGTAGCCTTCCGCGTACTGCACCGTAGGAATTTTCCAAGTGGTGCTGTAGGGCTTACCAAAAGTACGGGACTCAAGAACAACACCGGAGACAGCGGAAATATTGCCGTAGCCGAAGTCCTTCAGCGTATAGCTGTTGATAAGCGTACCGTCAATGTACTGATTGATGGTGCCGTTATCAAACTCAATTTTCAGAACGGCAGCGCCAACACTGGGCTTTACAGCCTCGACATCCTTCCACTCGCCGTTGTCAGAGGCATCCCACCACTGCCACACGGTCTTGGTACCGTCGTTGCAGAACTGCAGGATTGACCAGTCCAGGTTTGCGTCAGCGCCAATGTTGCTGCCGTCGATCTTCAGCCAGATAGAAGAGCGAACCCCAGCGCCTTCCTCCTGGGTGCCCATCATGGCTTCGGTAATCTGAAGCTCGGTTTCCACCACCCAGTAGTTGGTAAAATCAGCTTTGGTCTGTGCAGAGCGGCCCTGCCAGTCATACCAGCTGTTGGCAGCTTTCTGTTCTGTCGTGGTCAGCGTGATATAGCCTTTGCCCTCCTGGCCGTCCGCGCCAGTTTCTTTCCACTCCTGCGGCTCCGTGCGGTCCTTGGTCCACGCATCGACCGCAGGCAGATCCGCAGTGGTCAGCGTGCTGTCTGCCGCCAATGCCAGCGTGGGCACAAGAGACAGGAGCATCGCCATGGACAGCAAAATACTCCCTATCCGTGTTCGTGTCTTTTTCATCTTTTTCTTCCTCCTAAACAATAGTTGGACGTATTTCAAATGCGGTTGCCCGCGATTTGACTGAAAAACAATGATAATAGATACAATGATTATCAGCTTTAGAGGAAATATTCACCATAATGCAGAGCACATTAATCTTAACATTCTGTTCCTCAAAATGCAATATATTCCACAATATTTTAATGTGATTTGTCAGATACGGATAGGGCCTCTTTTTCAACCATTGTTGCAGTATTTCAAATAGAAAAGACCTGCCGCCATTGTGGCAGCAGGTCTTCAGAAAACATATGGAGCAACAAGCAGAACTATTCTCAAAATGATGACATAAGCGAACAGAATCGCTGTGGGAGAGGCCGGAAATGGTCGAAGCTGATATTCAAGACAACGGTTATTCCAACAGCCGTTTCAGGTACTGACCGGTATAAGAGGCGGCACACCCGGCAACCTCCTCAGGTGTGCCGGTCACAACAATAGTACCACCGCCGGACCCGCCCTCGGGGCCCAGATCGATCAGATGGTCGGCGGTCTTGATCACGTCCAAGTTGTGCTCGATGACCACTACAGTATTGCCCGCATCCACCAGCTTCTGAAGCACCTCGATCAGCTTGTGCACATCGGCGGTGTGGAGGCCGGTGGTGGGCTCGTCCAGGATATAGATGGTCTTGCCAGTGGAACGCTTGGCCAGCTCGGTAGCCAGCTTTACCCGCTGGGCCTCGCCGCCGGACAGCTCGGTGGAGGGCTGGCCCAGCTTCACATAGCTGAGGCCCACCTCATATAGGGTCTGGAGCTTGTTGTACAGCCTGGGCAGGTGCTCGAAGAAGGGGAGGGCCTCCTCCACCGTCATGTCCAGCACCTCATAGATATTCTTACCCTTGTAGCGCACCTCCAGGGTCTCCCGGTTGTACCGCTTGCCCTTACATACCTCGCAGGGGACGTAGATATCGGGGAGGAAGTGCATCTCGATCTTGATGAGGCCGTCGCCCTGGCAGGCCTCGCACCGCCCGCCCCGGACATTGAAGGAGAACCGGCCGGGGCCGTAGCCTCTGGCCTTGGCGTCGGGGGTGGAGGCGAACAGGTCCCGGATGTCGTTGAACAGCCCGGTATAGGTGGCCGGGTTGGACCGGGGGGTGCGGCCAATGGGGGATTGGTCAATGGCAATGATCTTATCCAGATATTCCTCGCCCTCAATGGACTGGTGCTTGCCGGGGCGGGTTTTGGCCCGGTTCAGGTCGGCGGCCAGACGCTTATAGAGGATCTCGTTGACCAGGGAGGATTTGCCGGAGCCGGACACGCCGGTGACGCAGGTAAAGGTGCCCAGGGGAATGGACACGTCCACGTTTTGCAGGTTGTTCTCCGACGCGCCCTTGACAACAAGAAAATGGCCGTTGCCGGTCCGCCGCTCCGAGGGCACGGGAATCTTCTTCCGGCCGGACAGATAATCGCCGGTGATGGAGGCCGGATTGTCCATAATCTCCTGGGCGGTGCCGCAGGCCACCACCTGACCGCCGTGGACGCCGGCGCCGGGACCGATGTCCACGATATAGTCGGCCTGACGCATGGTATCTTCATCGTGTTCCACCACCAGCAGGGTGTTGCCCAGGTCACGCAGGTGCTTGAGCGTGGCCAGCAGCTTGTCATTGTCCCGCTGGTGCAGGCCGATGGAGGGCTCGTCCAGGATATACAGCACCCCCATCAGGGAGGAGCCGATCTGAGTGGCCAGGCGGATGCGCTGGCTCTCGCCGCCGGACAGGGTGGCGGCGGCCCGGCTCAGGGTCAGGTATTGCAGGCCCACGCTCTGGAGGAAGCCCAGGCGGTTCTTGATCTCCTTTAAAATGCGGTCGGCAATGAGCATTTTCTGATCGGACAGCTCCAGATGATCCACAAAATCCAGGGCCTCCGTCACCGACTTGCGGCAGAAGGTGTCAATATTGATGCCTCCCACAGTGACGGCCAGGGCCTCCTTCCTCAGACGCTTGCCGCCGCAGTCGGGGCAGTGGCGCTCGCTCATGCAGTCCTCCAGATCCCGGCGCATGGCGTCGGACTGAGTCTCCTTGTAGCGGCGCTCCAGGTTGTTGATGATGCCCTCAAAGGGCTGCATCAGGGTGCCGTGGCCGTTCTCCCGCTCATAGGTCAGCTTGAGTTTTTCTCCCTTGGTGCCGTAGAGAATGATGTCCATGATCTCAGGCGGCAGGTCCTTCACCGGGGTGGTCAGCTTGAAGTTGTACTTCTTGGACAGAGCCTCAAAATACATCCGGGAGATGGAGTCGCCCTTGATGTTGTTCCAGCCGGAGGCGGTGATGGCCCCCTCCAGGATGGACAGATCCTTGTTGGGGATGATGATATCCGGGTCCACCTTCAGCTGGGAGCCCAGACCGGTACAGGTGGGGCAGGCGCCGAAGGGGTTGTTGAAGGAGAACATCCGGGGAGACAGCTCCTCAATGGAGATGCCGCAGTCCTCACAGGCGTAGTTCTGGGAGAACATGATATCCCGGTCCTCGCCCACGATGTTGATGACCACCAGGCCGCCGGCCAGGTTGGAGGCCACCTCCACCGAGTCGGTGAGCCGGCGGGCAATGTCCTCCTTGATGACCAGCCGGTCCACCACGATCTCAATGTTATGCTTCTTGTTTTTGTCCAGCTCGATCTCTTCCGTCAGGTCATACAGGGAGCCGTCCACCCGGCAGCGGACGTAGCCCGACTTGCGGGCGTCCTCCAGCAGCTTCTGGTGGGTGCCCTTCTTGCCGCGGACCACCGGGGCCATGACCTGAATGCGGGTGGCCTCAGGCAGTTCCAGCACCTGGTCAATGATCTGATCGATGGTCTGCTGTTTGATCTCCTTGCCGCACTTGGGGCAGTGGGGGGTACCCACACGGGCCCACAGCAGACGGAGGTAATCATAGATCTCGGTGACGGTGCCCACGGTGGACCGGGGGTTTTTGGAGGTGGTTTTCTGGTCGATGGAGATGGCGGGGGAGAGGCCGTCGATGTAATCCACATCGGGCTTCTCCATCTGCCCTAAAAACATCCGGGCATAGGAGGACAGGGACTCCACGTAGCGGCGCTGTCCCTCGGCATAAATGGTGTCAAAGGCCAGAGAGGACTTACCCGAGCCGGACAGGCCGGTGAGCACCACCAGCTTGTCCCGGGGGATGTCCACGTCGATGTTTTTTAGATTGTTGGCGCGAGCGCCTTTGACGGAAATATGATCGAGCATGGTTTAGGTACTCCTTTGGAGGGAAAAGATCAATAGCCGAACAGATCGGCCACCTTGCCCAGCATATCACGGATGGGCAGGTTATAGGGGCAGCGTTTTTCGCAGGCGCCGCACTGGACACAGGAACCGGCGTGGTACTGCATGGCGTCGTACCGCTCCTTGGCCCAGTCAGCCAGGCCGTATTTGCGGGCATAGTTGGCCATCAGGAAACAGCTGGGGATATTGATGCCATTGGGGCAGGGGGCGCAGTAGTTGCAGCGGCGGCAGAACTCGTTGCCCAGCTCCTTGCGGATGCGGTCGCACTCCGCCAGTTCCTCCTGGGTGAGGGGAGAGAAGTGCTCGGCGGCCTCGGCGTTGCGGTCGGCCTCCTCGGGGGAGCCCATGCCGGGGATGGAGATGTCGATGACGCCGGAGGCGGCGATAAACCGCAGGGCCAGGTTCCAGTCGTCCAGATTGCCGCCGGCCATGGGCTTCATGGCGATGGTGCCGATGCCCATCTCACGGGCCTTCTTCAGAACCTCGTGGCCGTGGGTCTCTACGATATTGTAGGGGAACATGATGGTCTCAATCTTATCGCCGTGAAGCTCAAGCATCTTTTTCAGGGCGCCGATGTTGTGTGCGGTGACGCCCAAGTGGCCAATCTTACCGGCAGCCTTGGCCTCCTCCAGCGCCTCCCAGGCGCCGCCCTCGCCAAAGACCTTGTCGATCTCATTTTCTGGCAGATTGTGGATCTGATAGACATCGATGTAGTCGGTGCGCAGATTTTTCAGGCTGATATCGATATCCTTGGCCATGGACGCCTTGTCCCGGGCCATGGACTTGGTGGCAAGAATAAACTTATCCCGGCGGCCCTCCAGGGCAGCACCCAGATACTCCTCGGACACGGTGTAGCCGCGGGCGGTGTCGATGTAGTTCATACCGTACTGCTCCAGCTTGTCCACCACCGCCTTGGTATTGGCGGCGTCGGCACGCTGGATGGGAATGCCGCCGAAGGAAACCTCGGCAGCTTTAAGACCAGTTTTACCAAGTGTGACGTAATTCATGACAAAAACCTCACTTTTTATGATGTTTGGTCAGTTAATCATAACGAGTCCCGCGATAAACAGACCGAGGGACAGAAGGGTAAATGCGATCCAGCTAAAGATACGGGAGAAGATCTCCCAGTCAGAGGGTTCGGCGTCCCCCGGACGCTTGACCCGGAAGGACAGGTGAAGGCGAAACAGGGTGTCGTCGAATTTAATAAGCAGGGCGGCAAACCCGGCAAGGAAGAGACCCAGAAACCACATCAGGGAATCACCCCGGTGGGCGTCCGCTTCGGGCAGCTGGGAGAATCGGATGAGAGTGGACAGGCTGGGCCGGTGAGGGTCCACCACATTGCCGTCTGCATCGCGTTCCACACCGTTGACGGAATAAGTGATACGGAAGGAGTTGGAATCAGGCTTGCCGTCCTCTCGTATCAACAAAGCCAGATCATCGGTGTATCCGCCCCGGAAAAGAATGCTGTCCCCCTCCCGGATCTCTACACCGATCAGGTCCAAGTACTCCCACTCTCCGCCCGGGGCGGCAGAGGAATCTTTACGGATGGTATAGGGGCCATAGACCGTGTCTCCCCAGTCGTAAGTGACGGTGTCCCTTTCTACTGTGAAGGAGGCGCCCTGGCCGTCCACTTTGGCGGAATACACTGTGGTGTTGCCCTCCGTGGCAGGGAAGTAGAGGGCGTCCTGGTATTCCACGCCGTACTGGCGGCCAATGAAAAAGTAGAGGACGGAAAAAACAGCGACAATGACGATCAAAACGATGGGCAGGATCTTTTTCAGCCGGTCGTACATAATAACAGCCTCCCTTGTAAGAGGTCACCCCTGGCCCCGCAGCTCGATGATACGGTCCCGGAGGACGGCGGCGTACTCGAATTCCAACCGTTTGGACGCCTCCCGCATTTCCTTCTCCAGCTTGGCGATGGCGGCCTCCTTCTCCTTCTTGGACAGGGCCTTCTTGGAGTGGGGCAGCTCGCCCTTGTCCTCGGACAGGTCGATGACGTCCCGCACCGACTTGATGACCGTCTTGGGCACGATGCCGTGGGCCTGGTTAAAGGCGTCCTGCTTGGCACGGCGGCGCTCGGTCTCGTCCATGGCCCGGCGCATGGAGGGGGTGATGGAGTCGGCGTACATGACCACCAGACCCTGGGCGTTTCGGGCGGCACGGCCGATGGTCTGGATGAGGGAGGTCTCGGAGCGGAGGAAGCCTTCCTTGTCGGCATCCAGAATGGCCACCAGGGAGACCTCCGGCAGGTCCAGGCCCTCGCGGAGCAGGTTGATGCCCACCAGCACGTCGAAGGTGCCCAGCCGCAGGTCCCGGATGATCTCCATCCGCTCGATGGTGTCGATGTCGTGGTGCATATACCGCACCTTGATGCCCGCGTTGGTAAGATAGGCGGTGAGATCCTCCGCCATTTTCTTGGTGAGGGTGGTGACCAGCACCCGTTCCTTGCGGGCGGTGCGGTCGTTGATCTCCCCAATGAGATCGTCGATCTGGCCCTCCACCGGGCGGACCTCGATCTTGGGGTCCAGCAGGCCGGTGGGGCGGATGACCTGCTCCACAATCTGGCCGGAGCGCTCCCGCTCATACTCGCCGGGGGTAGCGGACACATAGACCACCTGATTGAGGCGCTTCTGGAACTCCTCAAACTTCAGAGGCCGGTTGTCAAAGGCGCAGGGGAGACGGAAGCCGTAGTCCACCAGGGAGGTCTTTCGGGCCCGGTCGCCGTTGTACATGGCCCGCACCTGAGGCAGGGTCACGTGGCTCTCGTCGATGAAAAGGACAAAATCCTTGGGGAAGTAGTCCAGCAGGGTGTGGGGGGGCGACCCGGCGGGGCGGCCCTCAATGACCCGGCTGTAGTTCTCAATGCCGGTGCAGTAGCCCAGCTCCTGCATCATTTCCACGTCGTACATAGTGCGCTGCTTGATGCGCTGGGCCTCGATGAGCTTGCCCTCCTTCTCAAAGAAGGCCACCCGCTCCTCCAGTTCCTTATAAATTTCCTGGACAGCGGCGTCCATTTTCTCCTTGGGAGTGACATAGTGGGTGGCAGGCCACACCGGAATGGTGTTAAGCCGCCGGATGGGGGCGCCGGTGACCACGTTGATCTCGGAGATGCGGTCGATTTCGTCGCCAAAAAACTCCACCCGGATGGCGGAGTCCTTCCAGTAGGCGGGGAAGATCTCCACCGTGTCTCCCCGGACCCGGAACATATTGCGCTCAAAAGCGATATCATTGCGCTCATAGCGGATGGCAACCAGCTTTTTCAGCAGCTCGTCCCGCTCCATCTGAGCGCCCACCCGGAGGGATACCATCATTTTGGCGAAGTCCTCCGGTTCGCCCAGACCGTAAATACAGGACACCGAGGACACCACGATCACGTCCCGCCGCTCCATCAGGGAGGCGGTGGCCGCCAGCCGCAGCCGGTCGATCTCCTCGTTCACTGCCGAATCCTTTTCAATAAAGGTGTCGGTGTGGGGAATATAGGCCTCAGGCTGGTAGTAGTCGTAGTAGGACACGAAATACTCCACCGCATTGTTGGGGAAGAACTCCTTGAACTCGGCGCACAGCTGGGCGGCCAGGGTCTTGTTGTGGGCCAGCACCAGGGTGGGCCGCTGGACCGCCTCGATGACCTTGGCCATGGTGAAGGTCTTGCCCGAACCGGTGACGCCCAGCAGGGTCTGCTCATCCAGCCCGTTTTCGATGCCTGCCGCCAGGGCGGCAATGGCCTCGGGCTGATCGCCTGCCGGCTGATATTCGCTGACAACTTCAAATTTGGGCATACCATCACCTCTCAGGCATATTGTATCAGAACATCAGTTCCATTGCAACGATGAATCGAAAGAATGTTCTCATGGCTTGTAAAAGCCGCTGTCCCGCAGAGAGACCATGTCGTCATCCACAAAGATCACGTGGTCCACCAGCTCCACGCCCAACTGGGCCAGGACAGGGGCCAGACTGTTGGTGGTGGCGATGTCATCCCCGGAGGGGAAGGCGATCCCGGAGACGTGATTGTGAGCCAGCACCACCGCCGCGGCGTTGAGGGAGAGAGCGGCCTCGGCGATGAGCCGGGTGGTGACATTGACAGCGTTCACGTTACCCTCGCCCAGCTTGCGGATACCCAGTACCTTGCCCTTGCCGTCCATGCACAGCAGGCAGAGCTGCTCGTTGCGGGCGCCGAAAAAATAGGGCTGGAGCAGGGCAAAATAGTCTCTGGTGTTCCGGGCAATGTCGTCCATCTGGGTGCGGGCGGTGAGATAACGGCCGGACAATTCCTTGGCGGCTTTGAACAGAACGGCGGCGTGTTTGCCCACACCTTTGACCTTTTGCAGCTCCTCCGGTGTTGCGTCCAGTACCCCAGCCAGAGAACCAAAATGATTCAGAAGCTCATGGGCCAGGGGATTGGTATCGCTGCGGGGATTTGCGTAGAACAGGAGCAATTCCAGCAGCTTGTGGTCGGGAAAGGAGTCCGGCCGGGCCAGAAATTCAGTTTTTAACCGCTGACGGTGGCCGTCGTGGGTGCCCATGACCGGACTCCTCCTTTATATGATTAGGCCTTTGCGCCGTACTGAGCCAGGTAGGCTTCCATCTTGCTCTTCATCTCGTCGTCAATGTAGACCTTGCCGTCGATCTCCTTATTGTGGAGGAAGGAGATGATCTCCTTGACGGTGACGATGGGGTAGACGGCGATGCCGTAGTCCTCCCGCAGCTCGTCCAGGGTGGAGCAGTCCTTGGTGCCCCGCTCCATACGGTCCACGGACACGATGAGGGCCTTCATGTTCACGTTGGCCACGTGCTTGAAGAGCTCGATGGTCTCGCGCACGGCGGTACCGGCGGTGACCACGTCCTCTACGATGACTACGTCATCCCCGTCCTGGGGCTTGTAGCCCACCATGGAGCCGCCTTCGCCGTGGTCCTTGGCCTCCTTGCGGTTGAAGCAGTAGGGCAGATCCCGGTCATAGTTGCGGTACAAGGAGGCAGCGGCGGTGACAGCCAGAGGGATGCCCTTGTAGGCAGGGCCAAACAGGCAGGTCACGCCCTCGGGCAGATTCTCCTGGATGCAGGCGGCGTAGTAATCGCCCAGCTTGGCGGCCTGAGCGCCGGTCTTGTAGTTGCCGGTGTTGATGAAGTAGGGAGTCTTACGGCCGGACTTGGTGGTGAAGTCGCCGAAGGTGAGCACGCCGGAGCGCACCATGAAGGTGATAAATTCTTCTTTGTAGGTCATGTCAAAAACCTCTCTTCTCAAAATAGTCAAAATATTATACCACTGATGAAGGAACTGGACAAGGGTCTGCGCCGTCCAAAGGAAAGATGGCTTTAGGAAATTTTAATTGTTCTTTTTCCTGCCAATATGATACAATACAGGAACTGATACGAGCGAGGTGTTCTTGTTTGGAATTGCTGCAATGGCTGACGTCCACCAACCTGGGCGAAATGTTGTTTACCATGCTGGTATCCATGGTGCCCATCATAGAACTGCGGGGCGGCGTGCCCTTTGGCACCGCTCTTGGGCTGCCTCCGGGAGAGGCTCTGGTGGCCGCCATCATCGGCAATATGCTGCCCATTCCATTTATTATTGTCTATATCCGGCGGATCTTTCTGTGGATGCGCCGTAAATCTCCAAAGCTGAACCGGCTGGTGGATAAGTTGGAGAAAAAGGCCCATCTGAAGGGGCAGAAAGTGACCAAGTATAAATACATTGGTCTGTGGCTCTTTGTGGCCATCCCGCTGCCCGGCACCGGCGCCTGGACCGGCGCTCTGGCGGCATCCTTCCTGGATATGCCGCTGCGGAAGGCCCTGCCCTCCATCTTCCTGGGCGTGGTCACCGCCGGCCTCATCATGACCTTTGCCACCGGCATCGTGGTCTCCACCGTAGGGAACTGAGTCCCTTTTTTCGCCCCGTGCATAGGATGGGGCGGAGGTGAAGGGTTTGGACGGAATTTTACAGGCCGTATTGGCCCTGCTGGCAGCCATCGGCCTTCTGACCCTGGGCTGGACGCTGTTTGGATGGCTGCTGGCTCCGGCGGAAGGGGACGGCCCGGTTTACGCCGTGGTTCCGGCGGCGGGAGAGGGCGCCCATCTGGAGCAGGACGTAAAACGGCTTCTGTGGCTGCGGGGACGACAGAAAAAGGGGTTTACCATCGTGATCGCCGACGGCGGACTGGACCCGGCGGGGAAAGCGGTGGCCGCCGCTCTGCTCACCGGCGCCACCGGGGTGGTGGTCTGTCCCGCCCAGCGGTTGAGCGAGTACATCACAGAGAAATAGCATTCGACAAATCCGCCTGCGGATGGTATCATATTCTCCAGGTAACACAAGGAGGGGCAGCCATGCAGGAGGAGTCACAGGATTATATGCAGGGCACCGTGTCGGCCGTGATCTACCAGAACGAGGAGAACGGCTACACGGTGCTTCGCCTTGACGTTGGGGACGGGGCTCTGGTCACGGTGGTGGGCTGTATGCCGGGGGTGGCCCCCGGCGAGGGCATCTCGGTCCAGGGCAGCTGGACCCGCCACGCCTCCTACGGGGAGCAGTTCAAGGCGGAGACCGTGGAGCGGCGGCTCCCCGCCGGGGCCAAGGCCATCTTCGACTATCTGTCCTCAGGGGCGGTGCGGGGCATTGGCGCCGCCACCGCCCGGCGGATGATCGAGGAGTTCGGGGAGGACGCCCTCACCGTGCTGGAGGAGCACCCCGAGCAGCTCACCCGCATCAAGGGCATTACCCGCAAGAAGGCTCTGACCATTGGGGAGCACTTCCGGCTCCAGATGGGGATGCGGCGGCTGCTGGCCTTTCTGGGGGAGCATGAGGTGCCCCTCCAGCTGGCCATGCCCCTGTACCGGCGGTACGGGGACCGGGCTCTGGAGGTCATCCGTGGCAACCCCTATCTGATGGTGGACGAGGAACTGGGGGTGGATTTCTCCACCGCCGACGCCCTGGCCCTGTCCATGGGCATGGAGGGGGACGATCCCCAGCGCATCGAGGCGGCCCTCCTGTTTGAGTTGACCTACAATCTGGACAACGGCCACGCCTTCCTGCCCCGGCGGAAGCTGCTGATGGCCACCGGTCAGCTCATCGGCGTGGAGGGGGAGAGCCTGGAGGATGCCCTGGAGACCCTGCTGGAGCGGGGCGAGGTGATTCAGGAGCCGGTGGCAGGGGAGGAGGCCGTCTACCTCCAGGCCCTGTGCGAGGCCGAGCAGTATGTGGCCTGGCGGCTCACCGAGATGTCCCGGGGCGAGCTGGTGGCTCCCCACGGTCTGGATGAACTCATTGACCGTATTCAGGACGACCAGGGCATCGTTTACGCCCCCCAGCAGCGGGAGGCGGTGGCTCTGGCGGCCACCAGTCAGGTGATGCTCCTCACGGGCGGCCCTGGTACCGGCAAGACCACCTCTCTGCGGGGTGTGCTGGCCCTCTTTGACCAGCTGGGGCTGGAGACCGCCCTGGCCGCCCCCACCGGACGGGCGGCCAAGCGGCTGGGAGAGCTGTGCGGGGCGGAGGGATACACCATCCACCGCCTGCTGGAGACCCAGTACGACCCCCGCTCCGGCAAGCTGATCTTTGCCCACGACGAGAGCGATCCCCTGAAGGCGGACGCCGTCATCGTGGACGAGACTTCCATGGTGGACATTGTGCTGATGCAGGGGCTGCTGGCCGCCCTGCGGGACGACTGCCGCCTGATCCTGGTGGGGGACCCGGACCAGCTGCCCAGCGTGGGTCCCGGCAATCTGTTCTCCGATCTCATTCGCAGCGGGGCTATCCCCATGGTGCGGCTCACCGAGATTTTCCGGCAGGCCGCCGAGAGCGCCATCGTCCGCAACGCCCACGGGGTCAACCGGGGCGAACTGCCCGACCTGAAGGACCGGGAGCACGACTTCTTCTTCCTGCGGCGGAAGGACCCGGCCCGGGCCGCCGAGACCATCGTGGAGCTGATCCAGACCCGGCTGCCCAACAATATGGGCATTCCCGCCGATCAGATCCAGGTGCTCTCTCCCACCCGCAAGCGGGTCACCGGCACCGCCTCCCTCAATAGGGCCATTCAGGAGGCGGTCAATCCCGCCCAGCCGGACAAGCCGGAGAAGCGGTTCGGGGAGTATGTGTTCCGACAGGGTGACCGGGTCATGCAGGTACGCAACAACTATGATGTGCTTTGGCATGATGGAGCCGACAGCGGCATGGGCATTTTTAACGGAGATATCGGTACTGTGACCCGGGTGGACAACCGGGAAGGCACCCTCACCGTGGATTTTGAGGGCAGGGTAGTGGAGTACACCCAGGATATGCTGGTGGAGCTGGAGCCCGCCTATGCCATTACCGTACACAAGGCCCAGGGCAGCGAGTACCGGGCGGTGATCCTGGCGGTGAGCGAGGGTGCCCCCATGCTGCTCACCCGGGGAGTGCTGTACACCGCCATCACCCGGGCCCGGGAGCTGCTGATCCTGGTGGGGGATGAGGATGTGGTGGCCACCATGACCGCCAACGACCGCCAGCAGCGGCGGTACTCCGGCCTGCGGTGGCGGCTGGTGCAGATGAAAGAGGATTCCATATGAAAGATGCTTTTATGGCGAGTCTGTTCCATAGGGGCGTTCATGGCGGTGCGCTCTATCTCCAAAGGGATAATGTGTTATACAGGACCAGTAAGAGCCTGCTGGAAGCAGAATATCGCAGCCTGGAACTGCCGTATCACAGGATCGAGTCGGTGAAAACAGGACGGGCACTCTGTTTTCCAACGGTCACATTCTCCATGAAAAATGGTGCTTCCTACCGGTTTCTTGTATTCCATCACAAAACGTTTTTGTCCAGATATCATGTACTTGCCGGGAGAGCGCGATGACTCCGGCACACCAATAAAAAAGGTCCTCTTCCTGATGGGGAAGAGGACCTTTTCGTTTATTCTCTTATTTCGTGCCGAAGATGCGGTCGCCGACATCATCCCCACCCGGCTGAAGCCGTGCGGGGACCCCATATTTCACATCCTCGGGGCAAATGAATTGCCCCTGCGGCAAGGTTTTGCCTGCGGCAAAACGCTTGGACGCGCCAAAGGGCGCGATGCTGGGCGATGCCGAAGGAAGGTTTACTTCGTGCCGAAGATGCGGTCGCCGGCGTCGCCCAGACCGGGCACGATGTAGCCGTGCTCGTTGAGCTTCTCATCCAGAGCGGCGCAGTAGATGTCCACGTCGGGATGATCGTGATGGACCCGCTCGATGCCCTCGGGGGCGGCGATGATGTTCATCAGCTTGATGTGCTTGACCTCGTAGTTCTTGATGAACTGGATGGCAGCGGAGGCGGAGCCGCCGGTGGCCAGCATGGGATCCAGAATGATGACCTCGCGCTCGGCGATGTCGGTGGGCATCTTGCAGTAGTACTCCACAGGCTCCAGAGTGTCAGGGTCACGGTACAGACCGATGTGGCCCACCTTGGCGGAGGGGATCAGGGTCAGGATGCCGTCCACCATACCCAGGCCGGCCCGCAGAACGGGAACGATGGCCAGCTTCTTACCGGCGATGGTCTTGAACTTGGCGGTGGTGATGGGGGTCTTGATCTCTACCTCCTCCATGGGCAGGTCGCGGGTGGCCTCATAGCACATGAGGGTGGCGATCTCAGAGACGACCTGACGGAAGTCCTTGACGCCGGTGGTCTCATCCCGAAGGATAGACAGCTTGTGCTGCAGGAGAGGGTGATCGAGAATGTGTACTTTTTCCATATCCATGGCGCTATTCCCCTTTGTTTTGTTCTTTTGCCAGCCGCTCCCGTTCAGCCTGGGAGAGCCGGTGATAGTTGGGTGCCAGACCCGCCGCGGCGGTCAGCAGGCCCTGCCGGGCAAGCTCCAGACCGCACCGGGCCACGCCCCACGCGCTCTGGAATTGCAGATGGGGGGGCGCCAGGCGGACGTCCAGCCCCAGCCCTTTGAGGGTAGTATAGCATAAAACCGCGCCGTCTCCAACCAGTAATTGCGTTTTTCCGCTGATTTTTAATTCTTCCCCCAGCTCCTCCAGGGAAATGGCGCGGTCGGGGGCCAGCCGTTCCAGTGTTTCGCCGTTGCTGGCAAAGCGGGCATTGTACACCTGATTCCGCCGGGCGTCCATGACAGAACAGATCTCCAGCCCGGTGTGGGCCAGGTTCCAGGCCATGGACTCCAGGGTGGAACAGGCGGCGCAGGGCTTGTTGCCCGGCCAGGCCAGCCCCTTGGCGGCAGCCACGCCGATGCGCAGGCCGGTGAAGGAGCCGGGGCCCGCCGCTACGGCGATGACGTCCACATCCTCCAGGGTAAGGCCACACCCGGAGAGCAGGGAAGTGGTCATGGGCATCAGGGTGACCGAGTGGGTCAGGCCGTTGTTCTGATAGGACTGGGCAATGAGCGTTTCATCCTCGCACAAGGCCGCCGAGCAGGCGGTGGCGGAGGATTCCAGAGCCAGTATTTTCATGGTTGGGGACCTCCCGTAATGGTGATGATGCGCTGGTCGTCATGACTGCCCCGGCGGATGTCCACCCGGATGGTGTCCTCCTCCAGCGCGTCGGCAATGTTTTCGCTCCACTCCACGGCGCACACGCCGCCCCGGGCCAGGTAGTCCTCCCAGCCGATGTCGAACAGCTCGTCCGCCGAGCCCAGCCGGTACATATCAAAGTGGAACAGGGGCAGACGCCCGCCCTCGTACTCGTTGACAATAGTAAAGGTAGGGCTGGTCACCCGCTCCTCCACCCCCAGGCCGCGGGCAAGGCCTCGGGTAAAGGCGGTCTTGCCCGCCCCCAGATCGCCGGTAAAGGCGATGACGCTCCCCGGATTCAGCCGAGCGGCCAGAGCAGCGCCTGCGGCTTCGGTCTCAGCAGGGGAGTTGGTTGTGATCTCCATATAACACCTCGTTTGTTACAGATGAACTGCCTCGCAGAGTTTGCGCCTCTGGGCGCAAATCAAATGGAATCTGTTTTTCCTGATGACATGAGCATCAGAAAAAACACTTCTCAGCCCGTAAGTGTGGGATTTGCACGCACTCAGCGGGCAAATCCTGCGCGCAGCGGGCTGCAAACGCCTCCCCAAAGCAGTACCGCTGCTTTGGGGAGGACTTTAAATGTGAAGATTCTGACAAGATTATAACACACCTGTTTACCAAACGCAAAAAAGATGGTAAACTAATTTGACATACGTCCGGACCCTTGGACAAACAATAAAGGAGGCGAGCCGGTGTCCTGGCTGAGAGATTCCATTCGTTCCTTCTGGCAGCAGGGTGACCGGCTGCTGCTGACCCTGTGCCTGCTGGCCAGCGGGTACGGTCTGGTGCTAATCTTCAGCGCCACCCGTTACCTGGGTGAGGCGGACGCCATGCGCTGCATGATCGTGCAGACGGTGGCGATTATGATGGGTGTTGTAATCTATATGCTCATGTCCTCGGTGGATATCGAGCTGTTTGTGGACAAATCCTGGAAATGGCTGCTGCTGTTCAACCTCGTCATCAACGCCCTGGTACGCACGCCGCTGGGTGTGGAGGTCAACGGCAACCGCAGCTGGCTTCACATCCCCGGCTTTCCTGTCAACCTGCAGCCCGCCGAGCTGGCCAAGCTGACCTTCGTGCTGCTGCTGGCCTGGCAGATGAGCCGGCTGCAGGACAAGGGTATCAGCAGGCCCTCTTCGGTGTTCCAGATCGCGGGGCACACCCTGTTCATGTTCGGCGTGGTGGCGGTGACCTCGGGCGACTTCGGCATGGGCCTGACCTATCTGATGATCTTTGTCATCATGGCCTGGTCCGCCGGGGTGAAGAAGCGGTGGTTCCTGCTGGCTGTGGTAGTAGGCGTGGTGGGTGTGGTGCTGATCTGGCCCCATGTCAAGGATATGTATTATATGAAGCGGTTCACTGTGGTCATCGACCACATTTTCAGCAACCCTGATACCGTCTGGGAACAGACCCAGGGCAAGGGGTGGCAGCAGACCCGCAGCATCCTGGCCATCGGCAGCGGTGGTCTCACCGGCATGGGGTATCTCCAGGGCATCCAGACCCAGAGTAAGTCCCCCACCAGTCTGCCTGCCCGGGAGACCGACGAGATCTTCGCCGTGTGCGGCGAGGAGTTTGGTATGATCGGCTGCCTGCTGCTGCTGGCCCTGCTGGCGGCCATCATTCTGCGGTGCGTGTGGGTGGCCCGCCGGGCCTGTTCTCCCCAGAGCGCCCTCATTGCCATGGGCTATGCCGGTATGCTGCTGACCCAGGTGGGGATCAACGTGGGGATGTGTCTCTATGTGTTCCCGGTGGTAGGTCTCACCCTGCCCTTTATCAGCTATGGCGGCTCCTCGGTCATCACCATGTATGCCGCCATGGGTGTGGTTTCCAGCATTAAAATGCGCTCTTTGCCCAGCTGGCTGCGGGACCGCAGCAGGCTGTAGATGGATAGAGCCCGCTCAATGGGGCAGGCTATGGAGGTAAACAAGAAAGGACGGTTCGCAGCACATGAAGGTCACAAGGATCGAATTGCAGCCCGGCGTCTGGCTGACGGCGGTACAGACCAAAAAATTTAAATCCAGCGTATTGGGGGCCCAGTTCCTCACGCCTCTGACGGCGGAAAAGGCCTCTCTCAACGCGCTGATCCCCATGGTGCTCCGCCGGGGCACCGCCGCCCATCCCGACTTGGAGGCCCTGTCCGCCGCTCTGGATGAGCTGTATGGCGGCTCCCTGGAGCCCATGGTGCGGAAGAAGGGCGAGACCCAGTGCGTGGGCTTTGTAGGCAGCTTTCTGGATGACGCCTACACCCTGAACAAGGAGCAGGTGCTGGAGCCGGCCGCCGCCCTGCTGGCAGAGCTGATTGGCGCCCCCTATACCCAGGACGGGGCCTTCAGTTCCGACTACACCGGGCAGGAGAAGGCCAACCTGGCCGACCGCATCAAGGCCCAGGTCAATGATAAGCGGCAGTACGCCCAGATCCGGGTGGTGGCCGAGATGTGCGCCGGTGAACCCTTCGGCGTGGACAAGCTGGGCAGCCTGGAGGCGGTGGAGGCCATTACTCCCCAGACTCTGTGGGCGGGTTATCAGGTCCTGCTGAAGGAGGCTCGGGTGGAGCTCTACTACTGCGGCTCGGCGGACGCTCAGCGGGTACAGGCGGCCTTTGGGCCCCTGCTGGCGGTGCTGCCGGTGGGGGAGCGGGCCGGTCTGGTCCGCCCCGCCAAGGGAAAGGCGCCCAAGCAGGCCAGACGGGTGGAGGAGGCTCTGGACGTGACCCAGGGCAAGCTGGCCATGGGCTTCCGCACCAACTGCGACGCCTGGGACCAGAACTACCCGGCCCTCACCCTGGTCAACGCCATCTATGGCGGCACCACCACCTCCAAGCTGTTTATGAATGTCCGGGAAAAGCTGAGCCTGTGCTACTACGCCAGCTCCGGCCTGATGAAATACAAGGACGTGATGCTGGTCTCCTCCGGCGTGGAGTTTGACAAGGTGGGGCAGGCGGAGGCCGAGATCCTCTCCCAGCTCTACAAGTGCCAGACTGGGGACTTCTCCGACGATGAGCTGGAGTGGGCCCGCCGGTCGGTGGTGAGCACCCTGCGCACCACGCTGGACACCCAGGCCCGGCTGGAGGACTATTGGCTGGGCCAATCCGCCGCCGGTCTTACCGACGGCCCCGACGACATGGCCGCCCGGGTGGAGGCCGTTACACGGGCCCAGGTGGTGGAGGCCGCTCAGGACCTGACCCTGGACACCGTATATTTCCTGAAAGGCAGGGAGTGATTCTATGGTAAGCAAGCAGTACCCCCGGCTGGGGGAGACCGTATTTCATGAGATCCTGGAGAACGGGCTCCACATCTATGTGGACCGCCGCCGGGACTTCCAGAAGAGCTACGCTTTCTTTGCCACCAACTACGGCGGCATGGATATGCGCTTTTTCCAGGACGGCCGGTGGAAGGATACCCCGGCGGGGGTGGCCCACTTCCTGGAGCACAAGATGTTTGACACCGAGGACGGCAACGCCCTCCAGGACCTGGCGGCCAACGGAGCCTCTCCCAACGCCTTCACCAGCTCCGCCATCACCGGCTACTACTTTGAGAGCACCGAGAAGTTCTTCGACAACCTGAAGATCCTGCTCTCCTTTGTGTCCATCCCTTACTTTACCCAGGAGAGCGTGGACAAGGAGCAGGGCATCATCGGTCAGGAGATCCGCATGGTGGAGGACGACCCGGAGAACCAGGTGTTCTACGCCCTGATGGAGTGCCTGTACGATCACCATCCCATCCGGGTGCCCATCGCCGGTACCCAGGAGTCCATCTCCCACATTACCGCCGGCACCCTCTATTCCTGCCACAAGGCCTTCTATAACCCGGCCAACATGGTGCTCACCGTGGCGGGCGACGTGGACCCGGAGCAGGTGTGCGCCATTGCCAAGGAGATCCTGCCCAAGGACTCTCTGGGCCAGATGGAGCGGGACTACGGCGGGGAGGAGGCCCCCAAAGCCGCGGCCTCCGAGAAGGAACTGACCATGGAGGTGTCTACTCCCATCTTCATGCTGGGCTTCAAGTGCGATCCCGCCAAGAAGGGAGAGGAGTGGATGCGCCGGGAGCTGGCGGGCGAGCTGGCCTGCGAGGCTCTGCTGGGCAACTCCACCCCCCTGTATGCCCGGCTGTACAGCCAGGGGCTGATCAACAAGAATTTCAGCTACGGCTTTGAGCTTTATCCCGGCTGCGCTATGATGGTGGCCGGCGGCGAGAGCCGTGACCCCAAGAAGGTGCGGGACGCGGTGCTGGCCGAAGGGGAGCGTCTGGCCCGGGAGGGTATCGACCCCGGCCTGTTCCAGCGGCTGAAGAAGGGCGTCTACGGCGCCAAGGTCCGGGGCCTCAACTCCTTTGAGTTTACCTGTATCTCCATGGCCCAGTCCCACTTTACCGGGGTGGACTACTTCAAGTTCCCGGAGATTTTCGACTCCATCGACCAGGCCTGCGTGGAGGACTGCATCCGCAGCTGGGTGACCGCTGAGCGGTGCGGCTTGGCCGTGGTGCGCCCGGGGGAGGGTGAGGCCTAATGGGTACCGTATCCTTTCCCGGCCTGGGGCTGGAACTGACCATGAATCCCATCGCCTTCCGGGTCTTTGGATGGCCCGTCCACTGGTACGGCATGATCATCGCCGCCGGCTTCTTGCTGGCGGTGGTGTATTGCTCCCGGAAGGCGCCCCAGTTCGGCATCCGCCAGGATGATATCATCGATATGCTCTTTTTTGCCGTGCCCCTGTCCATCATCGGGGCCCGGCTGTACTACATCATTTTCTACCTGGATTTGTACCGCAGGCCGGACGGCTCGCTGGACTTCGGGGCCATGGTGCGCATCTGGGACGGCGGCCTGGCCATCTACGGCGGCGTCATCGTTGCGGTCATCACCCTGTTCGTGTTCTGCAAGGTGCGGAAGATCAAATTTCTGGCCTTTGCCGACCTGGGCGCCTACGGAATGCTCATCGGTCAGCTGGTGGGCCGGTGGGGCAACTTTGTCAACATCGAGGCCTATGGCGGACCCACCGATCTGCCCTGGCGCATGGGCATCTACGAGTATGTGAACGGTGCCCGGCAGTATGTAGAGGTCCATCCCACCTTCCTGTACGAGTCCCTGTGGAACCTGGTGGGGTTGGTGCTGCTCATCGTCATCGCCAAAAAGTGGCGCAAGTTTGACGGACAGATCTTTTTGAGCTATTTTGCCTGGTACGGGGTGGGCCGGGGCTTCATCGAGGGTCTGCGGACCGACAGCCTGTACTTCTTCAATACCCCCATCCGGGTGTCTCAGGTGTTCGGCTTTGCCACCGCCGCCATCGCCATTGTGGCTTTGGTCTACCTGCTGGGCTTCCGCAAGCATGACCCGGACAAGCTGTGGGTCAATCAGATGAAGGCCCATCCCCGGCTGGTGGCTCTGGTCTACCCTGAGGGACAGGGCGGCAAGTGGCTGACCAACCAGAAAAAGCGACTGGAGCAGGATTTTGCCAAGGTGGAGGAGTATGCCCTCCCCACCGATGCGCCTGCCGAGGACAAGGCGGAGATGATCGCCGCCCTGAAGGAGCGTTCCGACCTGAAAGAAGTGCTGGTCATGGACGAGGAAAAGAAATAGACTGCTCTGCCGGTATCTTCAGTCCGGCGCGCAGCATACCCGGAAGGAACGCCGTACCCCATGGATGACGGCGTTCCTTCTTTCTTACGAAGAAAGGCGGTGTGAGAATTGTATACTTATGACACTTTGGAAAAGGTTCCGCTTCATGAGATGGCCCGGTGTCTGAACCTGGCCTTTTCCGACTATGCCGTTCCCGTCCATCTGGAAGAAACTGAACTCCCCGGATTTTTTGCCGCCAGCGGCATTGAGGAAAAACGGTCCTTTGGTGCCTTTCTGGATGGCAGGCTGATAGGTTTCCTCTTTCACGCCTGTCATCCATATCAGGGTCAGTCTGCCGCCTTTGCTGTGGGCGCGGGCGTGGTGCCGGGCCACCGGGGGAAGGGGGTATTCGCCAGCCTCTTTGCGCTGGCGGAACAGAGATTGAGACAGATCTCAACTGAGGCATACTATCTGGAGGTATTGCAGCAGAACGAGCGGGCCGTTGCGCTGTATGAGCGGCTGGGTTTTTCCATAACAAGAGAGTTGGCGGTGTTGCGTGCTGTCGCCAATCACAATGAACCGGCGGCTGAAGGGGCAGCCTGGGCTCCGTTTACCGGCCTGGATCTGGCGGAGGGCTGCCGCCGTGCCCGGTACTCCTTTGAGCATTCCGACCATGTTTTGGTGCTCCATCCCGAGAGGTATGGCGTTGTCTATCGAAAGAATGATAAGATTTCTGCCTATTGCATTTTTTCCAAGGCAGACGGCAGCCTGTGTCAACTGGGTTACCGCAGTCTGGAAGATCTGAGGAAGGTCGTTCAGACCCTCCTCGAACGATATGGCTGCATTACAGCCAAAAACATCGACTCAGATGACGCAGAGGTGTTGGATATGCTCGCCTCTCTGGGCTTTCAAACGGTGGTCAAACAATTTGAAATGGTGAAGCGCCTTCAGTGACGTTTAAGCAAAGATGCCTCCCGACCTTTGGGTCGGGAGGCATCTTTGCGTTTTTGTGGTCATAAAGGGGGACGGGCCCTCATAGGGATAGGGCAGACACCAAAGAAGGATGTGACGCTATGCGGGAACAAGGGGATGTAACGCGGTATTTACAGGCGGCGGCTCTGCTGCCGCCCCATCTGCGGCGGCAGGCGGAGGGGGTGGACAAGTCCAGTCAGGCTGTGGCCGAGGAGCTGCGGCTGCGGGCGGGCAGGCCAATGACGGTGGTGTGCCCCACGGGGGAGCGGCCCCTGCCCGGTGGTGAGCCGGTGAGTCCAGCGGACCTGAGCCTGGTGGTGGAGATCGCCACCCGTGCCTCCGCCCACACTGCCATGGAGCGGATGAGAAGCGGCTTTTTTACCGTGCCGGGCGGCCACCGCATCGGCATCTGCGGCAGCGCTGTGGTGAAGGATGGCGCGGTGTTCAATCTTCGGCAGCTGTCCTCCCTGGCCATCCGCATTGCCCGGCAGGTACCGGGAGCCGCCGCCGCTGTGGCGGACAGGCTGTGGGAGGGGGATCGCTTTCAAAGCACCCTCATCCTGTCCCCGCCGGGAGGCGGCAAGACCACCCTGCTGCGGGATCTGATCCGCCGGTTGTCCGACGGAGGGAGCCACCCGCCCCTGCGGGTGGGGGTGGCCGACGAGCGGGGCGAGCTGGCGGCCATGTACAACGGCCTGCCCCAGTTTGACGTGGGGCGGCAGACCGATGTGATGGACGGCTGTCCCAAGGCGGAGGGATTGATGATGCTGCTGCGGGGGATGAATCCCCAGGTGCTGGTCGCCGACGAGATCACCGCGCCCCAGGACTGTGCCGCCCTGCTGCTGGCGGCCAACTGCGGCGTGCGCCTTCTCTGTACCGCCCACGCCGCCGACCTGGAGGACCTGAAGACCCGGCCTCTGTACCGGCCTCTGCTGGAAAACCGCTGCTTTCAGAAGCTGGCGGTGCTCACTCGGGGGCCGGAGGGCCGGAGCTGTCAGGTGTACGAGCTGTGATCCGGCTGATGGGCGCCCTGCTGACGGTGGGAGGCGGGGCCTTTCTGGGTTTTGACGCCCACCGGCGGCTGAATCGGCGTGCCAGGGTGCTGCGGCAGCTGGCCGGGGCGCTGGAGCAGATGGACCGGGAGATCTCCTTCCGCCTTACGCCCATGCCCCAGCTGATGGAGGAGTTGGCTGCCGATTATCCGCCGCCGGTGGGGGAACTGTTCGCCAACTGCCGGAAGGGCATGGAGGAGCTGGGGGAGCGCTCCCTGGCGGAGATCTGGCGGCAGGCTCTGGCGGATACCCCGCTGGATCTGGAGGGTCGGGCTGCCGGGATTCTGGACGAGCTGGGGGAGGTATTGGGCCGGTTTGAGGAGTCCGGCCTGCGCTCCGCTCTGGCCCGGGCGGTGGCGGAACTGACCCGGGAGGCGGAACTTGCCCGGGAGGACGGGGAAAAGCGGGGCAGGATGTATCAGGTGCTGGGCTTGACCTGCGGCGGGCTGCTGGTCATTCTGCTGCTTTAAAGGAGTTAAAAACATGGATGTGGATCTGATCTTTAAAATCGCCGCCATCGGAATTCTGGTGTCGGTGCTCAATCAGGTGCTCTCCCGGTCGGGCCGGGACGAGCAGGCCACCATGACCACCCTGGCGGGGCTGGTGGTGGTACTTATGATGGTGGTCCAGCAGATCAGCAGTCTGTTTGAACTGGTCAAGGACCTGTTCGGGCTGTAGCCATGGAAACCATGCTGAAGGTGGGGGCGGTGGCCGTCCTGGGCGCTCTGTGCGCCGTGATGGTGAAGGGCACCGCCCGGCAGCTGGCTCTGGTGCTTTCCATGGCCGCCGCCGCTGTGGTGCTGGGCCTGGCCCTGGGGGCGGTGGAGGACGTGGTGGCCATGGCGGAGGAGCTGCAGGATATGGCGGGGCTGTCCCCTGCGGTGGTGGCCCCCGTCATCAAGACGGTGGGCATTGCCATCCTCACCCACATCGCTGCCCAGGTATGCAAGGACGCGGGGGAGGGAGGCATTGCCGCCGTCACCGAGACGGCCGGCTCCGCCCTGGCCCTGTGTACCGCCCTGCCCCTGCTGCGGGCGGTGCTGGACACGGTGGCCCAGCTGCTGTGAGAAGCTGGTACAAAAGAGGAGGGAAGGACCATGATACGGCGTTTGGCGGTGCTGATCGTGCTGCTGACGGTGCTGACAGGTACGGCCTGGGCCAGCCAGGGCGTACTGGACGCCCAGTCGGCTGCTCTGGACCTGGAGGGGCTGGAGAATGCCGGGGCGGAGTGGATGCCCGACGTGGACCTGTCTGCCGGGCTGGATCTGGACGGCAGCATCGGCCAGATCCTGGACACCGGCAGCGCCGAGCTGGGGAGCGTGATCCGCAAGGCCCTGCGCAGCGGGGCCCTGCTGCTGGCGGTGGTGCTCTTCTGCTCTCTGGCCGAGGGCATGGGGGCGGGCCAGGGGCCGGTGAACGGGGTGGCTCTGGTGGGGGCCCTGGCGGTGACCGCCATTGCGGCGGCTGACGCAAACTCCCTCATCGGCATGGGCCGGGAGGCCATGGAGCATATGGACAGCTTCTCCAAGCTGCTGCTGCCTGCGGTGACGGCGGCGGCCTCCGCCGCCGGGTCCCCGGGAGGCGCGGTGGCCCGGCAGCTGGCCACCATGCTCTTTTCCGACCTGCTCATCACCCTGATCAACCGGGTGCTGCTGCCCCTGGTGTATACCTATATCGCGGCCTGTGTGGCCTGGGCTGCGGTGGGCAACGATGGCCTCAAGCGGATGGCGGCTACCCTCAAGTGGGCGGTGACCACGGTGCTTACCGGCACCCTCATCCTCTTTGTCACCTATCTCACCATCAGCGGGGTCATCGCGGGCACCACCGACGCTCTGACAGTGAAGGCCGCCAAGTTCACCATGTCCAGCATGGTGCCGGTGGTGGGCGGCATCCTGTCCGACGCGGCGGAGACCGTGCTGGCGGGGGCGGGGGTGCTGAAAAATACGGTGGGAGTGTTCGGGATGCTGGTGGTCATTGGCATCTGCCTGGTGCCTTTCCTACAGCTGGGCTTCCACTATCTGACCTATAAGGTGTCCTCCGCTCTCAGCGCCGCCCTGTCGGGCAGCCGGGTGGCCGCCCTCATCGACCAGATCGGCGGGGCCTTTGGACTGATCCTGGGGATGACCGGGGCCTGCGCCCTGCTGCTGCTCATCTCCATGATCTCCGCCGTGTCGCTGGCAGGGGGGTGAGACCATGGTAGAATTTTTGGGGAAGTGGCTGATGGGGGTGACCTGCGCGGCCATGATCCTGGCCCTGGCGGAGGGCCTGTCCCCGGCAGGGGGGCCAAAACGGGCCGCCCGGCTGGCCGGCGGGCTGCTCCTGCTGCTGGCCGTGGTGAAGCCCTTGATAAGCCTGGACGGTTCGGCTCTCACCCGGGCCATGACGGAATACCGCCTGGACGCGGAATACTCCGCCCAGGCGCTGGAGGAGGAGAATAAAACCCTGATGATGGACATCATAGAAGCCCAGTCCGCCGCATATATTCAGGACAAGGCGGCGGCGTTGGGCATCACCTGCACGGTGCAGGTGGAGGCCGACGAGGCGGCGGAATACCCCATCCCCAAGGTGGTCACCATCACCGGGGAGCTGTCCCGGGAGGAGCGGGAGGCCCTCGCCGAACAGATCGAGGCAGACTTTGCCATCCCGGCGGACCGGCAGTATTACGAAAGCGGGGGAGCGGAATGAACCGGCGTCAACCGGAAAAGGGAAGCGGACTGGCCCTGTACAAGGGGCGGCTCATGGAGCTGTTCCATCGATATAAATACGCGCTGCTGGTGGTGGCGGTGGGGGTTGTTATGATGGCCCTGCCCGCCCTGAACGGAGGCGGGGAGGCCACCCAGACCCGGCAGCAGAGTGTCCGGGAGGTGGAGTTTGGAACGGAGGAACTGGAGGGACGGCTGGAGGAGGCCCTGTCTCAGATGGACGGGGTGGGGCAGGCAGAGGTGGTGCTCACCCTGCGGTCCGGTCCGGGGCAGGTACTGGCTCAGGATACCCAGAACTCGGTGCGGGAGGAGGGGAGCGAGTCCTCCCAGTCCACGGTGGTACTCTCCAAGGGCTCCGGCTATGAGGAACCGGTGATCCTCCAACAGCTTTCGCCCCAATATCAGGGGGCTCTTGTGGTATGCTCCGGCGGGGACGACCCCGCAGTACGCCTGAAGGTGGTGGAGGCGGTATCCGCCCTCACCGGGCTGGGGGCGAATCAGATCTCAGTATCAAAAGGAAAGTGAGGCAGTAACAGTATGAACGTATGGAAACGAAACGCGGTGGTGGCCGCAGTGGTGCTCTTTGTGTGCGGCGCGGTGTACCTCAACTGGTCCTATCAGAAGGGGCAGAGCGAGGAAGCAGGCAAGACCCTTGGTGAGGCGGAGCTGGTGTCCATGCAGAGCGCCGACCCGCTGCTCAAAACAAGTCCCGCCCCTTCGGCGGACCCCTCCGCCTCGCCGGCGCCCACCGCCGCGGACAAGAACAGCGGCTACTTTGACACCGCCCGGCTCAACCGCCAGCAGGCCCGGGACAGCGCCCTGTCCATCCTCCAGGAGGCCGCCGCCGACACCAACGCCACCGAGACTATGAAGGCTGAAACCGGTGAGGCCATCCAGACTCTGGCTGACTACACCGTGTCCGAGGCCCAGATCGAAAATTTGGTCACCGCCAAGGGATACGCCGACTGCGTGGCCTTCATCAGCGACGGCAGCGTCAGCGTGGTGGTGTCCGCCACCGAGGAGGGACTCACCGATGCTGACGTGGCCCGTATCACCGAGATCGTCACCAACGAGACCGGCCTGGAGGCCAGCGCCATCACCATCATTCAGGCGCAGCCCTGAGCTGGAGGGTCCCCGCCAAAAATCAGTTGTATTTTTTCTGATTTGTGGTAAAATGGTCCCATAGTACACAAAAGGAGCGTGACCGGTATGGGCGATGGAAAGGAATATATCTCCCGGCCTGACGAACTGGGTAACATCCATATCTCCGAGGATGTGCTGGCTGTGATCGCGGCGGCCGCCGCCACGGAAGTGGAGGGTGTGGGCAGTCTGTCCACCAATCTGAGCAGCGATATCGCGGAGCTGCTGGGCGCAAAGAAGAATCTGTCCAAGGGCATCCGCATTACTATGGTAGGGGAGAGCGTCCGGGTTGACGTGTCCCTGCTGGTCAAATACGGCTATACCATCGTTGACGTGGCCAAAGAGGTGCAGAGCGCCGTCTTTAACGCCATTGAAAATACCAGCGGCCTGACCGTGGAGAATGTCAACGTCCATGTGGCCGGCATCGTATTTGAAAAGGAACACAAGTAAATCAAGCCGTACCAAGGGCCTGTTGCAGAGCAAGCAACAGGCCCTTTTGTATGTTTTGGCCGGTCCGCCCCAGGAAAAGGGGTTGGAATCTGGAGTCTAATTTTGAAATATCTCTTTCCTTTTTGCATACAGTTGATGTATAATCATAATAACTGTGAATATCACCGGCTCATCATGCCGGAATGGAGGAACCCATCATGACCAGAACCGCCGCCCGAGAGATCGCCGTCCACCTGACCTTTGAACTGGGCTTCACCGGGCAGACCGCCCGGGAGCTGCTGGACGAGGCCCTCAACCGCAAGACCTTCGCCCTCATCGGGGAGGAGGAGCCCCTGTATGCCGAATTCCCCAACGAGACCCAGCGGACCTACATCACCCGCCTGGTGGAGGGGGTCTATGACCACGCCCCTGAGCTGGACGAGTATATCTCCAAGTACGCCATCGGCTGGAAGTTCTCCCGTATGAACCGGGTGGCCGTGGCCATCATGCGTGTGGCTATGTATGAGATCCTGTATATGCAGGACATCCCCAACGCCGCCGCCATCAACGAGGCCCTGGAGCTGGTGAAGCACTACGAGGAGCCCGAGGTGGTCTCCTTTGTCAACGGCATTCTGGGCTCCTTCGTCCGGGGGGAGCACATCCCTGACCCGGTGGGCCTGAAGGAGCAGCCGGAGGCGGAGGGCTGATGCGTACCCTGGGCATCGACACCAGCAACTACACCACCTCCGCCGCCGTCTTTGACGGCGAGGGGGGAGAGAACGCCGGCCGCCTGCTGGAGGTGCGCCCCGGCGAACTGGGCCTGCGGCAGAGCGACGCCCTGTTCCAGCACGTCAAGGCCCTGCCTGACCGCTTTGCCCAGCTGAGAGAGGGAGGCTGGCTCGACGGTATTGTTGCCGTGGGCGCTTCCACCCGGCCCCGGGCGGTGGAAGGGTCCTATATGCCCTGCTTCCTGGCGGGGGAGAGCCAGGGCCGTACCCTGGCCGCCGCGTTGAACGTGCCCTTTTTTGCCTGTTCTCATCAGCAGGGCCACATTGCCGCTGCCGCCTGGTCGGCGGGCCGGATGGACCTGTTGGACCGGCCCATGCTGGCCTGGCACCTGTCCGGCGGCACCACCGAGCTGCTCCACGTGGAGCCGGAGGGGGTCAATGTAAAAGCCACCCTCCTGGGGGGCACCAGCGACATCTCCGCCGGGCAGCTCATTGACCGCACCGGCGTGCTGCTGGGCCTGGATTTCCCGGCGGGCAAGGCGGTGGACCAGCTGGCGCAGGCGGGGCAGGCCAAGAAATTTACTGTGAAGCTAAATGGCTTTACCTTTTCGCTCTCCGGTATGGAGAATAAGGTCAAGGATATGGCGGAGCAGGGGGCGGAGAAGGCGGATATCGCCCGCTTTGCCCTGCTGACGGTGGCCGACGTGGTGCGGCGCACCACCCTGGCCGCCCTGAAACAGTATCCCGGCCTGCCGGTGCTGTGCTCCGGCGGCGTGGCCTCCAACTCCCTGCTGCGGCAGGTGATGGAGCCTCTGGGGGCGGTGTTTGCCCAGCCCCGGTTCTCCACCGACAACGCCATGGGCGCCGCTATCCTCACCTGGCGGGCTGTAAAGGCGGGTGAGTTGACATGAGCCATATCTACACGGTTTCTCAGGTCAACCAGTATATCAAATCCCTGCTGGACCGGGACCGGGAGCTGACCGCCCTGTATGTCCGGGGAGAGATCTCCAACTACAAGGCCTATCCCTCGGGCCACCACTATTTTTCCCTGAAAGATGGGGAGGGGGCCATTCGCTGCGTCATGTTCAAGCGGGAGGCCATGTCTCTCCGGTTCCGGCCGGAAAACGGCATGAAGGTCATTGCCTTCGGCCGGGTGGCGGTTTTTCCCCGGGACGGGCAGTACCAGCTGTACTGCACCTCCCTGACCCCGGAGGGAGTGGGGGACCTGTATCTGGCCTTTGAACAGCTCAAACAGAAGCTGTATGCGGAGGGACTGTTTGATCCCTCCCACAAAAAGCCCATCCCCAAATTCCCCAAGCGCATCGCGCTCATCACCTCCTCCGCCGGCGCGGCGGTGCGGGATATGCTGCGCATCCTGGGGGCCCGGTGGCCTATGGCGGAGGTCTTTCTTCTGCCGGTGCGGGTCCAGGGGACGGAGGCGCCCGGAGAGATCTGCGCCGCCATCGCCTGGGCCAACCGGCATCAGGTGGCCGACCTGATCATCACTGGCCGGGGCGGAGGGTCTATGGAGGATCTGTGGGCCTTCAATGACGAAAACGTGGCCCGCACCATCTATCACTCGGCTATCCCGGTGATCTCTGCAGTGGGCCATGAGCCTGACGTGACCATTGCTGACTTTGTGGCCGACCTGCGGGCGGCCACTCCCTCCAACGCCGCCGAGCTGGCGGTGCCCGACCAGAACGAGGTCGCGGTGTGGCTGCGTCAGATGGAGGGGCGGCTGGCCCAGGCCATGGGCCGCAAGCTGGAGTCCGCCCGAAAGGATCTGGACAGGGCGGCCCGGTGCCGGGCCCTTCAGGACCCCATGAACTATGTGGACGATAAGCGGATGGTGTTGGACTACCAGCGGGAGAAGCTGGCGGCGGGGCTGAACGCCGCCCTCAACCGGGAGCGGCAGCGCTTCGGACAGCTGGCCTCCAAGCTGGACGCCCTCAGCCCCCTGAAGGTATTGGGCCGGGGTTACGCCATCCCCCAAAAGGCGGACGGCGGCGTGGTCCGGTCTGTGAACGACGTGGCCCCCGGCGACGGACTAAAGCTGCGGGTGGCCGATGGCGAGATATCCTGTCAAGTGGTTTAACTTGACTGCATTTGGAAAGGATTTAAGGACATGGCGGAAGAAAAACTGACCTTTGAGCAGGCGATGGGCCGGCTGGAGGAGATCGTAAAGCGGCTGGAGCAGGGGGACGCCCCGCTGGAGGAGGCTCTGTTCCTCTTTGAGGAGGGGACCCGGCTGCTGGGCGGCTGTTCCGCCCAACTGGACAGTGCCGAACAGAAAGTGCGCAAGCTGCTGGCGGGGCCTGATGGTCAGCCAGTGGAGGCACCCTTTGAGGAGGGACAGGTATGACCGAACAGGAGAGACTGGACAGCCACAGGGCTCAGGCGGAGGAATGGCTGCACCGCTGTTTCCAGGGCCGGGCGCCCCGGGGAGATCTCTACGACGCCATGTACTACAGTCTGCTGGCGGGCGGCAAGCGGATCCGGCCGGTGCTGCTGCTGGAGAGCTGCCGGCTGTGCGGCGGCGATCCGGAGCAAGCGCTGCCTTTTGCCGGGGCCATTGAGATGATCCATACTTACTCGCTGATCCATGACGATCTGCCCTGCATGGATGACGACGATTTGCGCCGGGGCCGGCCTACCAACCACAAGGTCTATGGCGAGGCTACCGCTGTACTGGCTGGAGACGCGCTGCTGACCGCGGCCTTTGAGTGGATGCTGGACCCGTCTGTGACCCTGCCGCCGGAGCGCGTATTGGAAGCCGCCAGGGTGTTGGCCCAGTCAGCCGGCGCCCAGGGCATGGTAGGCGGCCAGGTGCTGGACATGGCGGGGGAGGGCCACGCCATGGGCCTTACCGAGGTGGAGGAATTGCAGCGTCTCAAGACTGGCGCCCTCATTCGGGCCGCCGCTGAAATGGGCTGCGTGCTGGCCGGCGGCAGCGAGGAGCAGCGGAAGGCTGTGTGCCGCTATGCGGAGCGGATCGGACTTGCCTTTCAGATCCAGGACGACATCCTGGATGTGGTGGGTGACGAGGCCACCCTGGGCAAGCCGGTGGGCTCCGACGCCAAGAGTGAGAAGAACACCTTCGTGACCTTGAAAGGGCTGGAGGAGTGCCGCCATCTGGTGGAGAAACTGACCGAGGAGGCTGTGGAAGCCCTGTCCATTTTCGGGGATGAGGGCGAAAGCCTGTGCTGGCTGGCCCGCTCCCTGGCAAGCCGTGAAAAGTGAGGCGCAACATGGGAAACGTAGTAGACTTTTTCACCGGCAATCTGATCCTCAACCTGGCCATCCTGGCCTGGGCCATTGCCCAGGGGCTGAAGATCATCATTACTTTCTGGACCAAAAAGAAGCTGGACTGGCACTATCTGGTGGCCAGCGGCGGAATGCCCAGTTCCCACTCCGCTTTCGTGTGTGCCTGCGCTTCGTCGGTGGGCTATATGTACGGCTGGGGATCTCCCATGTTCAGCATCGCGGCGGTTTTGGCTATTGTGGTCATGTATGACGCCGCCAATGTCCGCAAAGCGGCGGGGGAACAGGCCAAGATCCTCAACTACATCATGGACCACTGGACCGAAATGAAGCCGGCCCTCTTCGGCAAGGAGCTGAAAGAACTGTTGGGCCACACGCCCTTCCAGGTCCTGATGGGTGGTGTGCTGGGCGTGGCGGTGGGTCTGCTGGGCGCCTGGCAGTGGAGCTGACAGCTCCGCTGATTTGATCCTTCACCGGGAGGTGTTACCATTCTTAGTCTGGAGCAATGTTCCAACGATATCAGCGCCCTGACCGACAGTGAGGCGTCTGCGCTCTGCGGTCTGCTGCGGGCCCGCATCCTGGATGTGGTTTCCCGCACCGGCGGCCATCTGGCCTCCAGTCTGGGGGCGGTAGAGCTGATCGTTGCCATTCATCGCGTATTTGATACCGGCCGGGACCGGCTGGTGTTTGACGTGGGCCACCAGTGTTATGCCCACAAGATCCTTACCGGCCGCAATGCCGCCATGGAGACCCTGCGCTCCTTCGGCGGGCTGGCCGGCTATCCCAAACCCACCGAGAGTGACACCGACGCATTCATCGCCGGTCACGCATCCAACTCGGTGTCAGTGGCCCTCGGAATGGCAAGGGCGAGAACTTTACAGAAAAGTGATTACAACGTATTGGCCCTGATTGGTGACGGCGCCCTCACCGGCGGCCTGGCCTATGAGGGCCTGTCTGACGCGGGGGACAGCAAGGAACCCCTCATCGTTATTCTCAACGACAACGGGATGTCCATCACCAAGAGCGTGGGCGGCGTGGCCGACCATCTGGCCCGCCAGCGGCTCAAGCCCCAGTATCTCCGCTTCAAGCGGGGCTATCGGAAGGTGATGGGGGCAACCGCTCTGGGGCGTGGGATCTACAAAGTGACCCACAAGGTCAAGACCGCCATCAAGGAGACCCTGCTGCCCTGCAGCCTTTTTGAGGATATGGGCTTTACCTACCTGGGGCCGGTGGATGGCCATGATGTGAAGCGGCTGACCCGGCTGCTCAGGTACGCCCGGGACCTGAAGGGCCCTGTGCTGCTTCATGTGAGAACTGTAAAGGGGAAGGGCTATACCCCTGCGGAGCGCAACCCGGATCAGTTTCATGGTGTGGGCCGCTTCTGTGTGGAGACCGGCGAGGTGCTGAAGGGCGGCGGTACCAATTTTTCCGCTGTCTTTGGACAGACCCTTTGCAAGATGGCGGAGGAGGACCCCAGGCTGTGCGCCATTACCGCCGCCATGCAGGGGGGAACGGGACTCAACACCTTTGCCACCCGATTCCCGGACCGGTTCTTTGACGTAGGTATCGCCGAGGGCCACGCGGTGGCAATGTCCGCCGGTATGGCCAAGCAGGGCATGATCCCGGTCTTTGCGGTATATTCCTCCTTCCTTCAGCGGGCCTACGATATGCTGATCCATGACGTGGCCCTTCAGGGGCTCCATGTGGTCTTTGCCATTGATCGGGCCGGACTGGTGGGAGAGGACGGCGAGACCCACCACGGCGTCTTTGACACCGCCTTTCTGGACACGGTGCCCGGCATGACGGTACTGTGCCCCTCCAGCTATGCCGAACTGGAATCTATGCTCCGATATGCCATCTATGAGGTGAAGGGACCGGTGGCGGTCCGCTACCCCCGGGGGGGTCAGGAGGACTATCAGGAGGATTCCGGGCTGGTCGGCACTGCGGTGCTGCGTACTGGCAAGGATATTACCTTGACAGGCTATGGCATTACAGTCAATGCGCTGCTGGACTGTGCCAGGCGGCTGGAGGCCGACGGCATTCAGGCCCAGGTGCTCAAACTCAATACCATTACGCCTCTGGACGGGGCGCCGGTGGCGGCCTCGGTCATAGAAACCGGGCGGCTGCTGGTGGCAGAGGAAGCTGCCTCGGGCAACTGCGTGGGGCAGCGGCTGGCTGCGAATCTGCTGGAGCGGGGCGTTGCGGCAAAGGTGGTCATGGTGAATACCGGACCCGACTTTGTTACCCACGGCGCTGTGTCTCAGCTGCGGACCCTGTGCGGTCTGGATGGAGCGTCCCTGTATCATAAGGCGTTGGAGGTCTGCGGACATGGCAATGGTTAAAAAAAGACTGGACGTACTGCTGGTGGAGCGGGGGCTGGCGGAGAGCCGGCAGCGGGCCCAGGCCATCATTATGAGCGGCCAGGTCTATGTAAAAGAGCAGAAGGTGGACAAGGCCGGGGCCCAGATCCCTGAGGACTCCCCCGTGGAGGTGAGAGGTCAGACCCTGGCCTATGTGAGCCGGGGCGGCCTGAAGCTGGAGAAGGCGATGAAGACCTTTGAGGGCATTCACCTGGACGGTGCGGTGTGCGGCGATATCGGCGCTTCCACCGGCGGCTTTACCGACTGTATGCTCCAAAACGGAGCGGTCAAGGTGTACGCCGTGGACGTGGGCTATGGCCAGCTGGCCTGGTCCCTCCGCAGCGATGAGCGGGTGGTGTGCCTGGAGCGCACCAACGCCCGCTATCTGACCCATGAGCAGATTCCCGATGAGCTGGACTTTGCCAGCGTGGACGTGTCCTTTATCTCCCTGAAGCTGATCCTGCCAGCCCTCCGGGGCCTGCTCAAGCCGGACGGCCAGGCGGTGTGCCTGGTGAAGCCCCAGTTTGAGGCGGGACGGGAAAAGGTAGGCAAAAAGGGCGTGGTGCGGGACCCCGCCGTCCACCTGGAAGTGATCCAGCAATTTCTCAAGAATGCCGCCGATGCAGATTTTGCTGTAAAGGATATGACCTTTTCACCAATCAGAGGACCCGAGGGCAACATTGAGTACCTGGGACACCTGTTGGCCGGGGGAGGCGGAGCCTCCTGGACCGGCGATCCGACAGCCCTGGTAGAGGCATCCCACGCGGCCCTGGAAGGAGCTGGACAATGAAAGTAGTGTTGAGCCCCAACCCCTATCGGGACCGGGGATTGAAGGCCGCCCAGGCGGCGGAAAAGATTCTGAAAGCCGCCGGGGTGGAAACCGCCATCTGTCTGCCTTTTGTGGTGGAGGGGGGGAATATTGAATTTCCCAAGCACATCCAGTTCAAGCAGACCGAGGAGGAGCTGAAGGATGCGGACATCCTGGTATGCTTTGGCGGAGACGGTACCATCCTCCATGCCGCCAAGGACGCCAACCAGTTCCATGTGCCAATCCTGGGCGTTAACCTGGGCAGCGTGGGCTTCATGGCGGAGCTGGAACTGGGGGAGCTGTCCATGCTCTCCAAGCTGCCCGCCGGAAAATATGCGGTGGAGGACCGCATGATGCTGGATGTGACGGTGCGGCGGGACGGCAAGGTGATCTACTCCGACATCGCCCTTAACGACGCCGCCCTCACCAAGGGGGCCGTGGCCCGGGTGGTGGATCTGGAGGTGCTGGGGGACAAGACCACCATTACCAGGATGTCTGCCGACGGCGTGGTCATCAGCACCCCCACCGGCTCCACCGCTTATTCCATGTCGGCGGGGGGCCCTATCGTGGAGCCCACGGCGGAAAACATCATCGTCACGCCGATCTGTCCTCATGCCCTGTCCGCCCGGTCCTTTGTGCTGGGCCATGAACGGACCGTATCCATCAAGCTGGGCCGGATGGCCCGCAAGACCGCCTTTTTGTCGGTGGATGGGGGCAAAGCCTTCAAGCTCAATGGCGGCGACGTGGTGGAAGCAAGGATGTCCAAGTCAAAGACCAGACTGGTTCGGGTGACCGGCCGGACATTTTATGAGATTTTGAATCAAAAATTGGGAGGTGCGTAAGCCATGAAGGCGAAACGGCAGCAGGAGATTTTGCGGATCATTGCGGAGCAGGATATCGATACCCAGGATCAGCTTCTGACAGAGCTGCGGGCCAGGGGGGTGCAGTCCACCCAGGCCACCATTTCCCGGGACATCAAGGAACTCCATCTCATCAAGGAACTGACTGGATATGGGACCTATCGTTACGCCGTTTCAGAGCGGAAGGCTTCTCTGAATATCGCGGGACGGCTGCGTACCATCTTCAAGGAGGGCGTCACTTCCTTTGATGTGGCCCAGAACATCGTGGTTTTAAAAACCATGCCCGGCCTGGCCTCGGCGGCCTGCGCCGCCATCGACGGTATGGATATTCCCAGTCTGGTGGGCAGCCTGGCGGGAGACGATACCGCTATCCTCATCATGCGTACCAATGAGGACGCTGCCTCCTTCTGCAACGAGATCCACGCCATGCTGAAATGAGACTTCAAAAAAGTGACAAAGTCACTTTTTTGAGCAGGATGCAGCCCGCTGCGCGCAGAATTTGTCCATCTTTGATGGATAAATTCCACACTTACGGTCTGAGAAGTGTTTTGGCCACGCGTATGTCGCGGCCAAAAACGGATTTCGATTTTATTGCGCCGCCTGCGGGCGGCGCAACTCTGCGAGGCTTTTTTAATCAACGTGCCTTTCTAGGGTGGTGGCCTATATGCTTTCTTTGTTGCACATTGAGAATATTGCGGTGATCCAGACGGCGGACATCCAGTTTGACCGGGGATTTAATGTCCTCACCGGTGAGACCGGCGCGGGCAAATCCATTGTGGTGGACGCCATCGGGGCCATCATCGGGGAGCGTACCAGCCGGGATCTGATCCGTACCGGGGCAAAATCATCCCTGGTCAACGCGGTGTTTACCGGCCTGCCGGAGCTGGACTGGTTCCGGGAGAACGGCGTAGGCCCCGACGAGGAGGGCAATCTGCTCATCCAGCGGGAGATCCAGCCCGACGGGAAAAACATCTGCCGCATCAACGGCCGGCTCATCACCGTCTCCCAACTGCGGCAGCTGGGCCGCTTACTGCTCAATATCCACGGCCAGCACGACGGCCAGCAGCTGCTGGATGAGCGGTGCCACCTGGATTACCTGGACGGTTTCGGGGAAACAGAGGCGGAGCTGGACGCCTACCGGGTTTGCTATAACAGACTGGCCGCCCTTCGCCGGGAGATCTCCGCGCTCCAGATGGACGAGGCGGAGAAGGCCCGGCGCATTGACAGCCTGGAATTCCAGATCGGCGAGCTGGAGCGGGCTGAACTGCGGAGCGGGGAAGAGGAGGAGCTGACGGAGCGGCGGGACCTGCTGCGCAACGCCGGCAAGCTGATGGAGAGCGTGGAAGGCGCCCATTTGGCCCTGTCCGGCGACGAGGAACGGGAAGGAGCCGCCGCCCTGCTGGGGGAGGCGGAGCAGTCCCTTCATGCCGCCGGCCGCATCAGCACCCAGGCCGCCGAGCTGCTGGAAAAGCTGGTGGAGGTCCGCTGCGCTGCAGACGATATCGCTGAGCAGATCCGGGATCTGCGGGACGCATTCGACTTTGAACCGGGAGAGCTGGACCAGATCGAGAGCCGGCTGGACGTGCTCCACCGGCTGAAGAAGAAGTACGGCGATTCGGTGGACGAGATGCTGGACTATCTGGACCGCTGTAAAAAAGAACTGGATGAGATCCAGTTCTCTACCGATACCATTGCCCGGCTGGAGAAGGAGCAGTCCAAGGCCCTGGACGACGCCCGAAAGGCGGCGGAAACCCTCAGTCAGACCCGAAAGAAGGCGGCCAAGGCGCTGGAACAGCGGATTCAGAGCGAATTGGCCCAGCTGGATATGCCCAAGGTCCGGTTCCAGGTGGAGTTTGGACCCAAGCCGGGGGAGTTTGCCATGGACGATACCGGCATGGACGAGGTGCAGTTCCTCATGTCCGCCAACGTGGGCGAGGACCTGAAGCCCATCCAGAAGATCGCCTCCGGCGGTGAGCTGGCCCGCATCATGCTGGCCCTGAAAAACGTGCTGGCGGAAAACGATCAGGTGGGCACTATGGTCTTTGACGAGGTGGATACCGGCGTGTCCGGACGGGCGGCCCAGAAGGTGGCGGAAAAGCTGGCCGATGTGGCTCACGCCAAGCAGGTACTGTGCGTCACCCATCTGCCTCAGCTGGCTGCCATGGCCGACGTCCATTTCTCGGTGGAGAAGGGGGAGCGGGGCGGCCGGACCTACACCCAGGTGGAGCGGCTGACCCGCCAGCGGCGGTGCGAGGAGCTGGCACGGCTCACCTCCGGCGAGCACATCACCGACGCCACCCTTGGCGCCGCCAGGGAGCTGCTGGACAGTGCGGAAGCCTACAAGAAACTACACAAAAGCTAGATTTTGTTGAGTACCGCTTTTCTGCTTGACAAACGGAGCAAGAGCGATTATAATCCTCATCAATATGACACTGCGATGACAGGGAGAAGTACCAACCCCCGTCCCGCCCAGAGAGCCCCCGGTTTGGTGAGAGGGGGAGGGGACAGGCTGGGAAATACACTCTGGAGCAGCCGCCTGAACAGGGGAGACCCCCAGTAGGGCCGTGTCGGGTGCGCCCGTTATCGCGCCGCCGTGTGTTGGCACGGCATAAGGCCGTTTTTGCGAGAAAACGGCGAACCAGAGGTGGTACCGCGTTTTTACGCCCTCTGTCCGAATGGACAGAGGGCTTTTTGCATGAAGGGGGGATTTTGTGGATCGGAATGTCTGTACCCGCTGCGGCGGGGAGATGGTCCATATTGGCCAGGAAAAGATCCAGCTGGGGAAGTTCGGATGGCTTACCGGCTCCTGGGGGCATCTTTTGTCGGGCGCTCTTACCGTGGATATCTATTGCTGCCGGGATTGCAAGAAGATGGAGTTTTATGCGGTAGAGTCCCCGGAAGAGGAGGCCGCCATCGCGCAAGTGCCCTGCCCCCACTGCGGGGAGCGGCACGACATGGACGACGCCAAGTGTCCCCACTGCGGAAAGCGGTTATACTGATGACGACACCATTGAGATAAAGGAGAATGAACATGACTTGTTACGAAGAACTGAAGGCCCGCGGCCTCATTGCCCAGGTCACCAACGAGGAGGAGATCTCCAAGATGATCAACGAGGGTAAGGCCGTCTTTTACATCGGCTTTGACCCCACCGCCGACTCCCTCCATGTGGGCCACTTCATGGCTCTGTGCCTGATGAAGCGGCTCCAGATGGCGGGCAACCGGCCCATCGCCCTCATCGGCGGCGGCACCGGCATGGTGGGCGATCCCTCCGGCCGCACCGATATGCGCCAGATGATGACCCCCGAGACTATCCAGCACAACTGCGATTGCTTCAAGAAGCAGATGGAGCGGTTTATTGAGTTCGGCGAGGGCAAGGCCCAGATGGTGAACAACGCTGAGTGGCTCCTCAAGCTCAACTATGTGGAGCTGCTGCGGGAAGTGGGCGCCTGCTTCTCCGTCAACAATATGCTGCGGGCTGAGTGCTACAAGCAGCGCATGGAAAAGGGACTCTCCTTCCTGGAGTTCAACTACATGATCATGCAGTCCTACGACTTCTATCACCTGTTCCAGCACTACGGCTGCAATATGCAGTTCGGCGGCGACGACCAGTGGTCCAATATGCTGGGCGGCACCGAGCTCATCCGCCGCAAGCTGGGCAAGGATGCCCATGCCATGACCATCACCCTGCTGCTCAACTCCGAGGGCAAGAAGATGGGCAAGACCGCCAAGGGCGCCGTGTGGCTGGACCCCAACAAGACCAGCCCCTACGAGTTCTACCAGTACTGGCGCAACGTGGGCGACAATGACGTGCTCAAGTGCCTGCGGATGCTCACCTTCCTGCCCATCGAACAGATCGACGAGATGGACAAGTGGGAGGGCAGCCAGCTCAACACCGCCAAGGAGATCCTGGCCTTTGAGCTGACCAAGCTGGTCCACGGCGAAGAGGAGGCCCAAAAGGCTCAGGACGCTGCCAAGGCCCTGTTTGTGGGCGGCGGCGACATGAGCAACGTGCCCTCCACCGCTCTGGAGGCCGGCGCCCTCACCGACGGCGCCATCGGTATCCTGGACCTGATGCTGGCTTGTAAGCTGGCGCCCTCCAAGAAGGAGGCCCGCCGCCTCATCGAGCAGGGTGGCGTGGAGCTGGACGGCCAGAAGGTGACCGACGTATACACCGCCGTCACTGCCGACCAGCTCTCCGGCGACGGCGTCATGATCAAGAAGGGCAAGAAGGTCTTCCACCGGGCCTCTCTGCAGGGCTGAGCGTTCAGGGGCTGCCGTCAGTGCGGCAGCCCCTTTCTTAATTTTACCTGACTTTGGTTGCAGGCGGGAAACGGGCATGATACAATAGGTCTGTTGGAAGGCTTACCGCCCCGGCAATGTGTGTGGCGGATGCAAAGGAGGAAGGCACTGTGCCGGAAAAAGAGGACCAAAAGAACAAGAAGAAATGGTACATCCTGGATGGTAGCCATGTGCAGCTGCTCATTGTGTTCATCGTGGCTATATTGTTTTATGTGGGATTGAACCATTTCAATGTGGTAACAGTCCGGATCAATCAGTTTATGGGGGTTTTGTCCCCGTTTATCGTGGGCTTTGCCATTGCCTATCTGCTCAACACTCCCATGTGCTTTTTTGAGCGGAAGCTCTTTCCCAATCACCGCTTCAAGCGTGTTTTGTCCATCCTGCTGGTCTATGTGCTGGCCTTTGCCGTGGTGGCCATCCTGCTGGGTCTCATCGTGCCCCAGGTGGTGCAGAGCGTCAAGGATCTGGCGGGCAATATGCAGACCTACCTGACCAGCCTGGACCAGATGGTACAGGACCTGACCGAGCAATTTGACCTGGATTCCGACGCCATCAACGATATGTTCGGTAATTTCCAGAACATGATCAGCAGCGTGACCGCAAAGGCGGCGGAGGCCCTGCCCCAGCTGCTGGATGTGGGCTTCGCCATCGGAAGCGGCGTGATCGCGGGCATTACCGCCCTCATTTCCTCCATCTATATGCTGGCGGGAAAGGACCGGCTGGTGCCCCAGCTGAAAAAGCTGCTCTATGCTACGGTATCCAAGCGCCGCTCTGACCGGCTGCTGGAGATCTGCAGCCACGCCAATCGGGTGTTTGTGGGCTTTATCAACGGCAAGATCATCGACTCCGCCATCATCGGCGTACTTTGCTTCATCCTGTGCGCCATTTTCCGGATCCCGTACCCCATGCTGGTCAGCGTTACCGTGGGTGTCACCAATATCATTCCCTTCTTCGGTCCCATCATCGGCGCCATTCCCTGTCTGTTTATTCTGGTGATCGTGGACCCCTGGGCCGCCCTGCGGTTCTTTGCCCTGGTCATCGGATTGCAGCAGTTTGACGGCAACATCCTCGGGCCCAAGATCCTGGGCGACAGCACCGGCCTGTCCGCCATCTGGGTGCTGATCTCCATTGTCACCTGCGGCGGCCTGTTCGGTTTCCCCGGTATGATTTTGGGCGTGCCCACCTTCGCGGTACTCTACGCCCTGGTGCGGGAGTGGGTCAATAACCGCCTGAGAGCCAAAGAGATCGACGGCAACGGCAAGCCTCTTGAGGAAGCCGCTCAAAGGCCGACATCTGAAGAATAAAAAAGGCCGCCTTCCGCTACTCCTGATAAGGCTATCTTGAAGTGTGTTCTCGGATTGGGCAGGCAGTGCAGTTGCACTGTCTGCCTTTTCTGTTGTCTCACTCAAAGAAACCGTGTGGCACAACGACTTATGCGAGAATCAACCTTGCACAAACAGTACCTTGTTTGCTTTTTCGCCCATTAATTGCATTTCATATTGACATCGTCTGAAAATATCGTTATACTCTCCAAAGAATAACTAAATATGTTTCCGAGCCGTGGAGTCTAAGGCGAATGCTATGACTTGCGGCCTGACTGTCTGTTGACAGTCACTGAGTTATGCCGGAAACAGCATAGCTTTCCGTGTTTGAGAAGGAAACAAGACTGCTATGGCCTGCTAAAACTGTAGGTGCATGGTATATTTTTGCTGTCTTGTTTTCAAGGCAGCTTTTTGTTTTAAGTGAAGTTGCTATCATTTTTATACAGCTGATCTCCATTTTGGCTATGGGGATATACTTCACAAAGCCGCCTGTCCCCCTGACTCTGTGGAGGAAATGGACCAAATTCCTCATGGTTCATTGGAATGAGGTGGTCACAGACGAGGATACGGTGTATTTCATCGGAAATATTGGCGGTTACTGCACCCCATTTCCAGAGGTGCAGCTGAGTTATCCGGGTAGGCACAAGCACCTCGCTCGAGGCAACCGCGACACCTGTATTGAAAACCAGCAAATGTATTTTGAAACGGTAACAGACGTTCTCGAAACAGACGATGGAGGGCGGCACATCACACTTTGTCGCTATCCGATCAACCGTGCTCATCATGGTGATCCGGAACATGGGGCTTTTCGTTCAGACATGAAATTCCTGAAAAACACAGAGAGTGGAGTGCCTGCTTTCATCCGCTACCGCAGAGAAAACAGAACATAGTTTTTAATTGAGGAGGCAGCCTATGCGTATCAAATGGAACAATCAGACTGTGCGCTGGTTTGAAGATGCCGCAGAATACACCGGGTACAATAAAAAACTGGCACAGATCTTGAAAAAGTATATTCCAGAAGGCGAAACGCTCTGCGATTTGGGCTGTGGCGCAGGTCTTGTAGATCTAGCTTTGGCGGATCATTGTTCCGCGATCACCTGTGTCGATATTGCCCCGGGCGCGGTTGAGCATGTGCGCCGCAAGGCTTCAACACAGGGTATCGAAAACATTCATACGTTGTGTATGGATGCAGCGGAATTGACAGGCTCCTGGGACAATGTCATGGCAATTTTCTTTGGCGGAAGTCAGATTTATGACGACTATTTCCACCTGGCCGGAAAACGGTTTGTTCTAATTACAAACGCTCAATGCAAGGGGAATTTCGGCCCCGAGGGGCATCAGACGATAAAATGTTTCAATATAGCAACTACAAAAGCCTATCTGGACTCTATTGGCGTAAAGTATGTGCATGAAGCGCTTGTCCTTGAGTATGGGCAGCCTCTTACAGATATAGAGGATGCCCGTACCTTTGTCCGAACTTATACCCGCCCTATGAGTGATGAAATGCTGGAGGCGTACCTGGAGGAAAAGCTGGAGAAAACCGGAGACGAAAAGTGGCCCTATTATCTTCCCAACCGGAAAGAGTTTGGACTGTTTATCATTGAGAGGGATGAAAATGAGAAGCTTCCGGGATGATGTGGAACGGGCCGTGGCCTTTCATGGGCACCTCTGTTCCGGACAGTGCCTCGGCGTGAGAATGGCCCACATGGGGCTTCGTCTGCTTGGCCTTGACAACGAGACGGATCGAAAAAAGACCATGGTCTTTGTGGAATGCAATCGTTGCCCTGCCGACGCCATCATGATCGCCACCGGCTGCACGGTGGGGAAGCGTACCTATTATTGTATGGACATGGGCAAGACAGCGGCTACGTTTGTCAATCTGGAGACCAAGAAAGCGGTCCGTGTGGTCCGAAACGCACACCGTCATCCGCCTGAAGGGGAAGATCTGCTGGACTTTTACGAAACGCTGTCCGAGGAGGGCTGGCTGGAAGCACAGGAAGTCACTGTCGAACTGAAAGCCGGCGATATGCCCGGACCTCCCATGGAGATCGTCACCTGTGCCCGGTGCGGCGAGGAGGTCACGGATGGCCGTCATGTGGAAGTGGCAGGCGTCTCCCTCTGCCGCAGCTGCGCGGGGAGGCGCTATTACCGGGAAGCCGCTGCTGATCGGGAGTGTGGGAAGGGATGACAGAGAAGAAAAAGCTCCCATTCGGCACCGTGATCGTCATTCTGGTGGCCGCGCTGATCCTTGCCTGTATTCTGTCCACCACACTGGGGCGCTACCCAATCTCCATACGGGAGCTGGGGGGCATCACCTGGGATCAGGTGATGAAGCTGGTGGAGCAGTTGGGTCAGCGATTGGGGTTGGATGTGTCAGGACTCAGGCCGGAGCCTTTCTGGACGGCGACCCAGGAGGCACTGTTTTTGAAATACCGTGTACCTCGTATTGCCATTGCCTGTATGGTGGGCTGCAGCCTGTCTACCGCCGGCGCATGCTATCAGGGGGTGTTCCAGAACCCCATGGCAGCGCCCGACATCCTGGGAGCCTCCTCCGGAGCCGCGCTCGGCGCGTCGCTGGCCATCATTCTGGGCTATATGAACGCTGTCATCGGCGGTATGGCCTTTGTATTCAGCCTGGCCACCGTAGCCCTGGTCATCCTTGTGGGCAATCGGGCCCGAGGGAACCGGGTGGTGGGCCTGATCCTGTCGGGCGTCATGATCAGCTCGCTGGTGTCTTCCTGTACCTCCTTTATTAAGCTGATCGCAGACACCGAAGAGCAGCTCCCGGCCATCACCTATTGGCTCATGGGCAGTTTCAACGGCGCCAGGTCAGAGGATATCCTGTTTGCAGCCATCCCAATGGCTATCGGCCTGATCCCGATTTTCATTCTGCGCTGGCGGATCAATGTCCTGTCTCTTGGTGATGACGAGGCCCAGACGCTCGGGATCAACGCAAGACGCCTGCGCATGATTATTATCGTCTGCTCCGCCCTGATCACAGCGGCCAGCGTGGCTGTCAGCGGTATTATTGGCTGGGTGGGACTGGTGATCCCACACATGGTGCGGAGGGTCGTCGGGAATGACTACAAAAAGCTCATTCCCGCGACGATGCTCTTCGGGGCCATCTTCATGCTGCTGGTTGACAACATCTGCCGCAATGTGTGGGCCACCGATCTGCCCATCGGTATTCTCACTTCCTTTGTAGGCGCGCCATTCTTCGTTTATCTGATTATAAAGGAGGGCGACCAGCTGTGATACTGAACGTAGCGCATCTGGACTTCTCCTTTGGAAAGCGCCAGGTATTAAAGGACATCAGCTTCGAGGTCAGCAGCGGCCAGTTTCTGTCCATTCTTGGCCCCAACGGTGTGGGCAAGAGCACCCTGTTCCGCTGTATTCTGAATCTTCTTTCTCCCAGCGCCGGTACCATCACCGTGGATGGGGAGCAGGTGTCCGGAATGACCGCCCAGAAGTTGGCAAAGCTCATTGCCTATATCCCGCAATTCCACAGCCCTGCCTTTAATTTTTCCGTTCTGGACATGGTGCTCATGGGAACGGCCGCTCAGGTCAGTTCTCTGTCCTCTCCGGGTAAAGAGCAGCAGGACCGGGCGAGAAGCGCCTTGGCGCGACTCCAGATCGAACATTTGGCGGAACACCCCTATGGGTTCTGCTCCGGCGGCGAAAAGCAGCTTTGCCTGTTGGCCAGGGCTATTGCCCAGCAGGCAAAGATTTTGGTTATGGACGAGCCCTCAGCCAGTCTGGATTTCGGCAACCGCATCCGGGTCATGCAGACAGTCCGAAGCCTGGTGGCAGATGGGTATGCGGTGGTGCAGACCACCCATGACCCGGAGCAGGCCTATTTGTATTCCGACCAGATCCTTGCGCTCCATAATGGACAGGTATTGGCCTGGGGTACGCCAAAGGAGGTGATGACGGCATCCCTGATGTCGAAGCTATACGGCATTCCTGTGGAGGTGTACAGTATGCACGATGATGGTGTGCGTGTGTGTCTGCCTGCCCAGTCTGTGTAACAGACTCTGCTTATTTTAGTAGACAAACCCATTTACATAAATCAATCAAAAAAGCGAGGTAAGATCCGATGAAACACATCAAGGAACTGATCGCCATGCTGCTTGCTCTGAGCCTGCTCTGTTCTCTGGCTGCCTGCGGCAACCAGAACAGCACCAGCAGCAATCAGCCCCAGCAGTCGTCTCAGCAGCAGCCGACTGAGTCCGTGGAACCCGTGAAGGAGGGTTTCCAGCCTTATACGTTTATTGACGACCTCGGTCATGAGATCGAGATCAATGAGGAGATCACAGCCATCGTGCCCTCAGGCCAGCTCGCTCAGGTCATTCTGCTGGGCATCGCGCCCGATCTGATGGTGGGCCTGGGCGGCCAGATGAGTGACAATATGGCCGAGTACATCCCCGACTATGACCGGCTGTCCCAGCTGACCTATTTCGGAACCGTTCTGGGCGCCGCCGATCTGGATGTGGAGGCTCTGGCCTCCACCAACGCGCAGCTGGTCATTGATGTGGGCTATACCAAGACCGGTTACGAGGAAGAGCTGGCCACCACGCAGGAGCTGACCGGCATCACCTGCGTCTTCATTGAGGCCAAACTGGACGATTACGGCGAGGCGATCCGCAAGCTGGGGCAGCTGTTGGGCCGTGAGGAAAAGGCTGAAGAAATGGCTGTTTGGTGTGAAGAGGTCTATGACCGTGCTTTGGATATCATGGAACAGGTGGGCGACAATAAGGTCAACGGTATTTACGCTCTGGGCGACGGCGGCCTGAATGTGATCGCGGAGAGCCAGTCTCAGGCCGAGGTCATCAACCTGGTATTCAACAACCTGGCCGTGATCGAAAACGCCAGCGGCAAAGGCTCGGGCAACCCTGTCAACATCGAGCAGATCGCTCTGTGGAACCCCGACTTCGTGATCTTTGGCGCCGGCAGCATTTACGACACCGTCGCGGAGGATGCCGCATGGAGCCAGATCAGCGCCATCGCAAACGGCAAATATGTGGAATCACCGGAATCCCCGCACAACTGGACAGCTGCGCCTCCCGCCTGCCAGCGTTATCTGGCGCTGCTGTGGCTGCCCAGCATTCTCTATCCCGAGTACTGCGACTATGACCTGCAGGAGGAGGTCACCGAGTATTATGAGCTGTTCTACGGCGTGACCCTTACCGATGAACAGTATGCCGCTCTGACTGCAAACGCATTCTTCAAATGATGCATACTCTGATCGTCGGAGAACGAGGCGTGGGCAAGAGCACCCTCATAAACAGGGTGCTGGAAGCCTGCGGCAGGCCTGTGTACGGCTTTGAGACGAAGAAAGAGGACTCCCTCGCAGACGAATTGCGGGGGAGCCCCATCTATATCTATGAGGCGCGGCGTGAGCGCAGACGTACGGAGGAAAATCTGGTAGGCTACTGCAAAAATCACCGCTTTGACGCTGCCGCCGAGGTTTTTGACCGTTTTTCGCCCAAGCTGCGTGAACCTGTGCAGAAAGGCGGCATTGTGCTGCTGGACGAGCTGGGGTTTATGGAGTCCCGGGCGGAAAAGTTCTGTGCCGCTGTGCTGGACTTGCTTGACGGCCAGGTTCCGGTGATCGCAGCTGTAAAAACCAAGGACACTCCGTTTTTGGAGGCGGTGCGCTTCCACCCCAGGGCAAAATGCTTTTATATCACCGAAGAAAACCGTGACAGGCTGTTCCCGCAGGTTTTGGATTTTGTGCGCCAGCAGCTTGACGGAGAGGATAAGATGGTATGAGTAACAAGACTTTGATTATTAACGGCTCTCCCCGTCCCGCCGGCAATACAGCATATCTCATCGACATCCTGCGCAAACACTTGAAGGGCGAGGTCATCGAGATCTCCGCCTTCCGCTCCGGCATCGCCCCCTGTGTGGACTGCCGCGGATGCTGGGAAACTGCCAAGTGTGTGGTGAAAGACAGGATGCAGGTCATCTATGATGACGATTTTGACAATATCGTCATTGCCTCTCCGGTGTATTACGGCACGCTGCCTGGCTCCGTTTTGAGCCTTATGAGTCGCCTGCAGCCCTGGCACGCGGCGATGTTCTTCCTGAAACAGCCATTGGAGCAGAGGCCTAAAAAGTCCGCGGCGATCCTCACCGCCGGCGGCAAGGGCAATCAGGCCAACGCAAACCACCACCTCAGTGCTTTTTTCCGCATGGTCAATGCCCAGGGGTTCCTGGAGCATACGGCCTGCTCGCCGAATACCGACACCGTTCCTGCCCAGGAGGACGAGCAGGCGGTTGCCGCTGTGATTGAAATCGCAAATTGGGTGAACGGCGACTGAGCAGGGATGTTTTTTAAATCAGAAATTTGGTTTATCATCAAACACGGCGGCTGATTCAGCTGCCGTGTTCTTGTCTGACTGTGTTCTGTGTCTCTTTATGTTCCTATTTTGCCCCCTATATGACAGAAACCCAGCTCGTGCTTGACGCATAAGCCGGGTTTCTCGACAACCAAATAGCCGCAAGCCACTTCATGGCTTGCGGCTATTTCCCTATTTTTCTTTGGGGTGACACCCCAGGGCCTCTCTCAATCTGTCATTCTGGGGTTAATTTTAATATGTCCTTATACGGAGCAGCCCCGGGCGGGCTTTTTCTGTTATAAAAGAGTGGCCTGGACCAGATCGGTCATGGAATAGAGACCAGGACACTCCACACCGGCGAGAAATCGGGCCGCCCGGATGGCGCCGGAGGCAAAGACCTCCCGGCTCATGGCGGAGTGGCTCAGGGTGATGACCTCATTCTCACCGGCAAAGATCACGTCGTGATCTCCCACGATGCCGCCGCCCCGGACGGAGCAGATGCCGATCTCCTCCTTGGCTCTGGCCTTGCGGACGCTGTGGCGGTCGCACACATAGTCGGGCTGGCAGGGAAGGGCGGCCGCAGCAGCGTCAGCCAGCATGAGGGCGGTGCCGCTGGGGGCGTCCACCTTTTTATTATGGTGCTTTTCCACGATCTCGATATCGTAATCCGCTCCCAGAGCCGCGGCGGCCTGGCGTACCAGGGCCAGCAGCACGTTGACCCCCAGTGACATATTGGCGGAGCGGAACACGGGGATGACCCGTGCCGCCTGGTCAATGGCGGCCAGCTGTTCCTCCGAGTAGCCGGTGGTGGCCAGCACCGCCGGGATGTTCCGCTGCATACAGAAGTCCAGCAGGGCGGGCAGGGCGGCAGGGGAGGAGAAGTCGATGAGGGCGTCGGCCTGCCCCCGGAATTCGGCGGGGGAGGAGAACACGGGGAAGTCCCGGTCACCAGTCCCCAGCAGGTCAAATCCGGCGGCGATCTCCAGGTCGGGCTGGGCGGCGCACAGATGTTCCACCGCCCGGCCCATCCGGCCGTTGCAGCCGGAGAGGATCAAACGAAGCATTTCCAACATCCTTTCCCGGTGGCTCAGGCGGAGAGCAGGCCCACCTTGACCATAGACTGACGGAGGGTCTCCAGCGGTCCGTCGCTCATATCGCACAGAGGCAGGCGCAGGGAGCCGATGTCATAGCCCGCCAGATTCATGGCGGCCTTGATGGGAATGGGGTTGACCTCCAGGAAGAGGGCGTCGATGAAGTCCATGTAGCCCAGCTGAAGGGCGGCCGCCTCATCGAACTTGCCCTCCAGGCACAGGTGGGTCATCCGGATCATGACCTCGGGGGCAAGATTGGCCACCACCGAGATCACGCCCTTGGCCCCCAGGCTCATCATGGGCACCACCTGGTCGTCGTTGCCCGACCAGACGTAGAAGTCGTCACCGCAGATAGCCAGGGTATGGGCCAGCAGAGAGAAGTTGCCGCTGGCCTCCTTGACGCCGTTGATGTTTGGGTGCTGGGAGAGTACCTTGTAGGTTTCGGCTGTGAAGGAAACGCCGGTCCGGGAGGGCACATTATAGAGGATGATGGGCAGATCCACCCGGTCGGCGATGTATTCGTAGTGCTTGATGAGGCCGGTTTGAGACGCCTTGTTGTAGTAGGGGGTGACGTGCAGCAGGGCGTCGGCGCCGGAGTCCTGGGCGTGCTGGGACAGGTAGACGGCTGCGGAAGTGTCGTTGCTGCCCGCGCCGGCGATGACCTTGACCCGGCCATTCACCCGCTTGACACAGTATTCCACGGCGGCAATGTGTTCCCGGATGGTCAGGGTGGAACACTCGCCGGTGGTGCCGCAGACGCAGATGGCGTCCAGGCCCCGCTCGATCTGCTCGTCAATGATCTTTCCGAACAGATCGTAGTTGATGGCACCGCTGTGGTCAAAAGGGGTGATAATGGCGGAGCAGGCTCCGGTAAAAACAGGCTCTCTCATATAGGGTTACCTCCTTGAAATGTAACCCTCCGCGCACAGAAGTTCGGCAAGAAGGACTGCGCCGCCCGCGGCGCCGCGAAGGGTATTGTGGGACAGGCAGACGAACTTATAGTCATACTGCGTGTCGGGACGCAGACGGCCAATGCAGACCGCCATGCCGCCCTCGGTCATCCGGTCCAGCCGGGTCTGAGGGCGGTCGGGCTCCTCAAAGTAGTGCAAAAACTGCTTGGGCGCGGAGGGCAGGGCCAGCTCCTGGGCACGGCCCTTGTAATTTGCCCAGATCTCTTTCATCTCCTCCATGGAGGGTTTGTTCTCAAAGCGTGCGAACACAGCGGCCATATGGCCGTTGGACGCGGGTACCCGCAGACACTGGGCGGTGATGGAGGGGGACTGGGCGTTGACGATGACCCCGTTCTCCACCTTGCCCCACAGCTTCAGGGGCTCCTGCTCGCTCTTCTCCTCCTCGCCGCCGATGTAGGGGATCACATTGTCCACCATCTCAGGCCAGGTGTCGAAGGTCTTACCCGCGCCGGAAATCGCCTGATAGGTGCAGACCAGCACCTGGTTCAGGCCGAAGCCGCGCAGGGGGTGCAGGGCGGGAACATAGCTCTGGAGGGAGCAGTTGGACTTAACGGCAATGAACCCGCGCTCCACCCCCAGTCGCTTTCGCTGGGCCTCGATGACTTTGATATGCTCGGGATTGATCTCCGGCACCACCATGGGCACGTCGCTCGTCCAGCGGTGAGCGGAGTTGTTGGAGACCACGGGGCACTCGTGCTTGGCGTAAGCCTCCTCCAGAGCCTGGATCTCTTCCTTCTTCATATCCACGGCGGAAAAGACAAAATCCACCTGGGAGGCAATGGCCTCGATATCGGCCTGGGCGTTCATGACCACCATCTTCCTGGCCTCTTCGGGCATGGGATTCTCCAGAGCCCAGCGGGAACCGATGGCCTCCTCATAGGTCTTGCCGGCGGAGCGACTGCTGGCCGCGATGACGGTGAGCTGGAACCAGGGGTGATTCTCCAGCAGGGAAACGAAACGCTGGCCCACCATACCGGTGCCGCCGATGACGCCTACTTTGTATTTTTCCATGACCATACCTCCGTTGCTTAAATCTTATTCCAACACCGGCCTGTCTCAGACCGGAAACTGATGGCGAAAAGAAAAAGAAAATCAGCAGTTTACAGAACTGCTGATTTTGTACTATAATGACAGGGACAGTGCGTCCCCGACCATACCAGACAAAAGCAGACAGCACTCCGCCGCAGCTGCGGCGACAGTCGAACGGATCTTATCCGGGCGACCAGGCAAACGCACCACCGGGAGCGTCCCTTCGGCGGCCTCCCCTTTCACGCGGTTCACCGGGCCCGGCGCCCTCACCACGCTACTCCTGAAGAGCCGCGCCTCTATCCTGCAAATGTAATTTCGCTATTTAGTTTGCAAAATTGTACCACAAGTTCTGGCAAAGTGTCAACGAAAGCGAGATGGGATTTCCGCCAAATGAAAACAGGAAAGATGAAAAAAATTGTGCAGATTGCAGCTCTGGCCCTGGCTATCGCCCTTCCGCTGAGCCAGGCGCCGGCCTCCGCCGCCTCAGTGGCGGTGGACCCCACCATCAAGGTGGGCCTCTTTTACGGCTCCAACGCTCTGCCCGGGGCCAACCTGCTCAACGATGTGGGCAGCGGCTACCGGCTGGGCTACTATGACGACAACCGGGTCTTTCAGCAGCTGGCCGCCACCAGTGAGACCGCCATCTCGGTGGTCAAGGCCCAGAATGTCTATTATGGCACCGTGGGCAAATGGGCGGGCTACTACGACACCATTACCTCCGATATTGCCGTGGGCTGCTGGCATCTGAAGCTGCCCGGCAGCTACAGCTCGTACGATGAGGCCGCTGCAGCAGCTTCCGCTCAGTCCGGCGGCTTTGTGGCCTGGATCGACGGGGAGTGGCAGGCCAAAGTGGGTGCCTATCTGGACAAGGAATCCGCCCAGGCGGCTCAGACCGAACTGGGTTTGACCGATGCCGAGATCGTGGGTACCTCCAGCGCCGGGGTATCGGTGGTCAAGACGGGCACCGGCCAGATCCTCTTCCAGTTTGACAGCGCCACCAAGTGTCTGGGCATCAAGCCCGGCCTGGACGACAGCGTCAAGACCGAGACCATCTTCCGGGGCAACACCTATTACGGCGGCTTCCAATACCAGCGGACCGGCGGCGGCAACCTGACGGTGAGCAACGTCATCGGTCTGGAGGATTATGTACAGGGGGTCATCGTCCGGGAGATGAGCTCCTCCTGGCCTCTGGAGGCCCTGAAGGCCCAGGCGGTGTGTGCCCGTACCTATGCTTACCGCAACTATACCGCCAGCAAGCACAAGAGCCAGGGCTTTGATATCTGCAATTCCATCCACTGTCAGGCCTATATGGGGATGGACGCGGTGACGGCCTCCAGCAGCAAGGCGGTGGAGCAGACCTATGGCGAATACGCCTGGTACAACGGCTCCCTCATTGAGGCGGTCTATTCCTCCCATGACGGCGGCGCCACTGAGAGTGCCGTCAACGTGTGGGGCAGCAATGTGGCCTATCTGGTGGGCAAGTACGACCCCTATGAGGCGTCAGTGGCCAGCAAGGTCCCCAATTACAACTGGACGGTGACCTATACGGCCCAGGAGCTCACCGATCTGCTCAACTCCAAGGGCTACACCAACTCGGGCATCGTGGATTTCCGGGTCACCAAGACAAGTCCCACCGGCAACGCCATCGAGATCACCTTCACCGACTCCTCCGGCAGGACCTGGAGCAAGATCCGGGACGACTGCCGTACCTTCCTGGGGCTGCGGAGCATCCATTACACCGTGTCCAGCTCCGCCGGCAGCGGTTCGTCCGGCGGGGGAGGGGGCTACACGGTGAACGGGAATGGTACTCTCGGCAGCCTGGACGAGGCCTATGCCATCGACGGCAGCGGCTCCACCTCCAAGCTGGGCAGCGACGTGTACATCATTGACGGCGGCGGCCAGGTGACCCAGGCCACCCCCTCCGGCGGCAGCGGCGGAGACGGCTCCGCCGTGTTTACCATCACCGGCTCCGGCTGGGGCCACAACGTGGGCATGAGCCAGTGGGGCGCTTATGCCATGGCCCAGCAGGGCCATACTTATCAGGATATCCTGAACTTCTACTATACTGGAATAGAGGTGCGCAAGCCATAAAGACGTCTGATTTTGACTTTTACCTGCCGGAGGAGCTGATCGCTCAGACTCCTCTGGAGAAGCGGGACTCCTCCCGGCTGCTGGTGCTGGACAAGCATACCGGCGAAACGAAACATATGCACTTTTTCGATCTGCCCACTCTGCTGAGACCGGGAGACTGCCTGGTGCTCAACGACTCCCGGGTGCTGCCCGCCCGGCTCATCGGCCACCGGGAGCCCGGCGGGGGAGCGGTGGAGGTGCTGCTGCTCATCGACCGGGGCAATAAGACCTGGGAGTGCCTGGTGCGGCCCGGCCGTAAGATGAAACCTGGTACCCGGGTGTCCTTCGGCGAGGGTCAGCTCACCGCCGAGGTCACCGAGGTGCTGGAGGGGGGCAACCGGCTGGTCCGCTTCGATTACGAGGGCATTTTCCTGGAAAAGCTGGAGCAGCTGGGCAAAATGCCTCTGCCTCCTTATATTAAGGCCGAACTTCAGGACCCGGAGCGGTACCAGACCGTCTACTCCCGGGAGGTGGGCTCCGCCGCCGCTCCCACCGCCGGTCTCCACTTCACCAAGGAGCTGCTCAAGCAGGTGGAGGACATGGGCGTGCGTCTGGCCTATGTGACCCTCCATGTGGGTCTGGGCACCTTCCGCCCGGTGAAGGAGGAGGACATCCTGGACCATGAGATGCACTCTGAGTACTGCATGATCTCCGCCGAGACCGCCGAGACCATCAACCGGACCAAGGCCGAGGGAGGCCGGGTGATCTGCGTGGGCACCACCTCCTGCCGCACCATTGAGAGCTGGGCGGCGGAGGACGGGACCCTGAAGGAGAGCGCCGGATGGACCAATATCTTCATCTATCCCGGCTACAAATTCAAAGCGCTGGATTGCCTCATCACCAACTTCCATCTGCCGGAATCCACCCTCATCATGCTGGTGTCCGCTCTGGCGGGCCGGGAGCACATCCTGGCCGCCTACAAAGAGGCGGTGGAGCAGAAATACCGCTTCTTCTCCTTCGGAGACGCCATGTTCATTTGCTGAAACAGCCAAAGGCCTGCCGTTACGGCAGGCCTTTTTTACATCCTGCCCAGCAGCTCCACGTTGCCCACCAGCCGGGGATCGGCAGGGGAGAGGGCCAGGGCCTTTTGTGCCTCCTCCCGCGCGGGGGAGATGCGGCCGGTGCGGAAATAGGCCTGACACCGCAGGTCATGGGGGAGCGGACCCCAGGCCTCTGCCTCGCAGATGTAGGTATCGGGGCGGACGGTGATGGACAGGGCCATTCCGGTAAAGTAGAGCACACCATCCCAGTTTTCCTGCTGGTAGCAGAGCGTGGCCAGGTCCATCCAGGGCTCCCGCAGGTGGGGGGCCTCGGCGGCGGCCCGGAAGAACCAGCCTCTGGCCTGTGCGGGGTCCCCCTTTTGTATGTAGGACTTGGCGATGTACCGCATGGAGGCCGCCCGCTCATCCTTCCAGGTGGCAGTGGGCATGGACAGATGCCGCTGGAGGGTGGCAATGCAGTCGTCCCACCGGCCATGGAAGAAATACTCCCGGCCCAGATAGTGGGCGTTTCGGTCGTTCTCCGGTTCCTCCTGTACCGACAGTTCCAGCAGAGGAAGGTACTGGCCCCGGGATTTGGAGGGGTCAGGGTGGTGGTCCAGCTGCACCCCCGCCGCCGTTACCATGGGGCCGGGCCGGCCGGAGCCCTCCCAGCGCAGGATCTCATGGACCGGGTGGACCCACCGGTAACCGTGGCGGCGGTGGATCTTTTCATACCAGAATACCACGCCCTCGGCCCCATCGGGCCGGAAAGACCAGGTATAGCGATACCGGGCCTGACCTGCTTCTGGGGTCCAGGCCGCTTCCAGGGCCGCCCGCCAGCCGGGATGGAACACCTCGTCCAGGTCGGTACACACGCAGATATCCGCATCCTCATCCACCAGTTCCAGAGAACGGTTGCGGGCGGTGTCGAACCGCCAGGGGACGATGGCCTCCACGGTGACAGCGGCCCCCCGGGCCTCCAAACGGGCCACGGTGTCGTCAGTGGAGCCGGTGTCCAGCACCACCACCTGGTCGGCCTCCGACATGGAGTCCATCCAGCGGTCCACAAATTGAGCCTCGTTTTTACAGATGGCATAAACTACGATCTTTATGAGGGGTTCCTCCTTTCACAGAACGGGAGGGGGGCAAGCAGCCCCCCTCCCGCGGGATCAGGATTCCATCAGACCGGCGGCCTTCAGGTTTTGAATGATCTGGTTGACGGTGTTGATGACGGTGGGCAGACTGGCATTGCTTTGCAGGGCGGTGACCGCGGCAGCCGCATTCGTCTCGCCGGCAGGGCCGGTGGGCCCAGTAGGGCCGGCAACCCCGGCAGGGCCGGTGGGGCCAGTGGGTCCGGCAGAGCCGGCAGTACCCGCTGTACCAGCAGGGCCGGTGGGTCCGGTAGGGCCGGCAGCGCCATCAGGGCCGGGGATGCCCTGAGGCCCGGTGGGACCGGTAGCGCCGTCAGGTCCGGGAATACCCTGGGGACCGGTGGGCCCGGTCATGCCTGCCGCGCCGGTGGGGCCAGTGGGTCCGGGGGTGGCAGGTCCGGTGGGTCCGGTGGGACCGGCAGGGCCAGTGGGACCAGTAGCGCCCGCAGCGCCGGAACCGGCAGGGCCAGTGGGACCGGTAGCGCCCGCCGGGCCGGTCGCTCCGGTAGGTCCGGTGGGACCAGGCACGGGGCAGGGAGGGGGACAGGGCGGCGGGCAGCAGCCCGGCGGACAGCAGCAGGCGGCGCCCTCCTGTTTCCGTCTCCACTCCCGATCAGAGGGAAGATAATGGTTCATATTGTACTCCTTTATCCGCTTGGCTTGTGGCTGTGCCACATGACAGCCTATGCGATTGCCTGCCGGAAGGTGCGCTGCCCAAAGACCTAGCAAAAAAGTAGGAAAACGGGGTTGACAAGACTAACTCCACCTGATATAGTTAAACCATAAAATGAAACAAATAAAGTTACAGTTAGAAGTATATAATATCGTCAGGCGATTGCCGGTCATTTTCAATGGAAAGGACGATGGATATGACTCCCATTACCATTACCAAAGACAATTTTGAAGAAGTGGTGCTTCGTTCCGATAAGCCGGTTCTGGTGGACTTCTGGGCCCCCTGGTGCGGCTACTGCCGCCGGATCAGCCCGGTGCTGGACCAGATCGCCCAGCAGTTTGACGGCCAGCTGGTGGTGGGCAAGATCAACATCGACGAGGAGCCCGGTCTGGAAGAGCAGTTTGAGGTAGAGGTCATTCCCACCCTGTTCCTCTTCAAAAACGGGGAGACGGGGGAGCCCATCGTGAACCCCGGTTCCAAGGCTCAGATCATTGAGTGGATGGGACTGTAAAAGGAGGCGGACGGCATGGCGCATTATGAAATTCTCATCATAGGGGGCGGCCCCGCCGGCTACACAGCGGCCCTGTATGCCGCCCGCAGCGGCCGCAAGACGGCGGTGGTGGAGAAGCTGTCCCCCGGCGGCCAGATGGCCACCACCTCGGTCATTGACAACTACCCCGGCTTCCCTGACGGGGTGGACGGCTTCGAATTGGGGGAAAAGATGGAGCAGCAAGCCCGGAAATACGGGGCGGAGACCATCTACGCCGAGGTCACCGGGGTCGATCTGACTGACAGCCCCAAGGTGCTCCGCACCAGCGAGGGGGAACTGACCGCCGATGCGGTGGTCCTTTCTACCGGGGCCTACCCCAGAGAACTGGGCCTGCCCGGCGAGAGCGAGCTGCGGGGGAGAGGGATCGCCTACTGTGCCGCCTGCGACGGCATGATGTACCGGGGCAAGGTGGTGGCAGTAAACGGCGGCGGCAACACCGCTGTGGAGGACGCCCTCTACCTGTCCAAGCTGTGCAAAAAGGTCTATCTGATCCACCGGCGGGACAGTCTGCGGGCCTCGGCGGTGTACCACAAGGCCCTGGAGGAGGCGGGAGTGGAGATCCTTTGGAACACCCGTGTGACAGATCTGCGCAAGGAGAAGCACCTGACAGGTGTTGCGCTGGAGAACGTGGTCACCGGCGAGAAAAGCGAACTTGCCTGCGACGGCCTCTTCGTGGCGGTGGGCCGGGTGCCCGACACCGCCCTCTTTGCCGGACAGGTGGAGACCGACGGGGCGGGCTATCTGGTAGCGGACGAGAGCTGCCGTACCAGCGTACCCGGTGTGTTTGCCGCTGGGGACGTGCGTGCCAAGGCCCTGCGGCAGGTCATCACCGCCGCCGCCGACGGCGCCAACGCCGCCCACTGGGCGGAGGACTATCTGCTCAAACGCGTATAAAGGAGAATTCCATTCCATGAATGGTCTATTCTGTGTGGCGGTCCACGCCCTGATCTATCTGGATAAACGGGGATGTCTGCTCTCCAGCGAGGAGCTTGCGGCCAACATCTGCACCAACCCGGCTCGGGTCCGCAAGGTGATGGCCAAGCTGAAAAAGGCGGGGCTGGTGACCACCCGTACCGGCACCGACGGCGGCTATCAGCTGGTGGCCGACCCTGCCAGGCTCACCCTGGATACGGTAGCCGACGCCCTGGAGGTTCGGTTCGTGGAGCCTGCCTGGCACAGCGGCGGGGGTTTGGACTGCGGATGTATGGTGGCCTCCGGCATGGCCGGGGTGATGGACCATCTGTTTGACGATCTGGACCGGCGCTGCCGGACCCAGCTGGCTGGGCTGACCCTGGCCGACCTGGAGACACAACTGGAATCCATACAAAAAGGAGAACACCTATGAATTTACAGCTTGAGACCGGTGTACCGGTACTCACCGTCTTTGTGCAGGGCCTGCTCAGCTTCTTTTCTCCCTGCGTGCTCCCTCTTGTACCCTTGTATGTAAGCTATCTGGCGGGAGGCGCCCGGACCGTGGATGAGAAGGGCAACATCCGCTATCCCAGAGGCAAGGTGCTGATCAATACCCTGTTCTTTGTCATCGGCGTCAGCTTCGCTTTCTTTGTGCTGGGGCTGGGCTTTACCGCTGCGGGCCGCTTCTTCAGCGGCAATCAGACCCTGTTTGCCCGCATCAGCGGCATCGTTATGATCCTCTTCGGCGTCTATCAGTTCGGCTTCTTTGGTAAGGCCGCCGCTCTGGAGACCGAGCACCGGCTGCCCTTCCGGTTGGACCGGTGGGCCATGAACCCCCTGGTGGCTCTGGTGCTGGGCTTTACCTTCAGCTTTGCCTGGACTCCCTGCGTGGGTCCCACCCTGGGCAGTGTGCTGTTGATGGCATCCTCCGCCGCCAGCGCGAGTAAGGGCTTTTTGCTCATCGCCGTTTACACCGCGGGCTTTGTGATCCCCTTCCTGGCGGTGGGTATTTTCACCGGCACGGTGCTCAACTTCTTCAGGACCCACCAGAAGGTGGTCAAGTATACCGGCAAGGTGGGGGCGGCTCTGCTGGTCCTGATGGGTATTATGACCTTCACCGGCTTTATGAACGGCATCACCGGCTATCTGTCCGGCATCGGCGGCGGGGCCGGCGTAACCGGGACGCCCACCCAGAGCGAAAGCGTCTCTCCCGCGCCGGAGGCCACCCGGAGCCCGGAGCCCGCGGAGAGTGCCTCGCCGGAGCCGTCTGCTGAGCCTACCCCAAAGCCTGAGATCGCCGCCCCCGACTTTACCCTTACCGATCAGTACGGCAACACCCATACTCTGTCCGACTACCAGGGCAAGACGGTGTTCCTCAACTTCTGGGCCACCTGGTGCGGCCCCTGCAAGAGCGAGATGCCCGACATCCAGAAGCTATATGAGAGTTATGGAGAAAACGGCGAGGATCTGGTGGTGCTGGCCGTGGCCAATCCCGGTGGACAGGACGTGTCCCAGGAGGAGATGGAGCAGTTCCTGGAGGACAACGGCTACACCTTCCCGGTGCTCATGGATACCACCGGCACGACCCTGGCCAATTACGGCATTGCCGCCTTTCCGACTACCTTTATGATCGACGCCAAGGGCAACGTGTACGGCTATGTGCCGGGCGCTATGACGGCGTCCATCATGGAGTCGGTGGTGCAGCAGACCATGGACAGCGTAAAATAATGAGGGAAGAGCGGCGCATGGCGCCGCTCTTTCTGGCTTTGGGGCGTTGTCATTTTACTTGCTTTCTGGTATGATAATAGCACTTGCAAAATAAAGGGGTTTTATTGTGTTTGAAGTGATCAAAACCGAGGGCAGAGCCCGACGGGGCGTGTTTACCTGCGCCCACGGTACGGTGCAAACGCCGGTTTTTATGAATGTAGGCACCCAGGGGGCCATCAAGGGGGCCCTGTCCGCCTTTGACTTGAAGGACATCGGCTGTCAGGTGGAGCTGTCCAACACCTATCACCTCCATCTGCGTCCCGGCGACCAGGTGGTGCGCCAGATGGGCGGCCTTCACACGTTTATGCGGTGGGACGGGCCCATCCTCACCGACTCCGGCGGATTCCAGGTATTTTCGCTGTCCGGCCTGCGGAAAATCAAGGAGGAGGGTGTCACCTTCGCCTCCCATATCGACGGCCACCGCATCTTTATGGGGCCTGAGGAGTCCATGCAGATCCAGTCCAACCTGGGCAGCGACATCGCCATGGCCTTCGACGAGTGCGTGGAGAACCCGGCCACCTATGAGTACGCCAAGGCCTCCTGTGAGCGCACTCTGCGCTGGCTCCAGCGGTGCAAGGCAGAGCACGACCGGCTCAATGCTCTGCCCGACACGGTGAATCCTCATCAGATGCTCTTCGGCATCAACCAGGGCGCCACCTTCCCTGATCTGCGGGTGTGGCACATGAAGGAGACCGCCAAGATCGACTGCGAGGGCTACGCCATCGGCGGCCTGGCGGTGGGGGAGCCCACCCAGGTGATGTACGACATCATTGACGCGGTGGAGCCCCATATGCCGGCGGACAAGCCCCGGTATCTGATGGGTGTGGGCACCCCCTCCAACATCATTGAGGCGGTGGCCCGGGGCGTGGACTTCTTCGACTGCGTCATGCCCGCCCGCAACGCCCGCCATGCCAAGCTGTTTACCTGGTCGGGGGCCATGAACATCCGCAACGAGAAGTACAAGACCGACGAGCGGCCCATTGACTCCGACTGCGACTGCCCGGTGTGCCGCAACTTCTCCCGGGCCTATCTGCGCCACCTCTTCGTGGCGGAGGAGATGCTGGCTATGCGTCTGGCTGTCATGCACAACCTTTACTTCTATAATAAGCTGGCCCAGCGTATCCGGGATGCCCTGGACGCCGGTCAATTTGCGGCCTTCCGGGCGGAGTACTCTGAGAAGCTGGCCGGAAGAATCTAAAACAAATTGTGAATCATGGCGAAAAACACTTGTCAAAACTTGCAAATGGTTATATAATGTCCCATTGATGACGCATAGCGTCAAAGTTGAAATCGGAGGGGATTGTATTGACAGCACAGGTTGCCAACGCAATGTTGTCCAGTGCCGGTGCAGATGCTGCCGGAGCAGGTAGTATGTTGGGGATGATCATCCCGCTGGTACTGCTCATCGCGGTGTTTTACTTCATGCTGATCCGGCCGGAGAACAAGAAGAAGAAGGCTGCTGCCAAGATGCGTTCCGAACTGGCTGTGGGTGATCAGATCACCACCATCGGCGGTATCGTAGGCACCATCTGCGCGGTGAAGGAGAACACCATCGTGATCGAGACCAGCTCTGACCGCGTGCGCATGGAGTTCACCAAGTGGGCTGTGTCCACCCGCGGCACTCAGACCACTGAGGACGGCGTCAGCGAGACCAAGGAAAAGAAGGACGCCAAGGACAAGAAGTAATAAGAAACGCCCTCCCGGCATAGGTTTCATCAGGAACCTGTGGTAAGGGAGGGTGTTTTTATGGGTAAAAAGGAGGAGGACCAGGGCGCAAAGCTGCTGCGCTGCGCTTTGGGGATCCTGCTGGGAGGCCTGTTGGCCCTGGGCGTCTGTATGCTGTTTCTGCTGGGGGCGTCGGTGGCCATCTCCGGCGGGCTGCTGGACATGGACCTGACGTATCAAATCACCATCGTGGGCTGCGTGCTGGGCGGCTTCTGCGGCGCCCTGCTGGCGGTGAGCCGCTGCGGCGGGGGATTGGCCGCCGGATTGCTCACCGGAGGCGTGCTTTTCCTGCTGGTGCTTACGTTAGGAGCCCTGTGTTTCCGGGATGTATCCCTGGAGTCGGGAGGCATCGGCCTGCTGTGCGGGTCCCTGTGCGGCGGGGCCGCCGCCGGTCTGCTGGGGAGCGGCAATCGAGGGAGCAAACGGAAAAAACGCAGAAAGCGTTGAAATCCGCCGCCGGGTATGGTACAATACTCTAAAGTCTCTATTTGGGAGGGAAATCAGAATGAAGCATATCAAGACGCTCAACGGCGCTACTCTGAAGAAGAGCGCCGCCCACGGCGGCTGCGGCGAGTGCCAGACCTCCTGCCAGTCCGCCTGTAAGACCTCTTGCACCGTGGCCAACCAGAAGTGCGAGAACCGGTAACAAACAACAGGGCAAGGGTGGGCGAGTAGGCCCACCCTTTTCCATGCCCTGAGGAAGGAACAAAAATTTATGGTACATACCTTTCAGTGTCTCGGCGTACGCATCGCCGTTGACGTGAACAGCGGCGCCGTCCACGTTCTGGACGAGCTGACCCATGACCTGCTCACCGCTCTGGCGGAGCGGGAGGAGAACGGGGAGAGCCTGGACGGGGCCCTGCCCGAGTCTCTGGCTGCCGCCCTGCCTCAGTATGATCCCGCTGCCCTGGCCGAGGCCTGGGAGGAGCTGCGGGAGCTGAAAAAGGAGGGCCTGCTCTTCGAGGACGACGACTACATCGACCGGGACAAGGCTGCCTCCATGCAGCAGCAGGCCCTGGTGAAGGCCCTGTGCCTCCATGTCTCCCACGACTGCAACCTGCGGTGCAAGTACTGCTTTGCCTCCACCGGTGACTTCGGCACCGGCAAGCGCATGACCATGGACATCGAAACCGCCAAAAAGGCCATTGACTTTGTGGTGGCCAAGTCAGGTAACCGCCGCAACATCGAGGTGGACTTCTTTGGCGGCGAGCCTCTGATGGCCATGGACACCGTCAAGGCCACCGTGGAGTACGCCCGGTCCATTGAGAAGGAGCATGACAAGTGCTTCCGCTTCACCATGACCACCAACGGTGTGCTGCTGAACGACGAGAACATCGAGTACATCAACCGGGAGATGTCCAACGCGGTGCTGTCCCTGGACGGCCGCAAGGAGGTCAACGACGATCTGCGGCCCACCATCAACGGCAAGGGCTCCTACGACGTGATCGTGCCCAAGTTCAAGAAGCTCATCGCCGGACGGGGCACCAAGGACTACTATCTGCGGGGCACCTTCACCCGCTTCCACAAGGACTTCGCCGAGGATGTGAAGGAGCTGGCCGCCATCGGTAAAAACGTGTCGGTGGAGCCGGTGGTAGGGAAGGAGACCGACCCCTACGCCATTCAGGAGTCCGATCTGCCTGAGCTGAAGGCGGAGTACGAGCGCCTGGCTGAGTATCTGAAGGACCACCGGGAGACCAACTTCTTCCACTTTAACGTGGACCTTCAGCAGGGCCCCTGCGTCATCAAGCGGCTGCGGGGCTGCGGCGCCGGCTGCGAATATGTGGCCATCACCCCCGACGGTGACATCTACCCCTGTCACCAGTTTGTGGGCAACGAGGAGTACAAGCTGGGCAGCGTAAAGGACGGCACCTTTGACAACAGCCTGTCCAGCCGGTTTGCCGGTCTCAACGTCTATACCCGGGAGGAGTGCGCCCACTGCTGGGCCCGGTTCTACTGCTCCGGCGGCTGCTCCGCCTCCAACCTGCTTGTCGGCGGCGACATAAAGCACCCCCACAAGGTGGGCTGTGAGCTGGAGCGTAAGCGTCTGGAGTGCGCCATCGCCCTCAAGGCCATCGATGCCGGCATGGCCGATTAAGGGGTATACAAAACGTAATTATACAATTTGTAATCATTGTAATCAGCGCAGAAAGCCCTGCTGTTTAAGGCGGAAACCCTTGAGCGGCAGGGCTTTTCTCTGTTTCTTCCGAGGCGCAGGCAAAATGGGGACCTGTTGCTTGCTCCGGAAGCGGGAAGGACGGATAAGGCGGTGTGGCAAGGGTTTTCCCCTGTCGCAAAAAGAGCCCATTTTCCTAGGTTAATTTGTAGAAAAGGGGCTGCTGCCAGCCTTGATGGTGCCTTTGAGGTCACTGGTAGACATAATACGATTTACATAAGTATTCGGCATAATCGACAAAAATGACTTTTTTTCTTGCCGCGTCTTGCACAAAGCCCCAGGTTAAGCTATGATGATACCAAGAAATGAACAAGCAGGTCTGATTTACCGGCTTGGCGCATAGGCTTCTGGTGGGAGGTGAAGCCTTTGCGCAGGACCATTGTGGCCGCCTGGAACGTGCCCAGGGACGGGATCGTCCCGGCATTGATCATCCTGTCGGCTTGTTTTTTGGCCGGAGGACTGACAGGCTGTCTTCTGGCCGCCCAAGTGGGCGGCGCGGGTGAAGCCAGTCTGAATCAGTACCTGGAGGCCTTCCTGCTGACCGCGCAGGAGGGCGCCGTGGATGTCCCCGCCCTGTGGGCGCAGATTTGGGACACGCTGCGCTGGCCGCTTTTCGCTCTGCTGCTGGGATTCACCGCGATAGGGCTGCTGGGGCTGCCGGTGCTCTTTGCCCTGCGGGGGTTTTTGCTGGCCTTTTCCATCGCCTCCTTTGTGCGGGCCTTCGGCGGCGCCGGCTGGCTGCTGGCCTGCCTGGTGTTCGGCCTTGGCGGGGTGCTGTCTCTGCCCGCCCTTTTTGTGTTGGGGGTGCAGAGTATCCTGTCCGCCCGGGCCCTGGCCGCCCGGGTCCGGGGCGAGGGAAAGGGCAGAGTCCTGTGGGGCCGGGACTGTCTGGTCCGATGTGCGCTGTGTCTCGGCGCTGTTTGTGTGTGTATTTTGCTGGAGCGGACGGTGACGCCCGCTCTGCTTTCCGGCGCGGCAGGCGCTCTTTTGAACCGATAGAGAGAAACGGGAAGGTGTTGGAAGGATGGAGTACCTGAGTGGATACGAACGATTTCTGACCGAAGAAAAAAAGGCGTCCCCCAACACGCTGAGCTCCTATCTGCGTGATGTGCGCCAGTACATGGACTGGTTGGGGGAGGAAGGGATCTCTCCCGCCCAGGCCGTCCATGCTGATGTGGAGGCCTATACCCGCAGCATGACCGCCCGGGGCAAGTCCGCAGCCACCGTGACCCGGTGTCAGGCCTCCCTCAAGTCCTTCTACTCCTGGATGATGGAGGCTGGCCAGATCAGTGAGAATCCCGCCCGGGGCCTGTCTCAGACCAAGGTGGAGCGTAAGCTGCCCCACATCCTTACCTCCCGGGAGGTGGAGCTCTTTCTGGAGCAGCCCGACCCCTCCGATGCCAAGGGCTGCCGGGACAAGGCCATGCTGGAGCTGCTCTACGCCACCGGAATCCGGGTCAGCGAGCTCATTGGCCTGGATCTGGACAACATCAACCTGTCCGCCGGGTTCATCCGGTGCGCCAACCGGGGGAAGGAGCGGATCATCCCCCTGTACCAGGCGGCGGTGCGGGCCTTGCAAAACTATCTGGACCGGGTCCGGCCCCAGATGGTGGAGCATCCTGATGAGAAGGCCCTCTTCGTCAATATGAGCGGGGAGCGGATGAGCCGCCAGGGGTTCTGGAAGATCATCAAGCACTACCAGGAGAAGGCGGGTATCCAGAAGGATATCACCCCCCACACCCTCCGCCACTCCTTTGCCGCCCATCTGCTGGAAAACGGCGCCGACCTCCATTCCATTCAGGAGATGCTGGGCCACGCCGATATCTCTTCCACCCAGATCTACACCCAGGTGGTCAGCCAGAAGCTGAAGGACGTGTACAACAAAGCCCATCCCAGAGCGTAAATTAAACCGGCCGCGGAAGAAACCGCGGCCGGTTTTTTGCGTCCCATGGCGGAACAATTCCTCCTTGCGCCCGTTCTGTGGCCGTGATACAATATTCTCTGTATGGAAAACAGGGAGGAAACCGACGCTATGCTGATTTTAGGCATCGACCCCGGCTTCGCCATCGTGGGCTTCGGCCTGGTGGAGGCAGCGGGGGGGAGGGCCCGGCTGGTCCAGTGCGGGGCCATCACCACCCCGGCGGGGGAGGCCCTGCCCGCCCGGCTCCTCCAGATCTCCAATGACATGGACCTGCTGCTGGAACAATTCAAGCCGGAGGCCATGGCCATCGAGGAGCTCTTCTTCAACAACAACATCACCACCGGCATCGGCGTGGCCCAGGCCCGGGGGGTGCTGCTGCTGGCGGCGGAGCGGCGCCAGGTGCCCATTTACGAATATACCCCCAGCCAGGTGAAGCGGGCGGTGGTGGGCTACGGCAAGGCGGAGAAACGGCAGGTCATGGACATGACAAAGCGGCTTTTGAACCTGAAAGCCGTCCCCAAGCCGGACGACGCCGCCGATGCGGTGGCTATCGCTCTGTGCCACGCCCGCTCGTACACCTCCCGGCTCCAGAGCCCCGACGCCAACCGGCCGGGCAGCGGCCGGTATGAGGCACGCCGTTAGGAGTTTATGATTATGTTTTATTATGTAAAAGGAACCGTGGCCCACACCGCCCCCTATCTGGCGGTCATTGACTGCGGCGGGGTGGGCTACGCCTGCCGCACCACCAACAATACCCTGGCCCGGCTGAAAAAAGGGGAGAGCGCCAAGCTGTTCACCCACCTGAACGTCCGGGAGGACGCCATGGAGCTGTACGGCTTTGCCACGGAGAACGAGCTCAACTGCTTTCAGCTCTTGATCTCGGTATCCGGCGTGGGACCCAAGGCGGCATTGTCCATCCTGTCCTCCGCCACCCCCGAGTCCCTGGCCATGAGCATCATCACCGGGGATGAGAAGGCCCTGACCGTGGCCCAGGGTATCGGCAAGAAGATCGCCCAGCGCATCATCCTGGAGCTGAAGGATAAGCTGGCCAAGGGCCAGATCAGCCCGGGCGGCGAGAGCTACGGCGGCACCGGGGTCACGGTGATCCCGGAGAACAAGTCCTCCGAGGCGGCTGCTGCTCTGGCGGTGCTGGGCTACTCCCAGACCGAGATCGGCATGGCCCTGAAGGGCATCGACGTGGACACCCTCAGCCTGGAGGACATCATCAAGCAGGCACTCAAGAAAATGATGAAGGGGTAATCCCCCGGAAGGAGGAACCACCATGGCCAAACTGGAACGGGATCTGACCGGCAGTTTTGACGGACTGCTGGACTATCTGCACGACGGGATTTTGAACGGAAGCTCCTCCGCCAGCTGGGAGGACAGCAGCGACTACCACAGCGGCTCCTTCCGGGTGGCCGTTCGGGTATATGAGCGGTACAGCTTCATGGGGGGCAACCGGGTGAGCCTCAACCTGACCCTGGTGGGCAACGGCCCCCATCTGTTCCTGTCCGCCATCACCTCCGGCGGCAGTCAGGCCATGCTGTTCAAGATCAACACCCTGGGGGAGGGCGCCTTCCTGGATAAGGTGGAGGAACTGTTGGACCAGTGGTGCGGATAAGGAAGTGAGACTTTGAGCATTGCATTTTCTGAAGACGGATTTGAGACCGAGGAGCCTCTGGTGACCACATCCCTCACCCGGGATGACGAGAACGAGGGCTCTCTGCGGCCCAAGACCTTAAACGAATACATCGGCCAGGCCAAGGCCAAGGGCAACCTGGAGGTGTTTATCCAGGCCGCCAAGATGCGCAGCGAGCCGTTGGACCATGTGCTGCTCCACGGCCCCCCGGGCCTGGGCAAGACCACCCTCAGCAACATCATTGCCAACGAGATGGGGGTCAATATCCGCATCACCTCCGGCCCGGCCATTGAAAAGCCCGGCGATCTGGCGGCTCTGCTCACCAATCTGGCGGAAAACGACATTCTGTTCGTGGATGAGATCCACCGGCTCAACCGGTCGGTGGAGGAGATTTTGTACCCCGCCATGGAGGACTTTGCCATCGATATCATCATTGGCAAGGGGCCGTCGGCCAACTCCATCCGGCTGGACCTGCCCAAGTTCACCCTCATTGGAGCCACCACCCGAGCGGGCCAGCTGTCCGCCCCTCTGCGGGACCGGTTTGGCGTGACCCTGCGGCTGGAGCTGTACACCCCGGAGGAGCTGGCCCTCATTGTCACCCGGTCGGCGGGCATTCTGGATGTGCCCATCGAGGCCGATGGCGCCATGGAGATCGCCAAGCGCAGCCGGGGTACCCCCCGTATTGCCAACCGGATGCTGCGCCGGGTGCGTGACTTTGCCCAGGTGAAGGCAGGGGGCGTCATCACCCGGGAGGTGGCCGACGTGGCCCTGTCCGCCCTGGAGGTGGACCACCTGGGGCTGGACGCCATCGACCGGCGGATGTTAGGCTCCATCATCGAGCACTACGGCGGCGGTCCGGTGGGTCTGGAGACCCTGGCGGCCACCATCAACGAGGAGGCCGTCACACTGGAGGACGTGTACGAGCCCTATCTGATGCAGATGGGCTTCCTCACCCGCACGCCCAGAGGGCGGTGTGTCACCCGGCGGGCCTACGAGCACCTGGGCCTGGCCGTCCCCGGCGGGGTGGGGATGGAGCAGCTGAGCTTTTAAAAGTAGACACAAACTTTAACACATCCTTTTCATTGGATGATTTTGGTAGAAAGAGGTAATCTAGCATGGGTAAACTGTTTGGAACCGATGGTATCCGCGGCGTGGTCAACGCCGGTCTGGACGCGGAACTGGCCTATGATGTGGGCGTGGCGGCGGCCTATGTGCTGGCCCAGGCAAAAGGGGAGGGGCGTCCCCGGTTCGCCATCGGCAAGGACACCCGCATCTCCTCCGACCTGCTGGAGGGTGCGCTGATGGCGGGCCTGTGCTCCGCCGGCGCCGACGTGCTCCACCTGGGCGTGATCCCCACTCCCGGCGTGGCCTGGGTAACGGTGGACAGCGGCTGTGACGCCGGTATCGTCATCTCCGCCTCCCACAACCCCTTCGAGCACAACGGCATCAAGATCTTCAACGGCCAGGGCTTCAAGCTGTCTGACGAGCTGGAGGGCAAGATCGAGGACATCATTCTCAACAAGGTTCCCGTACCACGCAAGACCGGCGGCGACATCGGCCGGGTGGTCTATGCCGACCAGAAGGAGAGCCAGGATTATATCGACCACCTGGTGTCCACCATTGACTCCGACCTGTCCGGCCTGAAGATCCTGGTGGACTGCGCCAACGGCGCCTCCTCCGCCACCGCCGGACGGCTCTTCGATTCCTTCCCCGACCTGCACACCGATATCATCAATGCCGATCCCGACGGCGTGAACATCAACAACGGCTGCGGCTCTACCCATCTGGACAGCCTGAAGGCCATGGTCACCGCCGGCAAGTACGACCTGGGCATCGCCTTTGACGGCGACGCCGACCGCTGCCTTATGGTGGACGAGACCGGCGAGGAGATCGACGGCGATCAGGTCATCGCTGCCTGCGGCCTGGAGCTGCTGGAGCAGGGCAAACTGCCCGGCAACGCGATCGTGGGTACCGTCATGAGCAACCTGGGCCTGCACGTCTTCTGCCGGGAGCACAACATGGAGCTGTTCTGCACCGCCGTGGGCGACCGGAACGTGCTGGAGAAGATGGAGGAGGAAGGCTGGGTCCTGGGCGGCGAGCAGTCCGGCCACACCATCTTCCGAAAATACGCCACCACCGGCGACGGTCAGCTCACCGCTGTACAGTTCCTGGCTCTGCTGCGCCGCTCCGGCAAGAAGGCCTCCCAGCTGGTGGAGGGGTGCAAGCGATATCCCCAGACCCTCATCAACGTGCCGGTGGCCGACAATGCCGCCAAAGAGGCCATCATGAACGACGCCTCCATTATGGACGCCGTGGCCCAGCAGGAGAAGCTGCTGGCGGGCACCGGCCGGGTTTTGGTCCGTCCTTCGGGCACCGAGGCCCTGGTGCGGGTGATGGTGGAGGCCCAGAGCCAGGAGGATGCAGAGAAAGTTGCACAGCTCTTGGCAAATGTCATAAAAAATCGGGGCTGAAACCGAAATATTTCTGGCAAACACTTGACAAATTCAGGCATCAACGCTTATAATGTGCAAGGAGAAACGGCATGAAAGAGGACCATTTCCAACCGCAGGAACCCAGCGATGAGGCCCTGTGCGCCCTGGTCGCTTCCGGTGACCGTCAGGCCGAAGAGGACCTGGTAGTGCGCTATAACCGCCTGGTCCGCATCTGCGCCCGGCCCTATTTTCTGGCCGGCGGAGACAGCGAGGACCTGATCCAGGAGGGAATGGTGGGGCTGCTGGCCGCCATCCGGGAATATGACCCGGAAAAGGCCGCCGCCTTCCGCACCTATGCGGAGGTGTGCATCAAAAACCGTCTGTTCTCCGTTATCAAAGCAGCAGCAAGAGATAAGCACATACCGCTGAACAACTCCGTCTCGTTCGGAACCCCTCTTTTTAGTGGGAACGGCGATCCATTGGCGTTCAGCCCGCCCGACGGACAGGGAACGGATCCGGAGGAGATCTTCCTCAGCCGGGAATCCTTCCGGGAACGTCTGGAGGCGCTGATCGGTCAGCTGTCCGGCTTCGAGGCAAGCGTACTTCGGTTGTATCTGAACGGTCTGTCCTACTCCGAGATTGCAGCCGAGGTAAACAAGTCCCCCAAATCGGTGGACAACGCGGTGCAGCGTATCCGGCGCAAGCTGGCGCAGCAAACTTCTTCCGGCGACATCAGCAAAGGCTGATCGCAATATTACACTGACCCAGCACATGGATCATCCGGACCTGGGCAAAGAAGCAAAGAGAGGGTAACATCATGTACGAAGACAAGACTCTGGTATGTAAGGAATGTGGCCAGGAGTTCGTGTTCACCGCCGGTGAGCAGGAGTTCTACGCCGAGCGCGGCTTCCAGAACGAGCCCCAGCGCTGCAAGAGCTGCCGTGACGCCCGCAAGGCTGCCTCCCGCGGCCCCCGCGAGTACTTCACCGCTACCTGCGCTGCCTGCGGGGGCGAGGCCAAGGTGCCCTTCGAGCCCAAGTCCGACCGTCCTGTTTATTGCAGCGACTGCTTCGCCCGTATGCGCGGCGAGCAGAACTAATCTGCATACCCAAAAGGCCGTCCCGTTCGGGGCGGCCTTTTTCTGCTTTATTGTATAAATTTATCATTGACAAGCACCTTTTTGCTCCTTATAATAGTTCAGTATTTTATAGTAAATTAGTAGGAAATAAATGTATGATTTAGGAGCAACATATGAATCCAAAGATGAAAAAGCTGCCCGTCATGCTGACCACCATCGCCCTTGCGGGCCAGCTCGCGCTGCCCGCCGCTGCGCTTGCAGCGGTTCAGCCCCGCAGCTATGAGGGCAGTATCAACATTACCGACGTCTTTCACGACCGGAACCTCCAGGCCTGGCTGCTGAACGGCAGCAATCTGGGCGGCGCGGGCGCCGACGGCGTTCTGACAGAGGAGGAGCGGCTTGCCGTGACCCAGCTGGACCTGTCCGGACTGGGTCTGACCAGCCTGGAGGGCTTGGGCGCGTTTCCCAATCTCCAGGCCCTGAATTGCACCAACAACAACCTGACGGAGCTGGACGTGTCCCAGAATCCCGCGCTGACCCGGCTTTCCTGCGGCTATAACCGGCTGACTGCCCTGGATGTGTCCCACAATCCGGCGCTGGAGTACCTCAACTGCAACTTCAACCGCATCAGCCGCCTGGACCTCAGCGGCCACAGCAAGCTGGTCTCCCTGTACTGTGAGATGAACCAGATGGGGTCTTTGACCCTGACCGGCTGTACCGGGCTCAAGGTCCTCTATTGCCGGAACAACCAGCTGGAGGAGCTGCTGCTCACCGAGAGTACCAAGCTGGAGTTTATCGAGACCTTTGACAACCGGCTCACCTCCATCGACGTGAGTATGCTGTCCAACCTCCAGTTCCTCCACATCGACCACAACCGCCTGACTACGCTGGACATGAGCCACAACACCAAGCTGGAGGGCGGCGGCTTTGTGGCCCGAAACAACTTTATGGAGGAGATCAAGCTGCCCGTTCAGCCCGGTCTGACGGTCTACCTGGATGACTACGAGGAGCAGGACCCCATTGAGGGATACGACCGGGCGGCCTGGTTCCTGGACCCTGATTTCCGGACTCCCGCTCCGGCGGAGCTGGAGGCGGCAGGGCAGACCCTGTACAGCCAGCGCATCGCCAACCGCTACACCATCTATTTCTCCTCCAACGGCGGCAACGGCTCTCTGTCCAACCTGTCCGCCCGGTGGGATACTCCGGTGCGGCTGCCCGAGAGCACCTTCCGGCGCAGCGGCTACACCTTTGCATCGTGGAACACCCAGCCCAGAGGGGATGGTAAGACCTATGAGAATGGGGCACAGGTGACCAACCTGGCCGGCGAAAAGACCGATGGGGACCGGATCACCCTCTATGCCCAGTGGACGCCCAACCAGTATACCATTCAGCTGGACCCCAACGGGGGAGAGGGTGAGGTCCAGACCCAGAGCGCCGTCTACGGCCAGACGGTGAACCTGATGGCCAACCCCTTTACCAAGGAGGGCAAGGAGTTTGCCGGTTGGGCCACTGCCTCCAATGGGGGTGTGCGCTACGGAGACCAGGCCCCGGTCCAGAGCCTGACCGCTGAGGCAGGCGGCACGGTGACCCTCTATGCCGTGTGGCGCACCCCCATCAGCGAGATCCAGAAGCCCTATCTGGACCGGCTGGACGGCATCTTCCAGGGCTATACCCAGGGCGACTACACCACCCAGGACTGGAGCACCCTGTCCGGCGCCTATACAGCGGCTGTGAACCAGATCCAGGGGACCGAATCCACCGTGACCATGGACCGGGCCGTGTCCAACGCGCAGACTGCCATGGCTGCCGTTCCCACCCTGGCGGACCGGGTAGAGGAGATCACCCAGTCCTGGACGGAGGACCACACCACCGCCCTGAACAGCGTGTCCGCCGGTCTGCTCACCGAGTCCAATGCCGGTGGTACCGCCGGACTGGCCCAGGCGGCCCTGGCCGATCTGGCCCAGGACCGGCTGGAGACCCGCACCACCCTGACCGGCCAGGCCGACCGCCAGCTGGTGGTGGGCAAGGCCGCCCAGCAGCTCCAGACCAAGGCGGATGGCCTGATGACGCTGGTCCAGGCCGCCCAGTGGGTGGAGGGGCTGGAGGGCCTCACCACCCAGCCCATGGAGCAGGTTCAGGAGGAGCACATTGCCCAGTATCAGGACGCCATCACCCATTACCAGGCCCTGGACGCCGCGTGGAAGGCCTGCATCAGCCCCAGCGTACCGGATGAGCTGGAGGGACGGCAGGAGCTGGCCGCGGAAAAGCGGGCCCAGGCCCAGGCCCTTCAGGAGAAGTATGACCGCCTGGATCAGAGCCACTACTCCGCCGAAGGGCAGGCGGCCCTGACCCGCGCCCTGAACAACGGCCTGGCGGCCATCCGTGCCGCCGGTGACCTGGATCAGGTCCGTCAGGCCGGAACCCTGGCCTGGAACGAGATGAGTCAGGTGCCCACCATCGACGAAAAACCCGTCACGCCCCCTGAAGGCGGCGGCTCCGGCGGTGGTTCCGGCGGCGGCGGCTCCGGTGGTGGTTCCGGCGGCGGCGGCTCCGGTGGTGGCTCCGGCGGCGGCGGCTCCGGTGGTGGCTCCGGCGGCGGCGGCTCCGGTGGTGGCTCCGGCGGCGGCAGCATCGGCGGCGGTTCCGGCGGAGGGGGAGCAGGGGAGACCCAGAAGCCTACGGAGACACCCGGGACCACCGTGACCGACAAAAAGACCGGCGCCACCGCCCAGGTGACCACCGGGACCGACGGCAAGGTGACCGCCCAGGTCACCGTTCCCTCCGGCGTGGCCCACGCCACCCTCCGCATCCCCTGCACCGGCGGCACCGGCACTGTGGCGGTGCGGGTACTGGCCGACGGGACCCGGAAAGTCCTGCCCCGTTCGGTGTATCAGGACGGCGCGCTGACCGTGCGTGTGGACGGCTCCTGCACCATCGAGCTGGTGGATGGCAGCAAGCAGTTTGCCGATGTGTCTGACCGGGACTGGTTTGCCGACTCCGTTCAGTTTACCGCCAGCCGGGAGCTGTTCTCCGGCGTGGGCGGCGGTAAGTTTGCTCCCGCCGGTACCATGACCCGCTCCATGCTGGTCACTGTGCTTCATCGGCTGGAGGGCAGCCCCGCCCCCGCCTCCAGCGGCAGCTTCCAGGATGTGCCCGGAGACGCCTGGTACAGCGACGCGGCCAACTGGGCGGCGGAGCAGAACATCGCCGGAGGCACCGCCCAGGGCCGCTTCGACCCCGATGCGCCCCTCACCCGGGAGACCCTGGCCGTCATGCTCTACCGCGCCGCCGGCAGCCCCGCCTCCTCCGGCAATGGGCTGGACAGCTTCCGGGACGGAGCTCAGACCTCCTCCTGGGCCAGAGAGGCCATGGAGTGGGCCTGCGCCAGCGGTATCCTCACCGGTGACGGCAACGGGAGCCTGCGGCCCCAGGCCGACATCACCCGGGCCGAGGTAGCCGCCATGCTCACCCGGTTCGTGACCAACACCACAATGGCATAACAGCAGCGGCCCGGATGGAATCCCATCCGGGCCGTTTTGTATCATGGGGGAGAGGGGGCGCATAGGATGGTGTGGACGGGGCTCCCGTCCCGTCCCAATCCATAGGAGGAGGGACACCCCTTGTATCCCGAGAACAACCCTCAGAACATTCCCGGCATCTGTGACGACAGCTGCGGCACGCTCCCTGAGTGCGCCCCCCTGGCCGTCCCCTATGTGCCGTTTCAGCAGAATAACCCCAAGCGTTACTCCCAGCAGGAGGCCCTGGCCAACGGCACCCTGTTTCCCGGCCTGAACCTGCCCTTCCATATCAAGGCGGAGGCGGTGAAGGTGCTGGGCACCCAGCTGGCCGAGCTCCAGGCTCTGGAGTTCATGCTGCTGGAGCTGGGCCTCTACCTGGACACCCACCAGGACGACACCGAGGCCTTCCAGCTCTTCCAGAAGTACACCGCCCTGGAGGCAGAGGCCCGCAAGCGCTACGAGGCCCAGCACGGTCCCCTGACCCAGAGTGCCGCTGCCAACGCGGAGAGCTGGGCCGCCTGGCTGGAGGGCGACTGGCCCTGGCACTACAATCCGGAAGGAGGGGCCAAGTAATGTTCCAATATGAGAAAAAGCTCCAATACCCCGTGCGCATCAAGACCCCCAACCCCAAGCTGGCCGCCTGGGTCATCAGCCAGTACGGCGGACCTGACGGCGAGCTGGGCGCCTCTCTGCGCTATCTGTCCCAGCGGTACGCCATGCCCTATCCAGAGCTCAAGGGCCTGCTCACCGACATCGGTACCGAAGAGCTGGGCCACCTGGAAATGATCGGGGCCATCGTCCATCAGCTCACCCGGGGACTGACCCAGGAGCAGCTGAAGGAGGGCGGCTTCGCTCCCTATTTTGTGGACCACACCACCGGCATCTATCCCACCGCCGCCTCCGGCGCTCCCTGGAACGCCGCCGGCATCGGCGTCAAGGGGGATGTGATCGCCGACCTCACCGAGGATATGGCCGCCGAGCAGAAAGCCCGGGTCACCTATGACAACATCCTGCGCCTCAGCGACGACCCCGATGTCAGCGACGTGATCCGCTTCCTGCGGGAGCGGGAGATCGTCCACTTCCAGCGTTTCGGCGAGGCGGTGCGCCTGGCCAAGGAGAAGATGGACCGGAAGAACGTCTACTTCACCAACCCCGCCTTCGACACTGCCAAAAAGTAAGCAAAAAGGCCGCCCTAATCGGGCGGCCTTTTCATGCCGGTCAGGAGAGCTTCACTTTTGCCACAATGACCTTCACAGGCTCGGGGGACTCCAGGGCCACACGGGGGGCGTGGAGATCCTGGGGCCAGACGATGTAGAAGGTGCCGAGCCGGACGGTGAGGGTGTCCCAGTCGGTGGTGAAGAACTGGATATCAGGGGTATACTCGCTGAGCTGCGTCAGAGGCGCGTCGGGCAGGGAGTAGCCCATACCCTCGGTGCCGGACACCACATACTGAATATCGGCGTAGTCCCGGTGGCACTCCAGCTTGCAGTCGGCGGGGAGTTTGGTATCCACGTCGAACCGGGTGGCGTACACATTGTCGCCGTCGATGTCCACCCGCTGGCCGGGCGTCAGGCTGTCCGGGTCCACCTGAGCCAGCCACTCCAGAGCCTGCCGGAACCGCTGGCCCAGACCGTAATACAGAGAAGCGTTTTTCATTTTATCAATGACCATTGCTCTCACCTCCATGGTTGCTGCTTCCATCTTATCGCCTCACCGCCAAAAAGGCAACAGAAATTTGGACAAGCAGGGGCGGACGTGGTACAATAATGTCTAACTGTACCCGCCGCCGCATATCCTTCCTTGATCGATGAAAAGGGGGAGTGCGGCATGAAGCGGATCGGACAGTGGGCCCTGCTGTGGGTGCTGGCTCTGGCCACCGCCGGTTATCTGGTGTTCTGGCCGGGCGGGGCGGTACAGACCGTGGGGCCTATGGACAGCGGACGGCCCGTTCTGGTGCTGGACGCAGGTCACGGCGGGGAGGACGGGGGCGCGGTGTCTCTCACCGGCGTACCGGAGAGCCAGATCAATCTGGCCATCGTCCGGAAGCTGGACCTGCTGCTGGGACTGTGCGGCCAATCGCCGGTGGTGCTGCGGCAGGAGGACGTGTCCCTCCACGACCCGTCGGCGGATACATTAAGAGAGAAGAAGGTCTCCGACCTGAAAAACCGGGTGGCAATGGTGGAGGGGACGGAAAACGGGGTGCTGCTGAGCATCCATCAGAATATGTTCACCAACGCCAGGTACCACGGGGCACAGGTCTTTTTCGCCCCCACCCAGGGGAGCCAGGAGTTCGCCGTCCACACCCAGGAGGTGCTGCGGCAGACGGTGGACCAAACCAATGAGCGCCAGGCCAAGCCCATCCCGGACACGGTCTACCTCATGAACCATATCACACGCCCCGCCATTCTGGTGGAGTGCGGCTTTCTGTCCAACCCGGAGGAGGAGGGCAAGCTGCGCTCGGAGGGCTATCAGCTCCAGCTGGCCGCCGCCCTCACCGGGGCGTGGCTGCAATATGAAGCGAATTTCACAACCTAGGGTCGGGGCGTTGGGGACGCCGCCCCCTACAGACCCATACCAAACATGATCCCGCAGGGGCGGGGTTTATCCCCGCCCGCAGGAACATCACACCACAAAAGAAGGGGAGGATCATCCACCCATGAAAGCCAAGACCATGTTTTACTGTACCGAATGCGGCAACGAGCTGCCCAAGTGGGCGGGCCAGTGCCCCGCCTGCAAGGCGTGGAACACCATCGTGGAGCAGCCCACCGAGAGCAAACGGAAAAGCTCTGCGGCCGCCGCCACGGCGGTGGAGCGGCAGGGGAGGTCCAAACCCCGGCTGATGGACGAAGTGGAGACCACCCGGGAGCTGCGGTTCCAGACCGGCATGAACGAGCTGGACCGGGTGCTGGGAGGCGGCGCCGTCCAGGGCTCCCTGGTGCTGGTGGGCGGCGCGCCGGGCATCGGCAAGTCCACCCTCATGCTCCAGATCTGCCAGAATTTATGCCGGTTTGCCAAGGTGCTCTATGTCTCCGGCGAGGAGTCCGAGCGGCAGATCAAGCTGCGGGCCGAGCGGCTGGGGGTGAGCGGCCAGCAGCTCTACCTGCTGGCTGAAACCAGCATGGACGACGTGGCCGAGGCGGTGACCACCCTCCAGCCCGATGTGCTCATCGTGGACTCCATCCAGACCATGTACAACGGGGAGCTGTCCGCCGCCCCCGGCAGCATCGGTCAGGTGAAGGACTGCACCATGGCCCTGATGAACCTGGCCAAGGGCCGGGGGGTGACGGTGTTTGTCATCGGCCACGTCAACAAGGAGGGCTCCATCGCCGGACCCAAGGTGCTGGAGCACATGGTGGACTGCGTGCTCTACTTTGAGGGCGAGCAGCAGAACTCCTACCGCATCCTGCGGGCGGCCAAAAACCGCTTCGGCGCCACCAACGAGATCGGCGTGTTCGAAATGGCCGACTCCGGCCTTACCGAGGTGCCCAATCCCTCGGAAATGCTGCTGTCCGGCCGGCCCCAGGACACCCCCGGCACCTGCGTCACCTGCGTGATGGAGGGGGTGCGGCCGGTGCTGGCGGAGGTCCAGGCCCTGCTGGCCCCCACCAGCTTCAACGTGCCCCGGCGCACCTGCAACGGCTTCGACTTCAACCGGGCCAACCTGCTGCTGGCGGTGCTGGAGAAGCGGGGCGGGCTGATGGTCAGCTCCTGCGACGCCTACATCAACGTCATCGGCGGCCTCAATCTGGACGAGCCCGCCGCAGACCTGGCCATGGTGGTGGCTCTGGCCTCCTCCTTCCGGGACCGTCCGGTGCCCGGCGACCTGGCCGCCATCGGGGAGGTGGGCCTCACCGGCGAGCTGCGGTCGGTGAACGCCCTGGGCCAGCGGCTCAGCGAGGTCCACCGGCTGGGCTTCACCAAATGCCTGGTGCCCCAGCGCACCGGGGCCAAGCTGGAGGTCCCAGACGGGCTCCAGCTCATCAAGGTCCGCAACATCCGGGAGGCCCTGGCCTTTTTATAAGGTAGGGGAGCCGCCCAGAAATTTTGGATAAAAATCAAGTCTCTCTTGCAAAAAGGGAGAAAATCGGATATACTACCCATATCCTAGAAATTTGGAGGTATTCCCTTTATGGCTCAGATCACCAAAGATACCATCATCGGCGATATCCTGGACATCGCTCCCGAGACCGCTCCCATCTTCCTGTCCATCGGTATGCACTGCCTGGGCTGCCCCTCTTCCCGCGGCGAGACCGTGGAGGAGGCCTGCATGGTCCACGGCGTGGATGTGGACGAGCTGCTGGCCAAGATCAACGCCAGCGTGGGCGCGGCTCAGTAACAATTGTAAAAAAGGAGCGGTCAGACCGCTCCTTTTTTGAAAGCTTCGAAAAACCGGCAAAGCCGCTTTTTCGAGAAGGCTGCAGCCCGCCGCGCGCGGACAGAGTCCACCCTTGCGGGCTGAGCAGTGTTTTCGTCCACGCACTTGTCGCGGCCGAAAACAGATTTGGACTTTTTTCACGCCTGCGGGCGCGAACTCTGCGAGGCTCTTTTGACAAACTGAAAAAAGGAGCGGTTCCACCGCTCCTTTTTTCGTAGGAGGTGAAGGGATGCGTCCCATGGAACTGACTCCCCGGCTGCGCTCGGTGGCTCAGCTGGTGCCCCAGGGGGCCAAATTTGCCGACATCGGCACCGACCACGCCTATCTGCCGGTGTGGCTCCTTCAGCGGGGGATCATTACAGAGGCCCTGGCCTGCGACCTGCGGCAGGGGCCCCTGGACCGTGCCCGGGCCACGGCGGAGAAATACGGCCTGACGGAGCAGATGGACTTCCGGCTGTGTGACGGCCTGGCGGGGGTGCGCCCCGGCGAGGCCGACACCATCGCCATCGCCGGCATGGGGGGCGAGACCATCGCCGCCATCCTGTCCGCCGCGCCCTGGACGTGGCGGGAGGACTGTCTGCTGCTGCTCCAGCCCATGAGCGCCCAGCCCCAGCTGCGGCTGTGGCTCCAGGAGCACGGCTACACCATTGCCCGGGAAATCCTGACCCGGGAAGGGGATACCATTTATACGACCTTCCAGGTAAAGGCCGGGCCCATGCCGGAACTCACCGCCGGTGAGCTGTGGGCGGGCCGGCAGAGCAGGGGGGAGGCTGACCCGCTGCGCAGAGAATACTTAAACCGGCTCATTGACCAGACCGGCCGGGCGGTGGAGGGGCTGCGCCGCTCCACCCGGAGCGCCGACGCCGGACGTCTGGAGGACATGGAGCGGGCCCACCGGGACCTGCTGGAACTGCGAGAGGAGTGGCTGTCATGGCAACCGTAAGAGAGATCTATCAGTATCTGGATGGGCTGGCCCCTTTTTCCCTCCAGATGGACTTTGACAACGCGGGCTTTCTGGTGGGCCGGGGGGACCGGCAGGTGGACAAGGTGCTGGTGAGCCTGGACATCACCGAAGAGGTGGTGGCCGAGGCCGCCCAGCTGGGGTGTCAGCTCATCGTGTCCCACCATCCGGTGATCTTCCGCCCCGCCAAGTCGGTGACCGACGCCACCCCCGATGGGCGCATTCTGCTCTCCCTGGTGGAGCATAACATCGCCGCCGTGTGCGCCCACACCAACCTGGACGCGGTGTGGGGCGGAGTGAACGACATCCTGGCCCGCAAGCTGGACCTCACCAACGTGGAGCCTCTGAAGCAGGACGGCGTGGACGCCGCCGGTCGTCCCTACGGCATCGGCCGGGTGGGCAACACCGCCGGGGTGCCCATGTACGCCCCCGCCTTTGCCGCTTTCGTCAAGGAGGCCCTGGGGGCCAACGGAGTGCGCTTTGTGGACGCCCGCCGTCCGGTAAGGCGGGTGGCCGTGGGGGGCGGCGCCTGCGCCGACCTGCTCAAGGACGCCCTGGCCCTGGGCTGCGACACCTTCGTCACCGCCGACGTGAAGTACAACGGCTTCCTGGATGCCAAGGCAATGGGGGTCAACCTTATCGATGCCGGACACTATCCCACCGAGCAGGTGGTGGTGCCTGTGCTGGTCAAGTGGCTGGCCGAGGGCTTTGCCAAGGTGGAGGTGCTCACCACCCAGACCCATAAAGAGGTGTTTTCCTACCTGTGAGGGCTTGTCAAGCACTCAAAAAAGTGATAAACTAGTTGCGCTGATTTTCGACGAGAAGGGAACGAGTACCAATGTCAGGACATTCCAAGTGGCATAATATTCAGAAGACCAAGGGCGCGGCCGACGCCAAGCGCTCCCAGATCTTCACCAAGATCGCCCGCGAGATGATCGTGGCCGTCAAGACCGGCGGCAGCGGCGACCCCAACAATAACTCCCGCCTGGCTACCGTTATCGCCAAGGCCAAGGCGGCCAATATGCCCAACGACAACATCAAGCGCACCATCGACAAGGCTCTGGGCTCCGGCAACACCGACAGCTACGAGAACGTGGTGTACGAGGGCTACGGCCCCTCCGGCGTGGCCGTCATCGTGGACGCCCTCACCGATAACCGCAACCGCACCGCTCCCGAGGTCCGTCACCTGCTGGACAAGTACGGCAAGGGCCTGGGCGCCACCGGCTGCGTGTCCTGGTCCTTCGACCGCAAGGGCGTGATCGTCATTGAGAAGGAAGACCTGGACGAGGACACCGTCATGATGGACGCCCTGGACTGCGGCGCCGACGACATGCAGGTGGAGGACGAGGTCTTTGAGGTCTACACCGATCCCGACGCCTTCGGCGCCGTGGTGGCCGCCATGGAGGAGAAGGGCTACACCTTCGTCCAGGCCGCCGTGGAGATGGTGCCTCAGAACTACGTCAAGCTGGAGAGCGAAGAGGACATCAAGAACATGGAGAAGCTCATCGACCTGCTGGAAGAGAACGACGACGTCCAGAACGTCTGGCACAACTGGGATCAGGACTGATTCATCTGACAGAAAACACCCTGTCCGCATCTGCGGACAGGGTGTTTTTGCGTCAATTACCAGGAAAAGACCTTCTGCTCCACGCTCCGGTGAAGGAGGGAGACCATCTGGGCACGGGTGCAGACCAGCTCGGGGCTGAAGCTGCCGCCGCCGGTGCCCTGGGTAACGCCGTGCTCCACGGCCCAGTTCACCGCACCGGCATAGTAGCTGCCGTTGTCCACGTCAGAGAAGGCGGCTGCCTTCCCGGCGGCAGGAGAACCGGCGGCCCGGTGGAGAAAAGCCACCGTCTGGGACCGGGTCACCTCAGCGTCAGGGCTGAAGGTATTGGCTCCAGTTCCGCCGGTAATGCCCTGTTCCACCGCCCAGCACACCGCGTCATAGTAGAAGTCGTTGGCCCCCACGTCCCGGAAGGGGAGCGTCCGGTTCTTGGGCGCGGGGGAGCCTGACGCCCGCCACAGGAAGGTGACGGCCTGGGCACGGGTGCAGTGGGCGTCGGGGGCAAAGCGGTTTTGATCGGCCCCCTGGGTCACGTTCTCCTTCACCGCCCACCGGACCGCCTCGTAATAGTAGTCGGTCTTGGACACGTCCCGGAAGGAAACTTCCTTCTCAACGGTGGGCTGCTCCGGGGTGGGAGCGGGGTTGTCCGGAGTTTTCTCCTTGAATGCGGCGGTGATCTTCACAGGGGAGGCAGGCATGGTAAAGGTATACTGGGTGGGACTCTTTTCGGTCACCTTCACCGTCTTTCCCGCCCGGTCCTGGATTTGCAGCTCCTGCAGGGCATAGCCCTCATCGGGTTTGACGGTAACGGTGACGGTCCTGCCCCGTGGGGCGCGAAGGGCGCTGAGCTTGAGCGTTCCGTGGGGCACGGTTCCCGCGTTGACGGGATAATAGGCCGTTTGAGGGACGGAAGGGTCCTGCTGCCCGGGGATTTCCGGGCTGTGCCCGGCCTGGGCGGAAATGTATGCGATGGTCTTGTCCGCGTCCGCCTTGCTGGGAGCGGCAGAGGCGCCGGACCAGCGGGGGATATGGGGGTTCTCCCCCTCACTTTTCCAGGTTACGCCGTCGTGCTTGACCGCGTTGGGGGCGTTCACCCCGGCAGCGGCAGCCTTGCCGCCGGTGATATCGCCGCTCTTGGGGAAGGCGGCGGCTCCGCCCTGGAGGTAGGCCTTGGCGGCAGAGACCGTGCCGGTGCCGCTGACGGCGTCGCCGCCCCGGTCAAAGGTCCCGTCACCTCCCACGGCCAGCAGGGTACCGCTGCCGGCAATGGCGCCGTTCTCCAGCAGGACGGCCGTGCCGCCCACCGAGGTGGCGGCCTGCATCCCGCCGCCGTATACCGCCAGCAGGGCATCGTCGGCCAGGGTCAGGGTACCGCCGGTGACGGAAAGGCCGGTCTGACCGGCGTAGCTTCTGCCGGTGAGGGGATCAGTGCCGGTGGGGGCCTCGTCGCCTTTGATAAAGACCTGTCCCTTCACCGTCACGTCGCCCAGCACCGCCACCACCGGCTGGGTATTCTTCCGGGCCTGGCTGCCGTTGGCGATGAAATTGGTATTGGAGTAGATGGCGGCGTTCTCCAGCACCGCGCCGCCCATGAGCCGCAGCTGTCCGTTGATGGAGGCGCCGGTGAGGAATTTACCGTGGTAGGAATCGTAATTCATGGAGAAAGTACCGCCCTGCTCCACCTGGATCACGCCCTGGACGGCGGAGTCCTGGAGGGTCAGTTTGCCGCCGGATTGCACCACCATCTTCACGCTGCTGAGCACATCCATATTCACCAAGGTCAGGTCGCACCCGGCGGGGATGAGCAGGGTCTGGACCGGCTCCTGGCCGTTGGGCAGGGCATAACCCAGCTTGCCGTAGGTGCCGCTGGTGTGGGAGCCGAACCAGGCCTTGATCTGCGCGGGGACGGTTACCGTCTCGTTCTCGCCTCCGAAGTCCCGGATGGCCCAGGGCACCATGTCATACAGATATTTACCGTCCTGGGCCTGGGTAGCATGGTCCAGAGTCAGCCGGTCCACCAGTTTCTCATCCCCACTGTACACCAGGAAGGGGAGGGAGTTGCTGACGGCTTTCCGGCCCTGGTCGTCGGTGATGGTGACCGAAATCTGGTACTCTCCCTTCATTGCAGGCGTACCGGACAGGGTGAGGGCGCTGTCCAGAGTGGAGTACACCCCCGTCATGCCGCTGCCCTGGGGGGAGATCTCCACGGCGCTCTGGTCCCGGCGGACGGTGACGCCGCTCTTGTGGAGGGGGAGCCAGTCGCTGTCGGTAGGGGCGGCGTCCTTGTTCGTCAGGGCACACTGTACCTCCACGCTGCTGTTCTTGTTCACCGTCACGGTGGAGGTGGCGCCGGTGACGGCGTCGTAGCCCTTCTGATCCACCAGGGCAGGCTCAAAGGAGCCCACCAGACGGACATGCAGGGTCTGTTCGCCGCCGGGCTGGGGCGTCTCATCTCCCACCACCTCCGCCCGGTAGGCTCCTTCCTCAAGGGTGATCTTCAGCCGCAGATCTTGGTACTGGCTGCTGGAGATGGTAAGGATATCTCCCGAATGGAGGACGGGATTCATGGCGTCAAAGTAGATGGCTGATTCAGCGGCGTCCAGATAATAGGTGGGGCCGTTGAGCAGCGGCTTGTAGCTTACCGGCCTCAGCTCCACCGGCTGCTGATCGGAGGAGACACACCGGATGGCGGTAATACCGTCCACATAGCGGTCCAGGCCGGTAATGGTCAGCTTCAGATAGACAGACAGCACCCGCTCCAGAGATGCGGCAGCACCCGCCGGGTCCCGCTGCTCAGTGGAGGAGCCTGCATCGGCAGCGGAAATTACCGTTACCTTTTGATTGCGGACATCCAGCTTCAGGTGCAGATCCTCATAACCCTCGGCCTGGATGGTGCATTTCACCGTGTCCGGGAGATTGGGGGGCAGCATAATGCGTCCGTCGCTGGACAGGCGCACATAGGTGCCGCTTTTCATGGAGAGAGAGCTGCCGCCCTCCTGATAGGGGACACCGTCCACGGACAAAGTCTGGATCTTGTCGATCCAGGCGGAGTTTTGGAACCCAAAATCCAGATATACGGCCTTACTGAAAAAATTGGTGCTCACCGTCTCCACGGGGACGGGGGGCTGGATACCTGCGGCCCATGCCCGAAGGGGCAGCAAGGTAAACAGCATGGCCAGGGACAGAGCCAGCGACAGCAGCCGTGTCCTCTGTTTGGTGATTTGCATGGCGTTGTATTCTCCTTTCGATGTTCTGATGAGATGCGGCACTCCCCCCCACCACAGAGCTCTCTGGTTAGCATAAACTAACTTATGGTTCAAAAAAAGGCAACGACCGGAGACAGCCGCTGCGGCGGAGGGGTAGGACGGACAGGTCCAGTATATAAACCGGAAGGGGCCCTGTCAACCAACCTTAAGAATTCTTAAGATTGGCGGCAGGGCCGGGAGTTCTCTATGGGATGTATTCAAAGTGGCGGCAGAGCCATTTGCCCGCCTTGCTGCCCAGCACCAGGGCGATGGGCAGGGGAATGGCCGCAAAGAGCAGCAAAAAGACCAGCGGATTCCAGGCGGCAGCAAACAGCATGGCGGAATAATCAGAAAAATATTCCAGCAAAAAGACGTAAAACCGGAACATGAAATAGACCGCCCACACCATGCAGAAGGCCTCCACCTGGGAACTGTTCGTTCCGGTGTGGACCCGGTCGGACTCCGGGATGGGACGGCCCTTGACCTCCCGCTCCAGCAGGGCGGCGTAATCCTCCAGGCCGCTGGCCTGGGCGGTGTCGGTGAAGCGCAGCTTGTCGTAGGCGTCTATGGCCGCCTGGAGCCGCTGCCGGAGGGAAAAGGCCGCCCCGGAGGCGTTCTTCTGAAAATCCTCCATCATGGCGCGGATCTCCTCCAGAGTGAAGCCCGCCTTCCGCAGGGTGGAGATGGCTTTCAGCCGGTCCACGTGGGCAGGGGAGAAGTCCAGCCAGGTCCGTCCGCCCCGGCGCTGGGCCAGGGGAACCACCAGTTTTTCCTGCACATAGAACCGCACCGCCCGCTCTGTCAGACCGGTCTGGGCGCATACTTCCTTCATTTTCATGGGCCATCCCTCCTTGGGTAAGGACAGTTTACCATCTGACGTAAGGGAAGAGTCAAGGGATTTTGCAAAAAAAGATGGACCGGAGCTGCACGCTCCGGTCCATCATATCTGCAAGTAAGCCTGTAAGCCGGGTTCTGTCCTTTAAGACAGCCATCTATCTCGACGCACCGTTGCCGGTACGCTCAAGCCGCCTCCCCGGGACGGCCGGGCCGGCCTGTTGTCCCTCCACGGCGTTGCTCCGGATAGAGTTTACAGCGATGGACTGTTCCCAGCCATCGGGTGAGCTCTTACCTCGCCTTTCCACCCTTACCTCGTCGGCGCAAGCTTCAGATCACTCGCTTCCCCGCAAAGCGGCAAAGCTCGCCCCTTTCGCTGCGCCTCCTCTCCCCACGAAAGCAAACGCTTTCGCGGGGGCCCCATTAGAGGGGAACCAAGGCGGTATATCTCTGTTGCACTTTTCCTAGGGTCGCCCCCGGCGGGTGTTACCCGTTATCCTTGCCCTATGGAGCCCGGACTTTCCTCACCCACGGGCCTTTCGCCCCGCAGGCGCGGCTGTCCAGCTTGCTTGCCCGACTATTTTACGCTATCTTGCCCGGATTGTCAAATCAAAAGCGCTCAGCGTTTGCATTTTCTCTTCAGGTGGGATATAATAAATTGGTTAAACTATGAAAAGGGAGGAACTGTTATGAAGCGTTCCACCATACAGGAATATCTGGCGGGGCTGAAGGGCAAGCGGGTGGCCGTCATTGGCATCGGCGTGTCCAACACCCCACTGATCAAAATGCTGCTGCGGGCGGGCGTGAAGGTCACCGCCTGCGACAAAAAGCCCATGAGCGCCTTCGCCGGTCTGGCCGAGGAGCTGGAGAGCCTGGGCGCCACCCTGAAGCTGGGGGAGGACTACCTGGAGGACCTGGACTTTGAGGTCATCTTCCGCACACCCGGTATGCGGCCCGACCTGCCTCAGCTGGTGGCCGCCCAGCAGAAGGGGGCCATCCTCACCTCTGAGATGGAGGTCTTTTTCCAGGTCTGCCCCTGCCGCACCATCGCCGTCACCGGCAGCGACGGGAAAACCACCACCACCACCATCATCGCAGAGCTGCTCAAGGCGGCGGGGGAGACCGTCTATGTGGGCGGCAACATCGGCAAGCCCCTGCTGCCCGACGTGGACGGCATGGAACCGGGGGACATCGCTGTGCTGGAGCTGTCCTCCTTCCAGCTGATGACCATGGACCGGAGCCCCAACATCGCCGTGGTCACCAACCTGGCCCCCAACCACCTGGACGTCCACAAGTCCATGGAGGAGTACATTGAGGCCAAGGAGAACATCTTCCTCCACCAGAGCGAACAGGATCTGCTGGTGGTCAACGCCGACAACGAGATCACCCACGGCTTTGCCGGGGAGGCCCAGGGCCGGGTGGCCATGTTCAGCCGCCTGTCCGAGCCCGCCCGGGGGGCTTTCCTGCGGGACGGGGTAATCTGGGTTCGCAACGAGATGCACGAGCGCCCGGTGCTGCCGGTCAGTGACATCCTGCTCCCCGGCACCCACAACGTAGAGAACTATATGGCGGCCATCACCGCCTTGGACGGCCTGGTGCCCGATCCGGTGGTGCGGGACTTCGCCCAGAAGTTTGCCGGAGTGGAGCACCGCATTGAGCTGGTGCGCACCCTGAACGGCGTGAAGTACTACAACGACTCCATTGCCTCCAGCCCCTCCCGCACCATTGCCGGCCTGCGCTCCTTCCACCAGAAGGTGATCCTCATCGCCGGCGGCTACGACAAGCACATCCCCTTCGACGTGCTGGGCCCTGAGATCATCGGCCATGTAAAGGAATTGTTCCTCACAGGTGATACCGCGGAGAAGATCCGCGCCGCCGTGGAGAACTGCCCTGATTATCTCCCCGCCGCCCTGCCCATCACCGTCATCGACGGCTTTGAGCAGGCGGTACTGGCCGCCCACAAGGCTGCCAAACCCGGTGACGTGGTGATCCTGTCTCCCGCCTGCGCCTCCTTTGACAAGTTCAAGAACTTTATGGAGCGGGGCGCCGCCTTCAAGAAGATCATTTACGGATTGTCATAAATAGCCTCATAAGGAGGAGTTACATTTGGATATGAAAACTGTGCTGGAGACCCTGTGCGGCCGCACGGCGCCCTCCGGCTTTGAGACCCCGGCGGCCCAGGCCGCCCAGGCCCTGCTGGCTCCCCTGGTGGACGAGACCAGCATCGACCGCATGGGCAACCTGATGGGTGTGCGCCGCTGCGGCAAACCGGACGCCGGGAAGATCCTGCTGGACGCCCATCTGGATGAGATCGGCCTCATCGTCACCGGGGCGGAGGAGGGTTACCTCCGGTTCCGCACCATCGGCGGGGTGGACCCCCGGATGCTGCCCGGCCGGGAAGTGACCATCCTGACCCAGCCCCCCATGGTGGGTATGGTGGCCAGCCCCGGCCCCGAGCAGGACGACGAGAGCAAGTCCGTGCCCATCCCTGAACTGGTGATAGACGCCGGTCTGACCCAGGAGCAGGCGGAACAGCTGGTGGGCACCCCCATGGTGTACCGGGGCTCCTGCTTCCCTCTGGGGGAGGACCAGATGTGCGGCAAGGCCATGGACGACCGGTCCTGCTTCGCCATTCTGCTGCGCTGCATGGAGCTGCTGAAGGACAAGGAACTGGACATGGACGTGTACGTCATGGGCTCCACCCGGGAGGAGGTCTCCGGTGTGGGCGCCACCGTGGGCACCTGGGCGGTACAGCCCGACTGCTGCATCGCCGTGGACGTGACTCACGGCCGCACCCCCGACGGCCCCGCCGACAAGACCTTCGTGCTGGGCGGCGGCCCCGCCATCGGTGTGGGTCCCAACATGGCCCGCTGGATGACCCAAAGGCTGCTGGATAAGGCACAGGAAAGGGAAATTCCTTTCCAGCAGGAGGTCATGAGCGGCCACACCGGCACCAACGGCTGGGAGATGCAGATCAGCCGGGAGGGCGTTGCCACGGCGGTGCTGTCCCTGCCCCTGAAATATATGCACAGCCCCATTGAGGTGCTGTCGCTCACCGATCTGGAGCACACCGCGGCCCTGCTGGCCGCCTTTGTGGAGGATCTGGGAAAGGAGGGGCAGCTGTGAAGGAACTGCTGAGAAAACTGTGTACCCTGCCCGGCGTGTCCAGCTGGGAGGACCAGGTGCGGGACTGCGTGATGGAGGTGGCCGGTCAGTACGCCACCGAGCTGCGGGTGGACGCCATGGGCAACGTGATCGCCTTCAAGGAGGGCGCCAAGGCCACCGGCAACAAGCTGCTGCTCACCGCCCACATGGACGAGGTGGGCCTGATGGTGCGCGCCATCACCGACGAGGGGTACCTGAAATTCGACACGGTGGGCCACATGGACCGCCGGGTACTGCTGGGCAAGCGGGTGCTGGTTGGGCCCAAGCTGCTGCCCGCCGTGGTGGGTCTGAAGGCCTACCATCTGGTGAGCCGGGACGAGGAGAAGAACGTCCCCAAGCTGGACGAATTCTACCTGGACATTGGGGCCAGGAGCAAGGAAGAGGCGGAAAAGCTGGTCCGTCTGGGGGACGTGGCCGCCTTTGACAGCACCCCTGAGCTTTTTGGGAACGGCCTGCTGAAGGGCCGGGCCCTGGATAGCCGCATCGGCTGCGCCGTGCTGCTGTGGCTTATGCGGGAGGAGCTGCCCATGGACTGCACCTTCGTGTTCACCGCCCAGCAGGAGGTGGGAGCAAGAGGTGCCTTCGGCGCCGCCTTCTCGGTACAGCCGGAGATCGCTCTGGTGCTGGAGGGGGCTCCCGCCGCCGATCTGGCCGGGGTGCCCGCCCACAAAAAGGCCTGCGCCCTGGGCAGGGGCGCGGTGCTCCCCATCATGGACAAGGGCGTTATCGTGGACCGGAAGCTCTTTGAGACCCTGCGGAAGCTGGCGGAGGAACAGAACATCCCCTGGCAGCTCCGGGAGGCCACCACCGGCTCCGGCGACGCCATGGCGGTCCAGCGGGCCGCTTCCGGCGTGCGTACGGCGGTGATCGCCGCCCCCGTGCGCTACCCCCATACCCCCGCCACCCTGGCCAGCGCTGAGGATATCGAGGCCATGCTCCAGCTGACCCGGGCATTCATCAACCATCTGTCCAAGGAGGACTGACCATATGGATATGTTAGAGATCATGCAGGCACTCAACGCCTGCCACGGCCCCTCCGGCAACGAGGGCCAGGTGGCTGCCGCCATCCGGACCCTGGCCGCCCCCTATGTGGACGAGATCACCACCGACGCTCTGGGCAACCTGATCTGCCACAAGCAGGGCACCGGCCCCCGGGTGATGTTTGCCGCCCACATGGACTCCATCGGCTTCATCATCACCCACATCGACGAGAATGGCTACCTGCGCTTCGGCCAGGTGGGCGGCCTGTCCGCCCACGATCTGCCCGGCACTCCCGTCCGGTTCCGCAACGGCACCCGGGGCGTGGTGGCGGTCCAGGGAAAGGTGGAGCCCAAGGACTGGAAACTGGATCACCTTTACATTGATATCGGCGCCAAGGATCAGGCCGAGGCCAAGACCATGGTGCAGGTGGGGGATACCGCCGTATTTGACACCACGCCCTTTGTCAGCGGCCGCAAGCTGTTTTCCCCCTATCTGGACGACCGCATTGCCTGCGCCATCCTGCTCTCCGCCATGGAGCGCATCAAGCGTGCCGACAACGACCTGTACTTTGTCTTTACCGTTCAGGAAGAGGTGGGTCTGCGGGGCGCCCGCACCGCCGCCTACGGCATCGCCCCTGACTACGGCATCGCCGTGGACGTGACCGACTCCGACGACATCCCCGACGCTCCCCACGAGTGCTCCAGCGTGGCGGGGAAGGGCGCCGCCATCAAAGTGATGGACAGCTCGGTCATCTGCCACCCGGCGGTGGTGAAAACCCTGGAGGATCTGGCACAGGCAAGGAATATTCCTTACCAGCGTGACATCCTCCGCTTCGGCGGTACCGACGCCGGCGCCATCCATCAGAGCCGCTCCGGCGTGTACACCGGCGGCATCTCGGTGGCCACCCGGTACGTCCACACCCCCATGGAGGTGGCCGACCTGGACGACATCGAGGCCTGCGTGGCCCTGACCGCCGCCTTCGCTCAGGCCAAGCTGGAGGCGTAATTTCTCTGAAAATGGCGGGACGTCTCCGACGTCCCGCCAAACCCACAAACCATAGATAGAACAGGATGGATCAAGGAAAATGTCTTTACAGATCAGCGACAAAGTAAAAGCCCTGGCGGCGCAGGCCCAGGCCGACCTGGCGGAGCAGTTCGCCCGCATCGACGCCATCGCCGAGGAGAACACCCAGAAGGTGCTCTCCGCCTTCCAGAAGCACCGGGTGGCGGAAGCCCACTTCGCCGGCACCACCGGCTACGGCTACGACGATCTGGGCCGGGATACCCTGGACCTGATCTTCGCCGACCTCTTCCACACCGAGGACGCCCTAGTGCGTGTGCAGTTCGTCAACGGCACCCACGCCATCTCCTGCGCCCTCTTCGGGGCCCTCAAGCCCGGCGACATTCTGGTGTCCGCCGTGGGCGCCCCCTACGACACCATGCTGGGTGTCATCGGCGTGGTGGACAAGGGACCCGGTTCCCTGAAGAGCTACGGCATCGAGTATAGGCAAGTAGATCTGGTTGACAATGCCCCCGACCCGGTGGGGTTGGCGGAGGCTGTACGCGACCCCCGGGTGAAGGCGGTGCTCATCCAGCGCTCCCGCGGCTACGCCACCCGTGCCTCGCTATCGGTGGCCGAGATCGGCGCGCTGGCCAAGGTGGTCAAGGACAATAACCCGGGCGCCGCCGTGCTGGTAGACAACTGCTACGGCGAGTTCGTGGAGACCATCGAGCCCACCCAGGTGGGGGCCGATCTGGTGGTGGGCTCCCTCATCAAGAACCCGGGCGGCGGTCTGGCCCCCACCGGCGGCTACATCGCCGGACGGCACGACCTCATTGAGGGGGCCGCCATGCGGCTCACCACCCCCGGCATCGGCAAGGAGTGCGGCTCCACCTTTGGGGCCAACCGCAGCCTCTATCAAGGACTTTTCCTTGCCCCCCACACCACCGCCCAGGCCGTCAAGACCGCCGTCTTTGCCGCCCGGATCATGGAGCTGCTGGGCTACCAGGTGGAGCCCGCCTCCGACGCGGTGCGCCACGACATCATCCAGATGGTCCACTTCGGCTCTCCCGAGCCTCTGAAAAAGTTCTGCAAGGGCATCCAGTTTGGCGCTCCGGTGGACTCCTACGTCACCCCCGAGCCCTGGGATATGCCGGGCTACGACTGCCCGGTCATTATGGCCGCCGGCGCCTTCATCCAGGGCGCTTCCATTGAGCTGTCCTGCGACGCCCCCATGCGGGAGCCTTACACCGCCTACTTCCAGGGCGGACTCACCTATGAGAGCGGCAAGGCCGGCGTTATGCTGGCGGTGGAGGAGCTGCTCAAGGATTAAGGCATAGGACGAACCGGCCCCCGCATAGCCTGCCCTGTGGGGGTGAGGCCATGAAACGGTCCTTGCGGATGTGGTCCCCCCGCCGCAGAATCCATGTCCGGCGGCGGGGAAGAGGCCTGCTGCTGGCGGCTGCGGTGGGGATCGGTCTGGCGCTGCTGGTGATCTGGCTGCTGGACGCCGCTCTGCGGCCCGCCGTCACCACCCTGGCTACCGTTCAGGCGCAGAATAAGATCACCGGCATCGTCAACGATGCGGTGACTGCCACCCTGGCCGACCAGGGGGTGGCCTATGCCGACCTGGTGACGGTGGAGCGGGACGAGAGCGGCAAGGTGTCCCTGCTGGCGGTGGACTCTGTCAAGCTGAATACCTTGCGTACGCAGATCCTGCAAGAGGTTCTGGAGCAGGTAGAGGGACTGGACGCCCAGGAGCTGGGGGTGCCGCTGGGCAGCCTCACCGGCTTCTCCACCGCCTCCGACTGGGGGCCCATGCTGCCGGTGGGCGTACAGGCGGCGGCGGTGCCACGGGCGGAGTTCTCCAACCAGTTTACCGCCCAGGGCATCAACCAGACCCTGCACCAGATCATGCTGGACATCACGGTGGAGGTCACCCTCCTCATCCCCGGCGGACGGGCGGAGACGAAGGTCACTGCCCAGGTGTGCGTGGCCGAGACTCTGCTGGTGGGGGAGGTACCCGACACCTATCTGGGGCTGCCCGCTGCCGGTTCGTAAGAAAAGCGTAAGACACGCCCTCTTTTTTCTGTGATATTATGTGTTCAGAAAAAAGGAGGCGGTCTTATGGAAACCCTGCTGTGGTATCTGGAGATCACACTGGACTATTTGAAGCAGATGCTGCCCTGTATGGCCATAGCCGCGGGCTGTTTTCTGGCCCTGCTGCATCACAGAAGGCGGGGGCTGTACCGCCGGGGGCTGCAAAGCGGCGTGGTGCGGGAGATCGGCCTCTTTGTATTTGTGCTCTTCTGCGCCGGGCTGGCGGCCCTGACGGTGTTCCCGTCCAACTTCTGGACGGTATCCCACTGGCAGGAGGCCTTTCAGGGGCTGCGGCCCTTTTTCCCCATCACGCCCCTGAGCCAGTCGGTGGGGTACATCGGCTGGACGCCCACCCTGTTCCGGGGGGACTCGCTGGGGGAGTGGGGCTTCTATATGGTGCTGGCTAACGCCCTGATCTTTGTGCCCATCGGCTTTTTTGTCAACCTGCTGTGGCGACGCCCCAGGTGGTGGAAGGGGCTGGCGGTGGGCTTCTGCGTGTCCTTTACCATCGAGTTTTTACAGCTGTTCGTCAACCGCTCCACCGATGTGGACGACCTGATCCTCAACACCACGGGGGCCTTCCTGGGCGGGTTCATCGCCCTGCTGCTGGGCAAGCTGGCCCCCAAACTCACCCGAAAATTCCAAGTGGAGGTCCGCCATGGACGAGAAACAGGAGATCCAAAGCCTGCGCCGGGAGCTGGAGCAGGCCAACTATGAATATTACGTGCTGGACAACCCCAGCATGAGCGACTACGACTTCGACCACAAGCTGCGCCGCCTGGAGGAGCTGGAGGCCAAGTACCCCGAGCTGGTGACCCCTGACTCGCCCACCCAGCGGGTGGGTGGCAAGGTGGCCGACGGCTTCGCCGAGGTCCACCACCGGGTCCCCCTGGAGAGCCTCCAGGACGTGTTCTCTTTTGAGGAACTGGCCGACTTCGGCCAGCGGGTCCAGGACGCCCTCACCGGCGGAATGGAGTACGACGTGGAGCCCAAGGTGGACGGGCTGTCGGTGGCGCTGGAGTACGAGAACGGCCTCTTCGTCCGGGGCGCCACCCGTGGCGACGGCCAGGTGGGGGAGGACGTGACCGAGAACCTCAAGACCATCCCCTCCATCCCCCTGCGTCTGCCCGAGGCCCTGCCCTCCCTCATCGTCCGGGGCGAGGTGTTCATGCCCAAGAAGAGCTTTGAGCAGCTCAACGCCGACCGGGAGCTGCGGGGCGAGGCCCTCTTCGCCAACCCCCGCAACGCCGCCGCCGGTTCCCTGCGGCAGCTGGACCCCAAGATCGCCGCCTCCCGCAAGCTGGACATCCGGGTGTTCAACGTCCAGTGGGCCGAAGGCAAGACTTTCACCACCCACACCGAAACCCTGGAATACTTGCAGGAACAGCGCTTTAAAGTGATTCCCCATTACACCTGTCATTCCATCCAGGAGGCGGCGGAGCGCATTGCCGCCCTGGGGGACGGCCGGGAGGAGTTCCCCTTTGACATCGACGGCGCGGTTGTGAAGGTAAACAATCTTGCGGACCGGACCACCCTGGGTTCCACCGCCAAATTCCCCCGGTGGGCCGCCGCCTACAAGTATCCCCCCGAGCAGAAGGAGAGCGTGGTGGAGGATATTGTGGTGCAGGTGGGACGGACCGGCGTCCTTACGCCCAAGGCGGTTGTAAAGGCGGTCCGCCTTGCAGGAACCACCGTCACCAACGCCACCCTCCACAACCAGGACTTCATCACCGAGAAGGACATCCGCATTGGGGACACGGTGCTGGTCCAGAAGGCGGGGGAGATCATCCCCGAGATCGTGTCGGTCATCAAGGACAAGCGGCCGGCCGGCACGGTACCGTATCATCTGCCCGACCACTGCCCGGTGTGCGGGGCTCCCGTGGCCCGGGATGAGGACGGGGCCCACATCCGCTGCACCGGCGCCGAGTGCCCCGCCCAGCGGCTGCGGCACATCGTCCACTTCGCCAGCCGGGACGCCATGGACATCGAGGGCCTGGGCCCCGCCGTGGTGGAGAGCCTGGTGGGTGCGGGGCTGGTGAAGGGTCCCGGCGACCTGTACAGCCTCACCGCCGACCAGGTGGAGCCTCTGGAGCGGATGGGCAAGAAGAGCGCGGAAAACCTGATGGCGGCCATTGAGAAGTCCAAGTCCGCCGGGCTGGGACGGCTGCTCTTCGCCTTTGGCATCCGCCAGGTGGGGCAGAAGGCGGGCAAGGTGCTGGCCGCCCGGTTCGGCACCCTGGACGCCCTCATGAACGCCGGTGAAGAGGCGCTCACCGCCGTGCCTGACATTGGCGGCATCACAGCCCAAAGCCTGCTGGACTGGTTTGCCAATGACCAGAGCCGCCACCTCATCGATGCCCTGCGGCAGGCGGGGGTGTCCTTCGACAGCACCGAGGCCCCGGTGGGGGATAAGCTGGCGGGGAAGACCTTTGTGCTCACCGGCACCCTGCCCACCATGGACCGGAAGGAGGCCGCCGCCCTCATCGAGGCCCAGGGAGGCAAGGTGAGCGGCTCGGTGTCCAAAAAGACCAGCTATGTGGTGGCCGGAGAGGCCGCCGGGTCCAAGCTGCAAAAAGCCAACGATCTGGGCATCCCGGTGCTCACCGAGGAGGAGCTGCTGGCTCTGCTGGGACAGGAATAAGACAAAAACCGCCGCCCTTGACGCTCCGGTCCAAAGCTGATACAATACTTCAAATACTGATCATGAAAGAACGGAAGGAGCGGGCGGCATGGTGCTGGCGGTAGACGTAGGCAATTCCACCACCACGGTGGGTCTGTTTGACGGGGAGGGCAAGCTGCTCTTCCGGGCCACCCTGGAGACCTCCCGGAGCAAGACCCGGGACCAGTGCGCCATCGACCTGCTGGGGGTGTTCCGGCTTTACGACGCCGACATCAAAGCAGTGGACGGGGCCATCCTGTCCAGCGTGGTGCCTCCGCTCACCGCCATCTTTACCGATGTGCTGACCCGGCTCACCGGCAAGACGCCCATGGTAGTGGGACCCGGCATCAAGACCGGACTCAACATCCGGGCAGAGATCCACAACCAGCTGGGCAGCGATATCGTGGCCTCGGCAGTGGCGGCCATTGCCGCCTATCCCAGTCCCATCGTCATGGTGGATATGGGAACCGCCACCTCGGCCTCCCTGATCGCGGGCAGCGTGTATGAGGGGTGCGTCATCATGCCCGGCCTGACCCTGGCGCTGGAGGCCATGTGGGACCGGGCGGACGCTCTGCCGCCCATCTCCCTGGAGACCACCGCCCCGGTGGAGCTGCTGGGCCGCACCACCGAGGAGGCCATGCGCTCCGGCGCACTCTACGGCCACGCCGCCATGCTGGACGGGGTCATTGACCGCATGGAGGAGGCTGCGGGCAGCCCCGTCACCGTGGTGGCCACCGGCGGCAGCGCCCCCCGCATCCTGCGCTACTGCAAGCGCACCGTCCACTACGACGCCGACCTGGTGATGCGGGGGCTCTACCTGCTCCACCAGAAGAACAGCCGGAAGCCCAGGAGGGCCTGACCTGGTACTCAACGGCATACCGCCGTGGGTAAATATAAGTGCGCTGCATCCTCAAAGAGGAGCGGCAGCAGGAGGTAAGTACCATGAGAACAAACGAAAAAACCAGACGCCTGACCGGACTGGCCCTGATGACGGCCATCATCATTGTCCTGCAGGTAGTCGCCAGCTTCATCAAGTTCGGTCCCTTCACCATCACACTGGCTCTGGCCCCCATCATCATCGGCGCGGCCCTGTACGGCGCGGGCGCAGGCGCCTGGCTGGGCGGCGTGTTCGGCGTGGTGGTACTCATCGCCTGCATCGCAGGCTGGGACGGAGGCGGCAACATCCTGTTCACCGCCAACCCGCTGCTCACCGCCGCCCTGTGCATCGTCAAGGGCGCCGCCGCCGGCTTTGTGTCCGGCCTGGTGTTCCGGGGCCTGTCCCGCCGCTCCCCCATGGGGGCTTCCATCGCCGCCGGTATCGTCTGCCCGGTGGTGAATACCGGCATCTTTGTGGCGGCCCTTCTTCTGCTGTTCCCTGATACACTGACAGCCTGGGCCACTGCGGACGGAAAGGACATTGTTACCTATATCATTCTGGTGCTCACCGGCGTCAACTTCGTGCTGGAGCTGGCCATCAACCTGGTCCTCAGCACCGTCATCGCGCGGGTGGTGGGGGCCAGAAAGCGGTCCTGACATCCCAATCTGACAGAGGGCGGCCTGAAGGCCGCCCTCTTTTTTGCTGACCGGCAGTTCATTTTGCATTTCAATCTCTTTACTCATTCAAAAACCCGGAAGTTTTTCAAATAAGGACTTGCAATTTTGCAAGTCGGCGCATATAATATGTCAAGAAAATGTATGATAAGGGAGAGATTCCATTGAAAGAGCTGTCCAGGATCGCAGAGGCCGTCCAGGCGTCCACCACCATGGCCATTGACGCCATGTTCAAGCAGATGAAGGCCGACGGCATCGACGTCATCGGTTTCGGCGCCGGTGAGCCCGACTTTGACACCCCCGACGCCATCAAGGAGGCGGGCATTGCCGCCATCCAGAACAATGTGACCCGCTACACCCCCGCCGCCGGTACCGTGGAGCTGCGTCAGGCGGTGTGCGACCGCATGAAGGCCGACTACGGCCTGGACTACAAGAGCGCCCAGGTGGTGGTGAGCAGCGGCGCCAAGCACCTGGTGTACCTGGCTCTGCGGGCCATCGTCAACCCCGGCGACGAGGTCATTCTGCCCGCGCCCTACTGGGTCAGCTACATTGAGCTCATCAAGATGGTGGGCGGCGTGCCCGTGGTGGTCACCGCCACCGAGGCCGAGCACTTCAAACTCACCGCCGACAAGCTGGAGGGGGCCATCACCGACAAGACCAAGGCCATCATCCTCAACAACCCCTCCAACCCCACCGGCATGATGTACAGCAGGGAGGAGCTGGAGGCCCTGGAGGCTGTGTGCGCCAAGGCCGACCTGTACGTCATCTCCGACGAGATCTACGCCTGCCTGGTGTACGACGGCCGGGCGTTTACCAGCTTCGCCTCCCTCAGCGAGGACGCCAAGGAGCGCACCATCCTCATCAACGGCGTGTCCAAGGCCTACGCCATGACTGGCTGGCGCATCGGCTACGCCTGCGCCAATGAGAAGGTCGCCAAGATCATGGCCAACTACGTCAGCCACTCCACCGGCTCCCCGGTGGCCATCTCCCAAAAAGCCTCCGCCGCCGCCCTCAGCGGTCCCCAGGATGAGGTGCTCACCATGAAGAAGGCCTTTGAGGAGCGCCGCAATTTCATCGTCAGGGAGATGAACGCCATCCCCGGCGTCAGCTGCATCATGCCCGAGGGCGCTTTCTATGTGATGATGAACCTGAACGAGCTCATCGGCAAGACCATCCACGGCGTGGAGATCACCAACGACGATGTGTTTGCCGACGCCTTCCTGAAGTACGGCCTGGTGGCCGTGGTGCCCGGCTCCGGCTTCGGCGCACCCAACTTCGTCCGCTGGTCCTACGCCACCTCCATGGACAACATCAAGGAGGGCCTGGCCCGTCTGAAGAAGTTCCTGGCGGAGGAGTAAGCCCCGCCATGTGAAAAGAGACCGCCGATGGCGGTCTCTTTTTTGTGGGCGTGGAGCTCCATCCACCCCCCCTCATCCGGCCCTGTGGGCCACCTTCCCCCCTGAGGGGGGAAGGTCATGACAAAATCCCCGCCAATCCGCCTTGGGCCGTTGACTTCCCGGGGGAAGGATGGATATAATATAGGGTACGCATTCGATAAGGAGTGAACTGTCCATGAGAATGGTGCTGGCCATCATTTTGTGCAAGATCCTGCGCTTCGTGGGCAAGCTGGTAGGGAAGGGCAGCAGCCTGCCCGGCCAATTTGCCTTAAAACTGTGCCCTGACGTGCTACGGCGGGTAAAGCTGCCCTCCTACGTCATCGCCGTCACCGGCTCCAACGGCAAGACCTCCACCGTGGAGATGATTGCCTCGGTGCTGCGTGCGGCGGGGAAGGACGTGGTGTACAACGCCGAGGGCTCCAACCAGATCGAGGGCGTCACCACCCTGATCCTCACCCACTGCACCCTGGGGGGAAAGATGAAGGGGGACGTGCTGCTGCTGGAGAGCGACGAGCGCTACGCCCGCCACAGCTTCAAGTGGTTCCATCCCACCCATTTCGTCATCACCAACCTGTACCGGGATCAGCTCACCCGCAACGGCCATCCCGAGTGGGTATATGACGCCATCCTGCCCGCCATCCACGACGATACCACCCTGGTGCTCAACGCCGACGACCCCCTGGTGTCCTGCTTCGCTCAGGGCCACGAGAAGGTCAAATGGTTCGGCCTGGAGGCCTGGGAGGGGGCTACCAAGGAGCATCACGGGGTCTATGACGACGGCGCCCGGTGCCCGGTATGTAAAGGGAAAATGGAGTACACCCTTTACCACTACAATCAGGTGGGCCACTACCGCTGTACCGCCTGCGGCCACCACCGCCACGATCCCGACTTTGCCGCCACCAGTCTGGACTTGAAGGAGGGCAAGCTGGTGCTGGACGGGGATACCGAGATTGCCCTCAGCTTCCGCAGCATCTACAACGTGTACAACATCCTGGCGGCCTGGTCTCTGTGCCGGCTGTGCGGGGTGGACAAGAAAACCATTGCCGACGTGCTGGGCAGCTACATCCTGAAGAATGGCCGGATGGTCACCTTCACCCTGGGCAAGCACCACGGCACCCTGCTCACCAGCAAGCACGAGAACTCGGTGGCCTATGACACCAACCTGCGCTACATCAAGGACACCGGCAAGGACTGCTCGGTGCTGGTCATTGTGGACGCCATCAGCCGCAAATACTTCACCGGCGAGACCAGCTGGCTGTGGGACATCGACTTCGATCAGCTCTCCGCTCCCCATGTCAAGCGTGTGGTGCTGTGCGGCAAGTACGTCAACGACCTGGCCCTGCGGTTTGACTGCTCGGCGGTGCCTCAGGACAAGATCACCTGCCTGGACACCGTGACCCAGGCGGCGGAGCTGCTGGAACAGGACGGGGAAGAGGACCTGTATGTGGTCACCTGCTTCTCCGACCGGGACAAGCTGCTCAGCCGGGTCCAGCGGACGGAGTAAGGAGGGGTGGACATGAAGATCAAACTGCTGCATCTCTACCCCGAGGCCATGAGCCTGTACGGGGAGTACGCCAATCTCACTTTGCTGTCCCGCTATCTCACCTGGCGGGGGGCTGAGGTGGAAGTCAAGGCCGTGGGCTGTGACGAGGCTCCCGACTTTACCGGGGCCGACCTCATTTACATGGGGGCGGGCACCGAGCGCACCCAGAAGGCAACCCTGGGCTGGCTGGCCCCTTATAAAGCCGCCCTGAAAGAGGCGGCGGAGGGTTCTCTGGTGCTCTTCACCGGCAATGCCATGGAGCTGCTGGGGGGTTCCATCACCGACCAGAAGGGAACGGTGCATGAGGGACTGGGCTTTGGGGGCTTTGCCACCGTGGAGACCGACAAGCGGGTACCCCACGACGCCATCGCCAAAACCGGCCTGTTCCCCGAGCCGGTGGTGGGCTTTATGAACAAGTGCTCCCATACCAGCGGGGTAGAGACCCCGATCTTTGAGGCCATGACCATGGGCATGGGCAATGAGAAGGAGGGAGGCCCGGAGGGCTTCCGCCAGGGCAACGTGGCGGGCACTCATATCACCGGGCCGGTGCTGGTGAAGAACCCGGCCTTCCTGGCCTGGATTGCAGAGCGCATCCTGGAGAACAGGGGGGAGACCCTGCCGGTGCCGGCGGACAAGCCGGACTGGCTGATCCACGCCGAAAAGGCCTACCAGGTCACCCTGGAGGAGCTGTCCGCCCTGGCGCACAAGTGAAGATAGGAAAAATGGCCGCCAAATGGCGGCCATTTTTTGTTATAAACCTTCCCCCCACAGGGGGGAAGGTGGCCCGCAGGGCCGGATGAGGGGGCCTTCCGAATGTGCGTACCCGCTGTCCATCGCCCGGGCCACGGGTAGAATCGGGGTGAAATCCTTGACCGGGCACAGGGGATGGGTTATGATGGAGATAGAGGAAGAAAAGACCGTGTTATGCGATCAGACTTGGAACAGGGAGGGATACGATGAAATTCACTCGAAGGTTGTGCGCGTTTGTTTTGACGGGGACGCTCTTGTCTGGTGGCCTTTTCAGTCTACCCGCCCGGGCGGCGGAGGGCGGGGATGTTCTGTGGTTGGACACCTTTGATGAGATCTACTCCTTCAGCTGCGGCTATGCCTATGTGAGCAAGGGGAATACGAGCTACTTTGTGAACCCCTCCGGGGTCCGGCTGGCGGTGGACCCAGCCCTGGACTGCGTGGGTCCCTTCCAGAATGGATTTGCGCCGGTTCGACCCGCTGGAACAAAGAAACCGACAGAATATCCTCAGACTTTGGGCTGGATGGGCTTGGATGGGACACTGGCGCTGCCGTTTGATTCCTTCGATACTTGCTATGCCGCCTTTCAACGCAACACCCTGTTTACTACCGGGAGAGACGGACAGCCGGTCACCCTGGGGGCGGATGGTCAGGTGATTGCCCAGGCCCCTGATAATCTGATCCTGACAGATCTCCCCTGGGCCAACTACAACGGTCTTGTTCCTGTCTATGAGGTCCAAGAGGACGGAAACCTCAAGCTGGGCTTTGCGGACCGGAACTGGGTGCTTGTGATCCCGCCCCAATACGACAACAGCTATTCCGGCTTTACCCAGGGGGGAGCGCTGGTCTCCCAGCCGGATACCGATGATTATTACTACATCAACTGCCAGGGGGAAAAGATTTGGGGACCGATTACCTGGGAGGACGATGGTTGGCTTGAGATCACCAGCGGTTTTTGGGATGGATTGCTGTCTGTCCCGGACGAAAACGGAATGTGGGGCGCGGTGGACACCCACGGCGAACTGGTGATTCCATATGAATATGAGCAGCCCTTCTATTTCTCCTCCGGGTATGCTTTTGTGGTCAAAGAGGGAACGCTGCAGGTTATTGATACCTCCGGTGAAGCGCTGCTCACCGATGCCGCCGTTTCTCCTGATCCCAGCGGATTCTCCTATTCCTATTCTGAGGGTCTGGCCGCCGTCTGTAACGGCGGGAAGTGGGGCTATATGGACACTTCCGGTCAGATGGTGATCCCCTGCGTGTATGCCGACGCGCTGCCTTTTTCTGAGGGCCTGGCCTGGGTCCAGCGGGAGGACGGCGTGTGGGGCATTCTGAAAAGCCCGCTGGCGAAGCAAAGCAGCTGGGCAGAGGAGGAGATCCGCCGGGCCTATGTGCGTGAGATCGTCACAGAACGGACTGCCTGTAATTTACAGTCCTCTCTGACCCGGCTCCAGTGCGCCGAACTGATGGTCAACCTGGCGGAACTGACCACCGGGCGGCCCATTTTGGAGGGCGAGGCCAACCGCTTCACGGACACCAAGGACTGGATGGCCCGAAAGGGGGCGGCAGCCGGGATCATTGAAGGGGTGGAGGATGGCAGCAAATTTGCCCCCGATGCAGTTGTGACCCGGGAACAGCTGGCAGCCATGCTGTACCGGACCATCCAATACATCCGGCAGGAGACAGGGAAGGGGGCGCTGGAGACCGGCAGCCTGTCTGGCTATACCGACGCCGCCCAGGTCTCTCCCTGGGCGCAGGAGGCCATGGCCGCGCTCCATGCCGCCGCTATTTTGAAGGGCACCTCCGGCACCACCTTGTCGCCCAAGGACACCACCACCGTGGAGCAGGGGATTCTGCTGGCCCTGCGGGCCTATGAAATAACGACTTCATAAAGTAATTTTTTGCAGAGAGAAGGGAAAATATGCTAAATGATGCAGCTTGTGACCGCTCTTTTAGGAGCGTTCGCTCCTTTGCGGAAGCGTGCGGCGGTTCGCCTGATAGTTTCTATCAGAAAGTAGATGCCCTGGTTCATTGTAATGATAATGACAGGGAATATTTGTACCGGGGGATTGACATAAACATCAGCTACCACTTTGGTTATATGGATTATCAGGTGGAGTTGATATGGGAGGATGACAGCAGCCAGCCGGATTATAAGAGCATTGGGTTACACGGAAAATATTCGACGAACTGGCAGGAGTTCTCGGTCTGTGAAGATAAATTATCTTTTATGGACGGCAGCAATAGAATAAGCATATTTGTCAGAAAATAAGGATAGGGGCGTAAATGCGCCCCTATCCTTCGTTATTCTCGTCCTTTTTGTTCTTTTTCCGGGCCTTGCCCAGGGGATTGGCACGGGCGGCGGCACGGAGGTTCTCGTTGTCCACATGGGTATAGATCTGGGTGGTGTTCAGGTTCTCGTGGCCCAGCACCTCCTGCAAGGTCCGCACGTCCACGCCGTTTTGCAGCATCAGGGTGGCGGCGGTGTGGCGCAGCTTATGGCTGGAGTAGAGAGACGGGTCCAGACCCGCTTTCAGCAGCCGCTGTTTTACCATATAATGGACCGCCGCCGTGGTCATGCGGGTGTGGGAGCGGGTGAGGAAGAGGGCGTTTTTGTCCGCCGCCGCCTGGTTGTTCCGCTCCTCCAGCCAGTCGTCCAGCGCCTCCCGGCAGGCTTCATTGAGGAAAATCATCCGTTCTTTGTTGCCTTTGCCCAGCACACGGAGCTGTTCCTGCCGGACATCGGTCAGGTTAAGACCAACTAACTCTGAAATTCGCAGCCCGCAGTTGAGAAACAGGATCAAAATGCAGTAATCTCTGGCCCGGTTGGGCTCGTCCACGGCCTCCAGCAGCATGATGGACTCGTCCAGAGACAGATACCGGGGCAGGGATTTCTTCAGCCGGGGGGAATCCAGGTCCTGCATGGGGTTTTCACCGATCAGCTTGGCCTTGCTGGAGAGATACTTATAAAAGGAGCGGATGGCGGCGATCTTGCGGGCCCGGGCGGAGGGTTCCAGGCCGTAGCCGGAGGTGGGACTGTTGGCGTGCTTGACCCGGTCACGGCTGAGGTAGCTCATGTAGCTGTACACGTCACTGAGATTCACCGAACGGGCCAGATCCAGATCCAGGTCGTCGATATCGATCTGATCCAGCGGCGTGTCCCGAGGCACCCGGCCTTTTTCAAGTTTGATGTAGCGGAAGAAGTTGCGCAGATCCAGATAGTATTCGTCCACGGTTTTCTTGGAGTGGCCCTGAATGGTCTCGTGGTAGACCAGGAAGTTGCGGAGCAGCTCAGGAGCGGTCAATTTGTAGTCATTATGGTCCATGGGGGCTTTCCCCCTCCTCTCAACTCAACAAAATTTTTATTTTGTTGAGTTCGTAGTTGAGGTCCAGAGGGGTCCCTCCAGCCGGCCCCGGCCAGGCCTCAGACGGCCCGGCTCCGCCGGCGGCTGCTGCAACAAAATAAAAAATGCTGTTGTATGTGTTTGTTTGTCCGTTCCGAACAGACACGCCCGGTTCAGGCGGGCCGATGTGGGCATCGGCCCCTACGGCAATTCCGAAACGATGCCGTCACAACTCAACGATACCATCCCGGCGGACCTTTGTCAATCCGCCGGACTGCCGCCGGTCAGCAGCGTCTGCATCCGTTTGACACGCCCCGCTGTTTTTTCCCGCCGCAGACTGGTTCCGTCAAAGCAAACCGGCACACACCGCTCCAGCACCCGGTCATGGATGCGGCTGTCGTCCCGGTCGGCGTTTTTCAGCTCCTTCAGAGTCAGATTGGTGGTCACCACCATGGGCCGCCCGGACAGATACCGGCGGTTGATGATCTCGTACACCTGTTCCCGGGCGTAGGGCGTAAGGTTTTGCCCGCGCCCGCCGGGCCCCAGAACAGCAGGCCCATGTTCTCCCGACGCATCTCCGGCCAGTGCTCCACATACTGCCTGGCCCAGGCCAGCTGAGGCACCGCCCCGTTGTCCTTGTCGAAGGTACAGGCCATCAGCCCCTGGGCCGAGCCGAACACCCGCTTGCGCTTTTGCTGGATGCGGTTGGCTTTTTCCCGTTCCATAGCCTCCCGCAGCCGTTCCTCCCGATCCATCATAAACTCTCCCCCTCTCTATATTGATAAGAATAGTTGTTCTCTTTTTGTAGTTCCCTCAGGTTGTTAGGGGACGCTTTTCCGACCTGGTCATGGTCCGGTTTCCGACCGGGTCCCGGTCGGTTTTTCGGCCCGCTCCCGGTCAAAAAAGCGTCCTCGGGCAGGGACAAAAAAATTTGGCTGGCCTCCCCCCTCCTTGGCGTCACCCGCCGGATCAGGCCCGCCTGTTCCAGTTCCTTCAGCCGCTTCTTGACCACTGTGGTTCCCCGCCCCAGCGCCGACGCCAGCCTGGCGATGGGATAGCGCACATACACCCACCCCTCCTCTGACCACCAGCCGTTCTTCTGGGACAGGGTGGCCCGATCCAGCAGCAGAGCGTAGAGCAGCAGGGCCGTCCCCGACAGATCCAGCTCCAGCAGCGGCCTGGGCAGGGGCAGATAGTTGGTCAGCGCCCCCTCCCTGCCGTAGCGCACCAGCTTCATGGGCCTCCCCCCTTTCACCTGTAGGGTGTTTGGGGGGATTTGTTGTATGTTTGGGTACATCCAGCGGCAAAAAAAGACCTTCCCCACAGGGAAGGTCTTTGAAATAGCTATGAGATTACCCCTCCAGAGCGAAGAGGGCGGCGCCCAGAGCACCGTTGAGCTGGGCCCGGTCGGAGACGATGAGATCCACCCCCAGCTCCCGCTGGATGGCCTCCACCACGCCCCGGTTCTTGGACACGCCGCCGGTCATCATATAGTTGCTCTCGCCCCCCAGGCGGCGGCACAGGGCGGCGGTGCGGGAGGCCACCGACTGGTTCAGGCCGTGGATGATGTCCCCCCGGTCCTTGTTCTGGGCGATGAGGGACACCACCTCCGACTCGGCAAAGACGGTGCACATGGAGGAAATGGCGATGTCCTCCTTCCACTCCAGCCCGGCCCAGCTCATCTCCTCCATGGACAGCTCCAGGGTGCGGGCCATCAGCTCCAGAAAGCGGCCGGTACCGGCGGCACACTTGTCGTTCATCAGGAAGTTGACCACGTTGCCCTGGTCGTCCAGCCGGATCACCTTGCTGTCCTGACCGCCGATGTCGATGATGGTGCGCACAGTGGAATCCAGGAAGTAGGCTCCCTTGGCGTGGCAGGTGATCTCGGTGATGGACTTGTCCCCCATCTGGATGGCGGAGCGCCCGTAGCCGGTGGTGACGGTGGCGGCGATGTCCGCCTCGGTCAGCCCCGCCTGTTTGAGGGCCTGCTCCAGGGCACGCTCCGCTCCCGCCAAGGCCCCCGCCCCGGTGGGCAGAATCACCCCCGCCACCAGCTGGCGGTTGCGGTCCAGAATGGCCACATCCGTGCTGGTGGACCCGCTGTCGATGCCCACATAATACCGTCCGCCGCTCATGGCGCTCCCTCCTTTTTTCGCTGTGGTTTGTGCCGGGACCATGGTCTCGGCAAAGGCCTCCAGCCGGGTACGCAGCTGTCCGCTGCTCCCCGCCGTATAGTCCGACTCCAGCTTGAGCATGGGCACGGTGAGCTCATGGCGCAGGCCGGAGTATTCAAAGCCGTAGTAGTCACAGAATTTCACCGTATGGTACACCACACCCTTGAGATGGGGGTCGTTGACCAGCTGCCGCCGCCCGGCGGCGTCGGTCATCCGCATACAGGGGATCTGCTCCAGCAGAGCCCCGGCGTACCAGCCCATCAGGGCGTCAAAGTCCCCACCCTCCGGCGGCGGGGCCACGCTGCGGTTGTAGACGCAGGTGTCGTTGCGTACCGGCAGGGGGAGCGCCTCCTCCATGGCCGCAAAGAGCTTGTCCCCTACCCTGCCTCCCAGCACGCTGAGGTAGGGCTCTGTAGGCCGGTCCAGGGGCGTGAAGGCCGCCCGGAAAGCTGTTTCGTCAAACTTGGTGCCCTTGTAGGCCCCGTAGGCCTCCGCCAGAGCCAGCAGCTCCCCCTTCATCCGGGTTTTGGCGCAGTCGCCTCCGCAGTGGAGCAGGTCCATCAGGTAGAGGAAGTCCAGCTTGCCGTGCCGGAGCAGGATGTCGTACACGCTGCGGATCACGTCGCAGCAGTTGACCAGCACCAGCTCTCGTACCTGCCCGGACAGGCAGGCCTCCAGCACCGCCTTGCCGAAGCCGCACAGGTTGGGGTGGCCCAGCTGGTCGCTGAGGGGGAAGGAGTCGGGCATCTGGTCCAGCACCACGCACTCTCCCCCCAGGGCGCGCAAAAGTTCCACCGGGGTGTATTTACAGATATAGTGGGTCATGCCTGTCCCCCCTTTCCCTGTTTCAGCAGCTCCACAAAGGCCTCCATGCGGGTGGCCAGCTGGCCCTCGCCGCCGTGGCTGCGGTCGCAGCCGTCGCCGTCCAGCACCAGGGTGGGGATGCCGGCGGCCTCAAAGGTCTCCTTGGCCAGCTGTGCCCCGCCCAGGGTGTGCTTGCAGCCCCAGTGGCAGAACCACACCGCTCCGTCTGCCTTGAGCTGGCGGGCGGCCTCCAGCCCCTTCTCAATGCGCCGGGACACCGGGCCGTTAAAGGCGGAGTACACCACCCGCTGGGCCATGGCCTCATAGGGGTCGGCGGAAAAGGCGGGCTGGATGCCCTCAAAGCACATATCGCACCCCACGATCTGCACGTCCCGGTTGAAGTCGGTGACCTGCCGCAGGGGGGCCACCCAAAAGGGGGTGGTGTGGTGCCACAGCAGCCGCACCCCCTCCGCCGGGGCCGCCGATTCCGTGTCCTTCAGGCACTGGAGGGTGAAGGCCTCGGTTTCCGGGGTGCCCAGAAGAATATGGAGGGCGAAGGCGGCGAACATCTCCCCCGTCATCTCACAGGGGATGCACTTGTCCGCCTTCAGGGTCAGATAGCGGTGGTAGTTGGCCAGGCTCCGGTTGCTGCGCTCCACCGTCTCCTCCAGGGCGGACTGGCTCAGCTTCTGGCCGGTCTGTTTCTCCAGAAAGGCCACCATGTCCCGCAGCTGGTCGGCCACATAGTCCACGGCGCTCTGGTCGGTGCGGTAGGGCACGTCCACCATGAAGTGGGGCACGTCAAAATACTCCGCCAGCCGCCGGAAGGTGAGCAGATTGGCGTCGCAGGCCAGGGTGGTGGACAGAATGAACCGGGGCTTGGGCATCAGGCCCTTCTCCGCCGCCCCGATGAAGATTTTATGATAGGAGCAGAAGGTCTCGGGCAGGCCCTCGCTCTCGGCGTGGCGGAGGAAGGCCCCCTCCGCCTGGGTGCCGGACAGGAAGCAGCCGAAGCCCTCGCAGGAGTAAGGGGACAGCCCCAGCACCTGGAGGGGCTCGCAGGGCAGAAACAGGCTGACCATAGCCGCCCTGTCCGGGTGGGCCAGGGGCGCGATCATGGAGTTCATGGTCTGGACCGCCACCATCTGGGCGGACTTGGTGGTCAGCTTGCCGGGGGCCAGCTTTAATTGCAGGTTTTTGGCCCGGTAGCCGGTGGTGAGCCATTTCCGGGCCTTGTCCGGGTCTTTGTCGCACAGGGCCTGGATCCAGGCCCCGAAGGATGTGACGATGTCTTTCATGGGGTACCTCGTTTGGGAAGAAATAAATGAGGGCGGGCGGGGTTATGCGGGCAGCCATAAAGGCCGCCCCTACGCTAAATTCCAGGCCCGCCCATTACCTTCCCCCCACAGGGGGGAAGGTGGCCCGCAGGGCCGGATGAGGGGGACTTTCAGGCCATATCAGGGTACGCGGGCGACCATAAATGCCGCCCCTACAAAGGCACCAAAACCGGCCCGCTGCCCGCCGCCCAGCGCCCGCTCTCCTTCAGGGCTTGCAGATGCCGCAGGGCGCATACCCCTGGTCGATCAATTCCTGCCGGGAGCCGGTGTAGTCCCGGCGGTTGGCATCGCTCATGGAGGCTGCTCCGGAACAGTCGGGGAAATGGAACTTCATGGAGCTGGTGTTGAGCACATAGGTGCCCTGCTCCTCCTCCGAGCCGCTGGTAGTCTGAGCGGGGGCGGAGGGCTGGGGGACCTCCTCCCCGCTGAGGGCGCTGAGGCCGGTGGCGTAGTCGATGGTGACGCCGGGCTGCACGTTATAGGCGTACACGCAGAAGGTGACCCCTTCCCCGCTGTCCTCCACGCTGTAGCCCTCCATCAGCACCCCGGAGGCCACCAGATTGTCCCCCTCAAAGACGGGGGTCACCCGGTAGAGCACATGGTTGTCGGTCTCCTTCACATAGTCGGCCACCATGTTCTCAAAGGGCAGCATCCCGTCCACGTTTAAGTACCGGGTGCCGGTGATGAGGTTCTTGTTGTTGGCGTTCTCGCCGGTGAGCTGGAAGCCGATCAGGTGGCAGCGGTTGTACAGGTACTTGCCGTCCACGCAGTCGTACTTCACCGTCTGCCAGCCGGTGGGCTTCACCTGGCCGATGCTGCCCCGGTCCTCGGTGGGCATCAGGTCGGTGCCCACGCAGGCGTAGGCCACCCCGCACCGGCCCAACTCGTCCAGGTCGCTGTAGGACTCAAAGGAGTTGGTGGTGTAGTCCTCCTCTGTAAAGTAAGGAACGTTGTCATTGACCGCCACATAGGGATCGCCGCTATAGGCGGGCAGATCGGACAGGCCATGGACCTCACCCGTCTGGTCGGCCTGCCGGCACCCTGTCAGCAGGCTGCACAGCATGATCAGGGACAGAAGAGCGGCAGAAATTCGTTTCATCTGGTATAGACCTCCTTGGTCAGGGTTTTGTGGGAGGAGCCGGAAAAATCGGCGGCGGAGACCAGCCGGAACCCTGCCGCCGCCGGGTCAAAATCCAGATGCTGATCGGCGGGATAGGTCCGGTTCCATCTGTAAAGGAGAATCCCCTCCACCCTGTCCAGCACCTGGGCCAGAGGGGGAAACTCGGCAAAGCAGACCTCCCCCGCTCCCGCCCGGAGCAGAAAGTCCTCCGCCGGGCGCAGGTTTGCAGGGGCGGGGGCGAACTGTTTGGCGGTGTAGGGGCTGACCCACAGGGGCCCCTCCCCCGCCGCCGTCAGTAAATCGGCCCGCAGCAGCCGGTCCATGCTCTGTCGGCGGCCGTTGAAGGCCATGCCGTTTTTGTCGTCCACGCACAGCGCCAGGATCATGGCGGTCCCCCCTTCTAAAAAGGCGGAGAGCGGAGCCGGGCTCCGCTCTCCGTTTGTGTGGCTTGGCTTACTGCACGCCGGTGAGGGCGCGCATGACGGTGTAGGTCTGCTGATCCAGACCCTTCTTCATCTGCAGGGCCTCGTGGATGTCGTAGTCCACATAGGACTCGCCGTCCATGGCCACCACCCGGCAGCTCTTGCCCTCGGCCAGCAGCCGCACGGCCTCATAACCCATGTAGGTGGCCGCCACCCGGTCCCGGAGGGAGGGCGCGCCGCCCCGCTGGACGTGGCCCAGGATGGTCACCCGGGTGTCCAGGGCGGTGGCCTCGTGGATGTGCTGGGCGATGTCGTAGGCGCCGCCCTTCACGCCCTCGGCCACGATGATCATGAAGTGGGTGCGGCCAGCCAGCCGGGCCCGGCGGATGGGCTCGATCAGGTCCTCCTCGTAGTTGACCACCTGCTCGGGCACCACCACGGCGGTGGCGCCGCAGGCCACGCCCACGTTGAGGGCCACATGGCCGGCGTGACGGCCCATGACCTCCACCACGGAGCAGCGCTCGTGGGACTGCATGGTGTCCCGCAGCTTGTCGATGGACTCCAGGGCGGTGTTGCAGGCGGTGTCAAAACCGATGGTGTAAGTAGAGCAGGCGATGTCGTTGTCGATGGTGCCGGGGATGCCGATGACGCTCAGGCCCTTGTCGGCCAGGGTGAGCAGGCCCCGGAAGGTGCCGTCGCCGCCGATGCCCACCAGGGCGTCCAGCCCCAGCAGCTTGCAGGTGGCGGCGGCCCGCTCCCGGCCCACCTCGGACTTAAAGTCCTCGCTGCGGGCGGAGTAGAGCATGGTGCCGCCCCGGCGGGACAGACCGCTGACGCTGTCGAAGTCCAGGGGGATAAAATCGCCGTTGATCAGGCCGTGATAGCCACGGCGGATGCCGATACACTCAATACCCATATGGACGGCGGTACGAACCACCGAACGGATGGCCGCGTTCATGCCGGGGGCGTCACCGCCGCTGGTAAATACGCCAATGCGCCGAACTGCCTTTTCCATCACAATTTCCTCCTTGTTTTTCCCGTGATCCCTTGGTTTATACCTTCAGCTCCGCGGTCTTGCCCTCCAGAGCGTGGGGATAGCGCTGAAAGACCGGCTCCACCGCCTCCGTCAGGAACTCCTCCACCTGCTCCGGGCAGCGGCCGATGTAGCGGCCCGGCTCCAGATGGGCGGTGAGCTCCTCCCGGCTGAGCAGGTCGAAGGCCGGGTCCGCGGCGATGAGGTCGATCAGGTTGTTGGGCAGGCCCAGGTCCTTCACGTTGGCCCCCGCCTGCTGGCTGAGCACGCGGATGCGCTCGTGGAGGTCCTGCCGGTTGCCCCCCTTCTTGACGGCGTCCATCAGGATGTTCTCGCTGGCCATGAAGGGCAGCTCCTCCAGAACGTGCTTCTCAATGACCTTCTCATGGACCACCAGGCCGTCGGCCACGTTGGCCCAGATGTTGAGGATGGCGTCCACCGCCAGGAAGGCCTCGGGCACGGAAAGGCGCTTGTTGGCCGAGTCGTCCAGGGTGCGCTCAAACCACTGGCCGGCGGCGGTGATGGCGGGGTTGACCGCGTCGGCCATCACATAGCGGGCCAGGGCGCAGATGCGCTCACAGCGCATGGGATTGCGCTTGTAGGGCATGGCGGAGGAGCCGATCTGGCTCTTCTCAAAGGGCTCCTCCACCTCCTTCAGGTGGCACAGCAGCCGCAGGTCGGTGGCGAATTTGCTGGCACTCTGGGCGATGGAGGACAGGGTGGAGAGCACCTGATAATCCGTCTTGCGGGAGTAGGTCTGCCCCGATACCGGCACAGTGGCCTCAAAGCCCATCTCGGCGGCGATCCTGCGGTCCAGCTGACGGCATTTCTCATGGTCGCCGTCGAAGAGCTCCAGGAAGGAGGCCTGGGTGCCGGTGGTGCCCTTGCACCCCAGCAGCTTCAGAGAGGCGATGCGGTACTCCACGTCACTGAGGTCCAGCAGCAGCTCGTTCATCCACAGGGTGGCCCGCTTGCCCACGGTGACCAGTTGGGCGGGCTGGAAGTGGGTAAAGCCCAGGGTGGGCAGGGCCTTGTACCGCCGGGCAAAGGCGGCCAGCTTGTCCAGCACCCGCACGATCTCGTCCCGGACGAGGCACAGGCCCTCCCGCATGAGGATCACGTCGGTGTTGTCCCCCACATAGCAGCTGGTGGCCCCCAGGTGGATGATGGGCATGGCCTTGGGGCAGGCGTCGCCGTAGGTGTGGACGTGGGCCATCACGTCGTGGCGCAGCTTCTTTTCGTACTGGGCGGCCTTGTCGTAGTCGATGTCGGTGATATGAGCCTCCAGCTCCTCTACCTGCTGGGCGGTCACCGGCAGGCCCAACTCCATCTCGGCCCGGGCCAGGGCCACCCACAGCCGCCGCCAGGTGGTAAACTTCTTGTCCGGGGAGAAGATATACTGCATCCGGTCACTGGCGTAGCGGGAGGAGAGGGGACTTTCATAGCGAGCGTGATCCATGCCAAAAACCTCTTTTTTGTAAAATCAACTTTATATAGTATACAATAAAAAGCCTGCCGCCACAAGAAAAACTTCCTGGTGCGGTAAGGCGCTCCATTTCCGGTTTTTGAAAGGGATCGGCGGACAAAACGCAAAGCGGAGCCGCCGCATACCGCGGCAGCTCCGCTTTTGCCGTCAGCGGACGGGCAGCTGGATCTGATAGCCGCCCCACCGGACACAGGCCACCTGTTCCAGATCCAGGGGGGCGTCAAAGACCTGCACCGCGCAGCCGTTCCCGTCGGGCGCGCTCCCTTTCAGAGCGGTGACGGCCCTCCCGTCCTTGAGCACCACTTCCAGAGGTCCCGCACCCGGCTCCACCCTGGGGTCGTTGGGCTGGGTGGCGGTATAGCGGGCGGTAAGGCTCAGGGGGGTGAGGGTCATTTCCTCCAGGGTAATGGTAAAGCCGTAGGTTTCGTCGGTCCAGGTCAGCCCGGCTACGTCCAGCTCCAGGCTGGGCCCCTGATCCGGCGTCCCCAGGTTCAGAGGGAAGTCGCCCTCAAAGATGGAGGTATAGTCCTTGTCCGGCGTCTGGAGCCACAGCCCGTGGAGGGTAAGCATCAGGGGCTGGCCGCCGCTGAAGACGGTGCCGTCCGGGTGGGAGGCCAGCCACAGCACCAGGTCCTTTTCGTTGTCGGTGGGGTCGTCGTCAGGCAGCACGTCCAGGGAGGAGGTGTAGTCCAGCCTGGCGCCGTCAGCCGCCGTCAGGGAGAGGAAGTGCTCCTGTTCTGGGCTAAACAGCTGATAGCAGCCCTCCTCCTCGGTGTAGTCGGGCAGAACCACCCCCTCCGGGGCCTGGATATGCAGGCGCAGATAGCAGAATTGCCGGTCCGCCAGGATGGCCACCGGGGTGATGGTGGCTCCGTTGCTGGTGACCCCCGTCCCCAGGGCGGTCCCCATCTGGTCCGCCGCCTCCAGCTGGGCGGAGGTGAGGGGCTGGGCGTCGTCGGCAAAGTAGTCCCGGAACATCTCCCCCGCCCCCAGGACGCGGCTTACCGCCAGGGCGGACACGGTGAGGGCCGCCGCCACGGCGGCCGCCGTCAGCAGCCGCACCGGCAGCCGGTGCGGTTTGGTCTTTTTGTTTGTCATGCGTTTCATGGTCATCTCCCTGATCCGGGACGAGGAATAGGGGGTTTCTTCGTCCAGGTCCAGGGGCTGGGGCCGGTAGTCCTCCAGCAGGTCGAACCAGTCACCCTTCATGTACATATCCCTCCCTCGTCAACTGTTCCTTCAGCTTCATTCGTCCCCGCCGCAGCTTGGTCTTGACGGTGGACAGGTTCAGATCCATCCGGCGGGCGATCTCCGGCATGGTCTGGGCGTAGTAGTAATAGCGGAGAAAGATCTCCCGCTCCTGATCGGGCAGGGCGTCCACCGCCGCCCGCACCAGCCGCCCCTCCTCCGCCCGGGCCAGCTGATCCGCCGGGTCGGCCTGACCGGGAATCTCCAGGGCCTCCCCCTCCAGGGGCAGGGTCCGCCCCACCTGACGCAGCCTGTTGCGGGCCTTGTGCCGGGCCACGGCGGCCAGCCATACCTTGATCTGACCGGGCCGCAGGTCCTCCGCCTGGTCCCAGGCGGCCAGAAACACGTCGGACACCACTTCTTCCCCGTCCTCCGGCGGCATGGCGCGGCCCAGAATATGCCACACCACCGCGGAGACATAGGGCAGATAGGCGTCCATCAGCTTCTCCAGCCCCGCCGGGTCTCCCGCCCGCAGCTGTCTGATGATGGTCGTCTCTCTCATAGGGTCACTCCTTCGGGAAGTGGAAAGCGCTTTCGTCTATCATATCACAGCAGAGGCCGGAAAAGTTTCAGTGGTTTTGGTTGACAACTGTCTACCATTGTGCTATGCTCCAATCAGAAGAGGTAGACAACTGTACACCAATGGAGGGATGCCCTATGAAGATCCACCTGTCCGACGGCGAATGGAAGCTGATGGACCGCCTGTGGGAGGACGGTCCGGCCACCATCACCCAGCTGACCCACGCGCTGGAGGGGGAGACCGGCTGGTCCAAGCATACCATCATCACCATGCTCTCCCGGCTGGAGGCCAAGGGAGCGGTGACCCACCATGAGGAGGGCCGGGCCAAGGAGTACACCCCCCTGCTCCCCCGCCAGCAGGCGGAGGAGACCGCCACCCGCCACTTTCTGGACAAGGTATACGGCGGCAGCCTGGGGCTGATGATGAGCGCCCTGGTGGACAGCCGGGCTTTGACCCAGGAGGACATTGACCAGCTCTCCGCCATTCTGGAGCAGGCAAAGGAGGAGTCGTCATGAAAGAAGTGGTCCTCACCGCGTCGGTGCTGATTTTAGCCCTGATCCTGTTCCGGTTTCTCTTCCGCACCGCCATCCCCCGCCGGGTGCAGTACGCCCTGTGGGCGCTGGTGCTGGTGCGGCTGCTGGTGCCGGTGCAGCTGCCCGCCCTGCCCGTTGTTTCGGTGCTGGATGTGAGCCGGCAGGCCGGGCAGCAGCTCACCGCCGTACTGGAGCGGCCGGTGGAGGTCCCCACCCAACCAGCCGCCGAACCGATTCCGGACAACACCCAGACCCAGGTGATCCAGAACATCCCCACCGCCGGAGAGAGCAGCGCCGCCCTCCCCGCCCCCACCGTCTCCCTGGCCCAGGTGCTGGACGTGGTGTGGAAGGTGGGTATGGCCGCTATGGCCGCCTTCTTCCTCCTTGCCAACCTGCGGTTCCGGCGGAGGCTGCGAAAGAGCCGGGTCCCCTTCCGGGCGGAGGGCTGTCCCCTGCCGGTGTATCTCAGCGACCGGCTCTCCTCCCCCTGTCTGGTGGGACTGGTGCGGCCCGCCATTTACCTGACCCCCGCCGCCGTCCAGTCGGACCGTCTGGACTATGTGCTCCTCCATGAGCGCACCCACGCCAAGCATCTGGACTCCCTGTGGGCCCTGCTGCGGTGCGTGTGTCTCACCGTCTACTGGTTCCACCCCCTGGTGTGGGCGGCGGCGATCCTGTCCCGCGCCGACTGCGAGCTGGCCTGTGACGAGGGGGCCATGGCGGCGCTGGACCACAGCGGGCGGCTGGCCTATGGCCGCACGTTGCTGGCCCTGGTGCCGGTGCGGGGCAAACCGACCAATCCTCTGCTGGCCGCCACCACCATGACCTCCGGCAAGCGGCAGATGAAGGACCGCATCACCCGCATCGCCCACCAGAAGCGTCCCATCCTGGCCGCCGTGCTGGCGGCGGTGGTGCTGGCAGGTCTGGCGGCGGCCTGTACCTTCTCCGGACCCCGGACCGCCGTATATGAGGACGGGATCTTCACCCTGTCCCTTTCCGACCTGTCCCCCTACTCCGCCCCTGCCGTGCCCCAAAATCCCACCATCGAGCAGCACTTCGACCTGGACTCCTATGTTGAGCGCGGCGAAACCCCACCCTGGACCATGCGGGAGGGTCCCAGAAGCGAGAACGCCGGCGCCATGCTCTTCCTACAGCGCAAGCAGTCCGGCAGCATGGATGGGCTGCAGGAGACCTACCAGCTGTTTTACTACCTGGACCTGATGGGCACCGACGGTTTCATCACCTCCTATCCCGGCGTGCCGTCGGAGCGGCAGGATGAATGGTTCTACGACCTGTTTGCCGTGGACGAGGAAGGAAACCGTTCCCTGCTGGCGGAGACCTACGGCAGCGCCGGCGGTCAGCTGCTGACCCAGGACCTGAACGGGGACGGGAAGGAGGAGCTGATCACCGACCGGCAGCTCCTGCTCCAGTGGGAGGATACCCTCTACGCCGTGAACTACGCCGACCTGCTGACCCAGCGCTGGCCCGCCTTCCGCACTCTGGAGGGGGCCAGACTGTCCGCCAGAGGCAGCTGTATCCTGCTTTCCGGCACGACGGAGGATGAAACCGGCACGATCACCTCCTTCCTGCGTACCCTCACCTTCAGCGGGGACACCCTCACGGTGGACCAGCCTGCCGCCGGGACCGGGGAACCTGTCGCCGTTCCACTGGAGGAGCTGACGGTGTATGAAGAGCTCAGCGACCCCCAGCCCGAGCCTTGGAGGGAGTCCATTCGGTTCGGCGCCAAGTTCGACGACCCGTTCTACTTCGGCCTCTACACCCTGAAGGACGGCACCTGTGTTCCCCGGATCACCCTGGAGAACGATGACGTGGTGCCCTCCTTTGACCGTCTCCCCCTGGGGGTCGTGTCCGGCAACCGGTGGCTGGACGACTTCCCCGCCCTGCTGGGCTACCAGGGCCTGCTGGCGGGCTGGAGCAATGACTCCAAGGAGGTCAACTGGACCATCGACCTGTACCGCTGGAACCAGGAGGAGGGTCTGGTCCGCTTCCTGCGGGCAGAGAGCACTCTCCGGGGAAATGTCAGCATGGTGGACCTGAACGGGGACGGGGACTGCGAGCTGATCACCGACAAGCAGCTCTTCTTCCGCCGGGACGGGACCATCTACACCGTCACCTATGCGGACTTTTTAAAGGAGCACTGGCCCGCCTTCCGCAGTCTGGACACCGCCGCCGCCGATCCCCTGGAGGGCTGCGTGGTGCTGGCGGGCACCTGCGCCGACGAAAACGGCCAGACCGTCTCCTTCTTCCGGCGGCTCTATCTGGAGGACTCCGGTCTGATCCTGGGGGATTGACCCCAATGAGAAAAGGCGGACGGCCATATGGCCGTCCGCCTCTTTGCGTCTCGATGAAACGCCCTATGTCTCCCGCCAGCCCCCCAGCACATGGAGGTACCGGATATCCCGGAAGGCATAATTGCTCAAAGGCTTCCGGTCCACGTCGTAGGAGTGGGCGGCCACCAGGGTATTGCGCAGGGTGGGCCGTGCCCCTACCTGGACCACCACGGCGGTATGGGTAAACACGTCCCCCTGGGGGCTGAACTGGACCAGATCCCCCGGCAGCAGCAGGTCCAGACCGGTTTCCACGGCATAGGGGCCGGGGCGGACCTGGATCTGGGTCAGGTAGCGGTAGAGAAACTCCACTCCGGTCCAGGCCGGGGCCTTGTTGTTGGCGTCCAGGTAGTACCAGCCATAGTCCGGGGTGTAGTCCATCACCCCAATGCCGGCATACAGGCACTGGGAAGCGAAGCTGGTGCAGTCGCCCCCCACCTCCTCATAGTCGTAATAGGCCGGGTTGCGGCCAAAGGCCCAGCGGTGGGCGTAGCGCACGGCGGCACGGCGGTCGTATGGAACAGGCTCCCACATAACAGTTCTCTCCCTTCCCGCCATTCTATGCGGCAGCGGGTCAGGGCGCAAAAAAAGGAGAGGGTCTCCCCTCTCCTTTTTGGATGCGTGATTGGATCAGGCCTTGCCGTCGCAGCCCAGGACGTTGATGAGCTTGTGCTTCACCAGCTCCTTGATGGCGGCACGGGCGGGCTTCAGGTACTCACGAGGATCGAACTTGTCAGGATGCTCGTGGAAGAACTGACGGATGGTGCCGGTCATGGCCAGGCGCAGGTCGGAGTCGATGTTGATCTTACACACAGCGCCCCGGGCGGCCTGACGCAGCTGCTCCTCGGGGATACCCACAGCGTCGGGCATCTTACCGCCATTCTCGTTGACCATCTTCACGAACTCCTGAGGCACGGAAGAGGAGCCATGGAGTACGATGGGGAAGCCGGGCAGACGGCGTACGACCTCGTCCAGGATGTCGAAGCGCAGGGGCGGGGGAACCAGTTCGCCCTTCTCATTGCGGGTGCACTGAGCGGCGGTGAACTTGTAAGCGCCGTGGCTGGTGCCGATGGCGATGGCCAGGGAGTCACAGCCGGTCTTGGCCACGAACTCCTCCACCTCCTCGGGGCGGGTGTAGTGGGAGTCCTCGGCGGAAACCTGGACCTCGTCCTCCACGCCGGCCAGCGCGCCCAGCTCGGCCTCGACGACGACGCCGTGATCGTGGGCGTACTCCACCACCTTCTTGGTGATCTCAATATTCTCGGCGAAAGGCTTGGAAGAGGCGTCGATCATGACGGAGGTAAAGCCGCCGTCGATGCAGCTCTTGCAGGTCTCGAAGCTGTCGCCGTGGTCCAGGTGCAGGCAGATGGGCAGACCGGTCTCGATGATGGCGGCCTCCACCAGCTTGACCAGGTAGGTGTGGTTGGCGTAGGCGCGGGCGCCCTTGGACACCTGAAGGATCAGGGGAGCGTTGACTTCCTTGGCAGCTTCGGTGATGCCCTGGACAATCTCCATGTTATTGACATTGAAGGCGCCGATGGCGTAGCCGCCGTTGTAGGCCTTCTGGAACATTTCCTTGGTAGTTACGAGAGGCATAGTTGTCATCTCCTTTTCTTGATGCACCATGATTTTAACAGGTCTCCTTGATAATTTCAAGAGGACGTGGTATGATATTCCCGCAAAATCTAAATTTGTAAAAAATTTTTCATTCAACAGGAGGCAACTTTCATGAGTGAACTGAGAGGCGCTTGCATCATCGGCCAGTCCGGCGGCCCCACCGCCGTCATCAACGCCAGCGCTCTGGGCGTGATCCGCACCGCCCTGGACACCGACTGCATCACCCGAGTGCTGGGCGCCGCCCACGGCATCAAGGGCGTGCTGGACGACAAGCTGTACGATATGGGCCAGGAGGACGCCGCCGAGCTGGATCTGCTCAAGTACACCCCCTCCTCCGCTCTGGGCTCCTGCCGCTATAAGCTGGCCGACCCCGACAAGGACGATACTGATTACAAGCGTATCCTTCAGATCTTCCAGAAGTACGACGTGCGCTACTTCTTCTATAACGGCGGCAACGACTCCATGGATACCTGCAACAAGATCTCCAAGTATATGCAGAAGGTGGGCTATGAATGCCGCATCATGGGCGTGCCCAAGACCATCGACAACGACCTGAACGGCACCGACCACTGCCCCGGCTTCGCTTCCGCCGCCAAGTATATCGCCACCTCCTGCGCCGAGGTGTGGCAGGACGCCCATGTCTATGACACCGGCATGGTCACCGTCATTGAGATCATGGGCCGTCACGCCGGCTGGCTGGCCGGCTCCGCCGCCCTGGCTTCCGTGGCCGGCTGCGGCCCCGACCTGGTCTACCTGCCCGAGACCGACTTCGACATGGACCAGTTCGTCAAGGACGTGACCGACATCTACAACAAGACCGGCAAGTGCATGGTTGCCGTGTCCGAGGGCATCCACTACGCCGACGGCCGCTTCGTCTCCGAGGCCGAGACCTCCGCCACCGATGGCTTCGGCCACGCGCAGCTGGGCGGCCTGGCCGTTAAGCTGGCCGACATCATCAAGAACAAGACCGGCGCCAAGGTGCGCGGCATCGAGCTGTCCCTGCTGCAGCGCTGCGGCTCTCACGTGGGCTCCAAGACCGACATCGACGAGGCCTTCCTGGCGGGTAAGACCGCCGTGGAGGCCGCTGTGGCCGGCACCACCGACAAGATGGTGGCCTTCCAGTGTACCCGCGACGGCGGCTACAAGTGCGAGACCGTACTGCAGCCCCTGGACATCGTGGCCAACTTCGAGAAGAAGGTGCCCCGCGAGTGGATTAACGAGGCCGGCAACGGCGTCAATCAGGCGTTCATCGACTACGTCCTGCCTCTCATCCAGGGCGAGGCCAACGGCCCCAAGGAGCACTCCCTGCCCCGCTTTGCCCGCCTGAAGAAGGTCCTTACCACCGAGATGTAAGTAAAACACTAAAAAGGAGCCGTTCCCACCACGGGTACGGCTCCTTTTTGTATGCCGGGAAAAAGAAGAGGCGGCACTGCCGCCTCTTCCCTGTTTTCGTCAGATTTTGGCGCAGATGAGATCGCCCATCTGCCTGGTGCCGATGGGGGTGACACCCGGCTCGGCGATGTCGGCGGTGCGCCAGCCCTCGGCCAGCACCGCGTCCACGGCGGCTTCCACCGCGTCGGCCTCGGCGGCCAGGCGGAAGGAGTAGCGGAACATCATGGCCACCGACAGGATGGTGGCGATGGGATTGGCCTTGTCCTGGCCGGCGATGTCGGGGGCGGAGCCGTGGATGGGCTCGTAGAGGCCGGGGGCGGTGTCGCCGATGGAGGCGGAGGGCAGCAGGCCGATGGAGCCGGTGACCATGGAGGCCTCGTCGGACAGGATGTCGCCGAACATATTCTCGGTGACCACCACGTCGAACTGGCCGGGGTCCCGGACCAGCTGCATGGCGCAGTTGTCCACCAGCACGTCCTCGTACTGCACGTCGGAATACTCCTCCGCCAGCCGGTGCATGACGCTCCGCCACAGCCGGGAGGTCTCCAGCACGTTGGCCTTGTCCACGCTGGACACCTTCTTCCGGCGGAGCCGGGCCAGCTCGAAGGCCCGGCGGCCGATGCGCTCGATTTCCTGCTCGGAGTAAGCCATCCGGTCGGCGGCTTCCATGCCACGATCCTCGGTCTGGTACTTCTCCCGCTGGCCGAAGTAGATGCCGCCGGTGAGTTCCCGGACCATCATCAGGTCAATGCCCTTCTCGGTGGTCTCCTTCTTCAGGGGGCAGGCGTCGGCCATAGCGGGCCGCAGGGCGGCGGGGCGCAGGTTGGCGTACAGGCCCAGGTCCTTGCGGATGGCCAGCAGAGCGGTCTCGGGCCGCTGCTCGGCGGGCTTGTCGGAGCCCCACTTGGGGCCGCCCACAGCGCCCAGCAGCACGGCGTCGCAGGCTTTGCACTTCTCGGCGGTGCCGTCGGGGTAGCTCTTCCCCACCGCGTCGGTGGCGCAGCCGCCCAGCAGCACGTCCTCATAGGTAAAGCTGTGGCCGAAACGTTTGCCCACGGCCTCCAGCACCTTGACGGCCTCGCCCACTACCTCGGGGCCGATGCCGTCGCCCCGGATCAAAGCAATTTTGTAATTCATTTCGCCACACCTCGCGCTTTCAGGGAGTTGAGCAGTCCGCCGGCCTGGATGATGTTGTCCACGAAGGCCGGGAAGGGGGCGGCCTGCCAGGTCTTGCCCTGAGTCTCGTCGGTGATGGTGCCGGTGGCGAAGTCCACGCTGACGGTGTCCCCCGCCTGGATGGCGGCGGCGGCCTCGGGGCTCTCCATGATGGGCAGGCCGATGTTGATGGCGTTGCGGTAGAAGATGCGGGCAAAGGAGGGGGCGATGACGCACTTCACGCCGCAGGCCTTGATGGACAGGGGCGCGTGCTCCCGGGAGGAGCCGCAGCCAAAGTTGGCCCCGGCCACAATGATGTCGCCCTGCTCCACAGTGGAGGCGAAGCTGGCGTCGATGTCCTCCATGCAGTGGGAGGCCAGGGATTTTTCGTCGGGGGCGTTGAGGTACCGGGCGGGAATGATCACGTCGGTATCCACGTTGTCGCCGTACTTATATACTTTCATGCCTGAAAACCTCCTTACAGCTTCCGGGGATCGGCTACGCAGCCCGCCACCGCGGAAGCGGCGGCCACGGCAGGGTTGGCCAGAATGATCTCGGAGGACACGGGGCCCATGCGGCCCACGAAGTTGCGGTTGGTGGTGGAGATGGCCCGCTCGTTGTCGGAGAGCACGCCCATGTGGCCGCCCAGGCAGGGGCCGCAGGTGGGGGTGGACACGGCGCAGCCCGCCTCGATGAAGGTCTGGATCAGGCCCTCGGCCATGGCGTCCAGGGTGATCTGCTGGGTGGCGGGGATGACGATGCAGCGCACCCCGTCGGCCACCTTGCGGCCCTTGAGCACCGCCGCGGCCTGCCGCAGGTCGTCCAGACGGCCGTTGGTGCAGGAGCCGATGACCACCTGGTCGATGTGGGTGCCCTCCACCTGGTCGATGGTGCGGGTGTTGGAGGGCAGATGGGGCAGGGCCACCGTGGGCTGGAGGGTGTTCAGGTCAATGACGATCTCCTGCTCGTACTCGGCGTCGGGGTCGGCCTCCACCGCTTCCCACTCACGGGTGACCCGGCCCTTCAGGTAGGCACGGGTCTTGTCGTCCACTGGGAAGATGCCGTTCTTGGCGCCCGCCTCGATGGCCATGTTGGCGATGGTGAAGCGGTCGTCCATGGACAGCTCCCCTACCCCTTCCCCGGCAAACTCCAGGGACTTGTACAGGGCGCCGTCCACGCCGATCATGCCGATCAGGTGGAGGATCACGTCCTTACCGGACACATAGGGCTGGAACTTACCGGTGAGGGTGACCTTGATGGCGGCGGGCACCTTGAACCAGGCAAGGCCGGTGGCCATGCCGGCGGCCATATCGGTGGAGCCCACGCCGGTGGAAAACATACCCACCGCGCCGTAGGTACAGGTGTGGGAGTCGGCGCCGATCATGCACTCACCGGGGGCGGTGAGGCCCTTTTCGGGCAGCAGGGCGTGCTCCACACCCATGCAGCCCACGTCATAGAAGTGGGTGATGTTGAATTCCCTGGCAAATTCCCGGGCCTGGGCGCACAGCTGGGCGGACTTGATGTCCTTGCAGGGGGTGGAGTGGTCCAGCACCAGGGCGATTTTATCCTTATCAAATACCTGAGTCAGTCCCGCCTTGCGGAACTCGGTGATGGCGACGGGCGCGGTGATGTCGTTGCCCAGCACCAGGTCCAGCTTGGCCTCCACCAGCTGGCCGGGTACCACCTGGTCCAGTCCGGCGTGGCGGGCCAGGATCTTTTGGGTCATGGTCATTCCCATACGAGGGCGCCTCCTTATTTCTTGTTGGTATCAGCATACCATACCCCCTTGCCAGAAGAATGTAAACCATGCTACAATCTTACTGTAAGGGCAGGGCTTGTCCCCGTCCGCCCGAAAGGAGGAAACCGCCATGCTGCGCAACATCTGGACGCCCCTGGCCGACGGCCAGCCCATCCTGCACAAGGAGCCGGGAGAGCTGGTCTATCTCCAGGACACCCGGGCGGAATGCTTTTATTATATTGTATCGGGCACCGCCAAGTGCTTCATCAGCTCCCCCGAGGGGGAGGAACGTATCCTCACCCTCCCCCACGCCGGCGAGCTGATGGGCGAGGCCGCCTTCTTTGACGGCCAGCCCCGGGTGTCCTCCGCCATGGCGGTGACCCGCTGCCAGCTGGTGGCGGTGAACCGGCGGCGGCTGGAGCAGGTCTTTGCCGCCCACCCCGACCTGGCCATCGCCATGCTGGAGGACCTGGCCCGCCGTGTGCGGATGCTGTCCGGCCATGTGGACGGGGACTTTCTCCAGGCGGACAAGCGCATTGCCCGCCACCTGCTTTCCATCCTGCCCTGGCCGGAAGATACGGTGCGCTGCACCCATGAGGAGATCGGCTCCTCCGTGGGGGTGAGCCGGGTGACGGTAAGCCGGGTGCTGGGCGAGTTCGACAAAAAGGGCTGGATCAAGACGGGCTACAAGAGCCTGAAGCTGACAGACCGCCGGGGGCTGGAGGGCTTTTTGCGGGATGGAATGTGAACCCTGAATTTTTCATGATTTCCCCTGTACATTTCTGGCAGAAGCCGGTATAATAGACTGTCTATGAAACACGAAAAAACCCGATTTATGGGGAGGAATTGGATTTGTTCACCATCAAGAGCTACGTGTTCCCCGAGACTTTGGAGGAAGCCGACGAGCTGCTCCAGCGGGACACCCGGACCAGCGTTATCCTGGGTGGCTGCTGCTGGCTGAAAATGGGCCGCCGCCGCATTGGCCGCGCCATTGACCTGACCCGGCTGGGCCTGGACCAGATCGAGGTGAAGGACGGCTGGCTGGAGCTGGGGGCCTCGGTCACCCTCCATCAGTTGGAGACCCACCCCGCCGTCACCTCCCGCTTTGACGGCATCCTGGGAGACTGTGTATCCCACATCGTGGGCGTGCCCTTCCGCAACTGCGCCACTGTGGGAGGCTCCGTGTTCTCCCGGTTCGGCTTCTCCGACCTGACCTGCGCCCTGCTGGCGCTGGACGCCACTGTGGTGCTCCATCGTGGCGGCGAGCTCCCCCTGGCGGAGTTCATGGCCTCCCCCATCGCCTTCGACGATATCCTGCTGAAGGTACGCATTAAGGATGACGGCCGCCGGGCCGCCTACCAGAGCGTCCGCCGCTCCACCACCGACTTCCCCACCCTGGCCGCGGCGGTAAGCTGCCTCAACGGCCAGTGGACCGTGTCGGTGGGCGCCCGTCCCGCCCGGGCGGTGCGGTGCGAAAGCGCCGCCGCCTGCCTCAACGAGGGCAAGGGGGCCGCAGCCGCCGGACAGGCCGCCGCTGAGGAGCTGACCTACGGCGCCGACCTGCGGGCCGGGGCGGACTACCGGAAGAAGCTGGCCGCCGTGCTGGTGCGCCGGGCGGCAGAGCAGTGCATGGAGGAGAACAAGGGATGAAAGTCAAGATCACCGTCAACGGGATGCTGTACAACAAGCACATCCCCAACGATATGATGCTGCTGGAGTTTCTGCGCAAGTACGGCTACGTCAGCGTGAAGCGCGGCTGCGACACCAGCAACTGCGGCCTGTGTACCGTGTGGGTGGAGGGCAAGCCGGTGCTGTCCTGCTCCTACCCCGCCGCCCGGGCCGATGGCCTCCATGTCACCACTCTGGAGGGCGTGAAGGAGGAGGCCGCCTCCTTCGGCCGTTATATGACCGCCCAGGGCGCCGAGCAGTGCGGCTATTGCAGCCCCGGCTTCATCATGGCGGTACTGGCCATGCGCCGTGAGCTCACCGATCCCACCGAGGAGGAGATCGCGGGCTATCTGGCGGGCAACCTGTGCCGCTGCTCCGGCTACGCCGGACAGACCCGTGCCCTGCGGGCCTGGCTCCGTGACAAGCCCTGGGAGAAGGAGGGTCAGGCATGAATCTGAAATTCGTCAATCAGGCCATCCCCAAGCTGGACGGCGCCGCCCTCACCGGCGGCAAGGGCGTGTACACCGAGGACATGGTGCCCCGTGACTGCCTGGTGGTGCAGGTGCTCCGCAGCCCCCACGCCCACGCCCGCATCAAGTCCATCCGCAAGGATGCCGCCAGCCGGGTGCCTGGCATTTCCTGCATCCTGACCTGGGAGGACGTGCCCCAGATCCGCTACACCCTGGCCGGCCAGTCCTACCCGGAGCCCTCCCCCTACGACCGCTACATCCTGGAGCGCACCGTCCGCTATGTGGGCGACCCGGTGGCCATCGTGGCCGGCCGGGACAAGGATTGCGTGGCCAAGGCCATGGGCATGATCCAGGTGAAGTATGACATTCTGGAGCCGGTGCTGGACTTTGAGACCGCTCTGGACAACCCCATTATCGTCCATTCGGAGGAGGACTACTTCCATCACTTCGACATCGGCGGCGACCAGAAGCGCAACCTGGTGTCCAGCGGCTGCGATTCTGACGGCGACGTGGATGCCGCCATGGCCGCCTGCGACGTGGTGGTGGAGGGTACCTACTACACCAAGGCCAACGCCCAGGCCATGATGGAGACCTTCCGCACCTACACCTATCTGGACCACAACCGGCGGCTCAACGTGGTGTCCTCCACCCAGGTGCCCTTCCACTGCCGCCGCACCATCGCCCATGCTCTGGGCCTGCCCAAGAACATGGTGCGGGTGGTGAAGCCCCGCATCGGCGGCGGCTTCGGGGCCAAGCAGACCCTGGTCAGCGAGCTCTTCCCCGCCCTGGTCACCCTGCGTACCGGCAAGCCCGCCAAGATCGTGTACACCCGGAAGGAGTCCTTCCAGGCCTCCAACAGCCGCCACCAGATGCGGGTCCACGTCAAAGTGGGCGCCATGAAGGACGGCACCATCAAGGCGGTGGATATGCACGCCCTGTCCAACGCCGGCGCCTACGGCGAGCACGCCTCCACCACCATCGGACTGGTGGGCCACAAGAGCATCCCCCTCTACGCCCGGCAGGCCGCCTTCCGCTTCTCCTGGGACGTGGTGTACACCAACACCATGGCCGCCGGCGCCTTCCGCGGTTACGGCGCCACCCAGGGCTGCTTTGCCATGGAGTCCGCCATGAACGAGCTGGCGGAGAAGCTGAACATGGACCCCGCCCGGCTGCGGCTTATGAACCTGCCCCATATGGGGGAAACCATGGCCGCCTACTACAACGAGCCCCTCACCAGCTGCAAGCTGCCCCAGTGCATGGAGCGGGGCATGGAGATGATCGGCTGGAAGGAGAAATACCCCTGCGTCAAGGTGGACGACCACCGTGTCCGGGGCGTGGGCATGGCGGTGACCATGCAGGGCTCCGGCATCTCTGCCATCGACACCGCGTCGGTGACCATCAAGCTCAACGACGACGGCTACTACACCCTGATGATCGGCGCCACCGACATGGGTACCGGCTGCGACACCATCCTGGCACAGATGGCCGCTGAGATTCTCAACTGCCCCATGGATCGCATCACCGTGGACGGGGTGGATACCGACCACTCCCCCTTCGATACCGGCTCCTACGCCTCCAGCACCACCTACGTCACCGGCATGGCTGTGGTGAAGGCCTGCACCGAGCTCAACGAGAAGATCGCCGCCGAGGGGGCCCGCCGCCTGAACATCCACCCCGAGCGGGCGGAGTTTGACGGGAACAAGGTGTACGACCGCACCAATCCCGAGACCTCCATCACCCTGGACAAGCTGGCCCAGGACCTGGTGGTGGGCGAGGGCACCCAGTGGCTCACCGCCAGCGCCAGCCACTGCAGCCCCACCTCTCCCCCGCCCTTCATGGCGGGCTTTGCCGAGGTGGAGGTGGATCTGGAGACCGGCGAGACCAAGGTTGTGGACTATGTAGGCGTGGTGGACTGCGGCACCGTCATCAACAAGAACCTGGCCCGGGTCCAGGCCGAGGGTGGCATCGCCCAGGGCATCGGCATGGCCCTGCTGGAGGACATCAACTACGACCCCAAGGGCCAGATGGTCAACTCCACCTTCATGACCTACAAGATCCCCAGCCGCACCGACCTGCCGGAGATCCGGGTGGAGTTTGAGGAGAGCTACGAGCCCAACGGCCCCTTCGGCGCCAAATCCATCGGCGAGGTGGTCATCAACACCCCCTCCCCCGCTATCGCCCAGGCGGTATACAACGCCACCGGCGTGCGGGTGCGCTCCCTGCCTATCACCGCAGAGAAGATCCTCATGGGTATGGAACACTGAACCAAAGACGCAAAAAACCGCTGCAATCCTTATGGGATTGCAGCGGTTTTTCTGTTGTACTCAATGCACGGCGATGGACTGGGCAATGTCTTCAAAGTCGTTGTCATAGTCGCCGGAGACGCTGGTAAAGGTGATCACATCCGTAAAGTTTTTGCCGAACAGATAATACTGGGTACCCACCATCTCCACTCCGTTCAGATCGACGTCATAGGAGCAGATGATGGCGTCAACACCGTCCACCTTGGTTTTCTCAAAGGACCGCATCCCATTGTAACCGTTGAAGGAGGTGCTGTAATAGTTGTCGATCCTGTCGGCATCGTAGTTACCAATGCTATCCGCTCCGCTTTTTAGGATGTTGATATTGTCGGTCCGCTCCGGGTAGTCAGGGCAGTAGATGATGGGGAAGGAACCGCTCTCGTCCACCTCATAGCCCTCCGGCAGCTCTATGGACACATGGTCATAGGTGTAGATATTTCCCACAAGGCCGTCACCGCCGGAGCAGCCCGCCAGCGCCACCAGGCACACCAGCATGGCAGCTACCACACACATGGTACGTCGTTTCATTGGTATCTCCCCTTTTTCTCTTTCTGGGTCCTCTCTGGCTGTTATGATACAACATTTTCCAATTCAAAGCAAGACATACCGCCCATCCTCCTGCTTTTTCTTACAGAATGATACAGATCAGCCCGCCGGAGCCCTCGTTGATGATGCGCTGGAGGGTCTCCTGTAATTTCGAGCGGGCGTCCTCCGGCATCCGCTTGAGCTTGCCGTTGAGGTCCTCGCTGACCAGCTCGTGGAAGGACTTGCCGAAGATGTTGGACTGCCAGATGGCCTTGGTGTCCCCCTCGAATTCCTGAAGCAGGAAGTTGACCATCTCCTCGCTCTGCTTCTCGTTGCCCACGATGGGAGAGACTTCGGTCTCGATGTCGGCCCGGATCATATGGATGGAGGGGGCCGAGGCCTTGAGGCGTACCCCGTACCGGCCTCCCTGCCGGACGATCTCCGGCTCCTCCAGCACCAGCTCGTCGGTGCCGGGCACCACAATGCCGTAGCCGGTGGTCCGTACCTCCTCCAAAGCGCCCGCCACCTTGTCATACTCGGCCTTGATCCGGGACAGGCGGCTCAAAAGTTCCAGCAGGTCCCCGTCGTCGTGGATGGTGAAGCCGGACTGCTGGGACAGGGTATCGTAGAACAGGCTCCGGGGCAGTTCCAGGTCGGCAGCGGCCAGACCGGTGCCCAGATTCATGGTGGTGACCTGGGCACGGCTCACCGTGTCGCACTCCCCCATGGCGGCTACCGTGCTCTCCACGTCCCGGATGCGGCGCATCCCCTTGGCGCTCTCCCGGATAGCGGCGTACAGGCCGTGTTTGATAGGGTGGTCCCAGGGCAGGGCATCCACCCAGGGGGGCAGGAACAGGTCCAGCTCCTTCACCGGGAACTCGTACAGCACCCCCTTGATGATGCCGGTCACCGCCTCCTCCTCCAGCTCCAGGCAGTTGACGCACACGCAGGTCACGTCGTACCGGGAGGCGATGTCCGCCCGGATGGCCTGGGCCCGCTCCGACCGGGGCTGGGCGGAGTTGAGCACCACCAGGAAGGGCTTGCCCAGCTCCTTCAGCTCGGTGATGACCCGCTCCTCCGCCTCCAGGTAGTCCTCCCGTGGAATGTCGGTGACGGTGCCGTCGGTGGTGAGCACAATGCCGATGGTGGAATGCTCGGCAATGACCTTCCGGGTGCCGATCTCGGCGGCCTCCGTCATGGGGATGGGCTCGGGGAACCAGGGTGTGGTCACCATCCGGGGCACATCGTCCTCCAGGGAGCCCACCGCCCCGGGCACCAGATAGCCCACGCAGTCGATGAGCCGTACCTTGAAGGTGGCCCCGCTGTCCATGGTGACCTCCACCGCCTCCTCGGGGACGAATTTTGGTTCGGCGGTCATGATGGTGCGGCCCGAGCCGCTCTGGGGCAGCTCATCCTTGGCCCGCTCCCGGCGGTAGACGTTCTCGATGCCCGGGATGACCATGGTCTCCATGAACCGCTTGATGAACGTGGATTTTCCAGTCCGCACCGGCCCCACCACGCCGATATAGATATCCCCCTCGGTCCGCAGGGCGATATCCTCATAGAGCTTGCGTTGTTCCACTGGCAATTCCTCCTTCGGCCATGTTAAGCCGGCGTTTTCTCTACATAGGTATGGGGATAAGCCGTGGAATATGCCTGGAGGCGGGTCCGCCGTGCAGACAGCAAAAGAGCGCGCCGAAGCGCGCTCTTTTGGCAGAAACCTGGATTACAGCTGGTTGGCGAAATCCATGGGGACGTAGGTCAGGCCGTCCTTGGCATAGCAGTAGTGGGTCAGCTCGATGTCGTCGCCGCCCGCCACCTTGCAGGTGTAGCTCTCCAGGGTGAGAGTGTAGGTGGTGGTGCCCTTGGTGAGGGTGACGGTGCTGTCGGCGCCGTTCCAGGTGACGGTATAGCCCTTGGCCTCGGCCACCTCACGCACCGGCACGTCGGCCAGGAAGGTTGTGGGAGTCTTGCCGGAGGCCAGGCCGGTGTTGTGCATCATGGTGGTGAGCAGCTTGGCGTACAGGTTATCGGACAGCTTCATCTCATGCTCGGCCATGTCAATGCCCAGCTGGGTGACGTAGGCGTCGCCGGCGGCCCGGCTCTCCTGGTACTTGGCCATGACGATGGGGGTCTGCTCCAGCATGGTCTGGTACATCAGGCCCTCCTGCAGCTTCCAGAAGTCCTTCACGCCCTGGCCGTACAGGGTACGGTCCTGCTCGGCGATGGTGCAGATGCGCTTGAACATCCAGAAAGCACCGGCGGGATCATAGGTGTCCCCGTCCACCTTGTAGGCATCGGCGGTGTCGGTGATGCCGGAGAAGAAGGGAATGAACACGGAGTGCTCGGCGTTGCCCAGGGCCAGCCAGTCGATGGAGGAGCAGTGGGCGGGCCACTCGGGGAAGGTCTGGAGGATATGGATCTGGGAGGAGCGCTCGGTGCCGATGACACGATTCTCCTCCTGGCCGGGCAGGGTCACATCCAGGGGGGTGTCCTCATAGCGGCTGCGGTAGATGTCCATGACGGTGAGGACATTCACCTTCTCATCGGGGCTGTAGAACAGCGGATAGAAGGTGTTGGTGTCGTACTCGCCCACCTGGGAGGGGGCCAGGATCTTCATGCCCATCCAGTTACGCATATTGTTGTAGTCCTCGCGGGTATTGTTGGTGACGCTCTTGGCCAGATGGTAGAGCTCCCCCTCCTTCACCGCCAGACCCAGCTGGTCAATGAGGGCAAACAGGCCGTCGGAGTAGATGTAGCCATCCTCGGGGGTGGCCTTGGGGTCCACCAGGCCGATCATGTTCTGGTTGCCGAAGACCGCCACCTTGTCGTCGGGCATCTTCATGGCGCAGTACTGATGGCCGCCGTAGATCTCCACGATCCAGGCTTCCTTCTGGTCGGTGATCATGACGGTGTTGCCCTCTTCGGAGCCGTACTGGTCCACATAGCCCAGCAGCACGTCCACGGCCTCACGGGCGTTGGTGGACACGGCGGCCACGGAAGCGGCCAGAATGGCCTCACGCAGGCCGGGCTCCACGAAGGGGTCGGCCTTCTCCCAGGCCTCGCAGGTGGAGGTGGACACGGTGGCGGAAATGCTCACGCCGTACTCATTGGTGCAGGAGCCGGGGTACATACCGTCGTCGCCCCGGGTGTAGTCAGGCACATAGGTGTACTTGTAGGTGGTATCCGGCAGAGGGATCTTGAAGCCGGTGGCGGTGTCCTCGATGCAGCGGCCGGGCACGTTCTCCACCCGGGGCTGCACCCGGAACATCTTGTTGTAGTCGCCCTGGCCCTGATCCTCGCTGCGGGCGATGAGATAGGTCCCCTGATCGCTGACGTCCTTGCCCACATAGACGCCGGTGCAGGCCAGCGCGCTGGTGCTCAGCAGCACAGTGCCCGCCAGCGCCGCGGACAGGATGCGAAAGGACTTTTTCATGGTCGTACACATCTCCTTATTTTGTGATTGTGGTACGGGGTCGCGGAAAAATGGCCTCCCTTCTCTCCAACGGATTCCGGATGTTTCCGGTCCTAAACAAATAGTTGCACAAAAGAAACGCTTTGTCAACGCAGTTAATTGTAAACTCCTCCAGTTCGTGACAAAAAAGCGGGCGCTCCCACAAATTTTGTGAGAGCGCCCGCTAGGGCTTACTGCATGGACTCCACAATGGCGTCGGCCAGGGCTTCCAGTTCAGCGGCCTTGTCGGCCAGGAGGGCGGAGGCGATGGACAGCCGGTCATTGAGAACGGTCATGTTCTTCAGCTCCTCATCCACGAACTTCTGCATCAGGTCGCCGGATTTGGGGGCCCAGGAACCGTTTTCCACGATGGCGAAGGTGCGGTTCTGGAGGTTGAGCCCCTTCAGGTGCATGAGATAGTCGTGCATCACGGGGTAGATGCCCAGGTTATAGGTGACGCTGGCCAGCACGATGTGGCTCAGCCGGAAGGACTCGCTGACCAGGTAGGACACATGGGTGTTGGACACGTCGTACACCCACACGTTGGTGACGCCCTTCTCGCACAGCCTGGCGGCCAGGGCCTGGGCGGCGGCCTCGGTGTTGCCGTACATGGAGGCGTAGGCGATCATGACGCCCTTCTCCTCCGGCTCGTAGCGGCTCCACTTGTCGTACTTGTCGATGAAGTAGCCCAGGTCCTTCCGCCATACGGGACCATGGAGGGGGCAGATGTACTTGATCTGGTCCAGAATGCCGCCGGCCTTCTTCAGCAGCAGCTGGATGTGGGGGCCGTACTTGCCCACGATGTTGGTGAGGTAACGGCGGGCGTCGTCGATCCAGTCCCGGTCAAAGTTGACCTCGTCGGCGAACAGCTTGCCATCCAGGGCGCCGAAGGAACCGAAGGCGTCGGCGGAAAAGAGCACGCCGTTGGTGGTGTCGAAGGTGACCATGGCCTCGGGCCAGTGGACCATGGGGGCGGCCACGAAGGTGACGGTGTGCTTGCCGAAGGTCTGGGTGTCCCCCTCCTTCACCTCGATGAGCTCATGGCCGTCGATCTGGAAGCCGAACTGGCGCATGAAGAGGAAGGACTTCTCGGTGGAGATCACCTTCACATCGGGCCAGCGCAGCAGGATCTCCTCGATGGAGGCTCCGTGGTCAGGCTCCATGTGGTTGATGACCAGGTAGTCCAGGGGCCGCTCCCCCAGCAGATGCTCCACGTTCTCCAGCAGCTGGCGGCAGGCGGACCAGTCCACGGTGTCGAAGAGGACGGTCTTTTCGTCCAGCAGCAGATAGGCGTTGTAGCTGACGCCCCGGGGAATGGGATGGATGTTTTCAAACAGGTGGAGCCGGTGGTCGTTGGCCCCCACCCAGTACAGATCTTCCGTCACATTGCGGACACAATACATGGTATTCCCTCCTTCTTACTCAGGCTTCAATGAACATGTCTTTCTTTTCCGCGCACTCGGGGCACACCCACTCCTCGGGCAGGTTTTCAAACAGGGTGCCGGGAGCCACCTCGGCGTCGGGGTCGCCCAGCTCGGGCACGTACTCGTAGCCGCAGCCGCCGCAGACGTACCGCTTGCCGATGGGCTCGGGCTTGGGAGGCGCAGGGCGCTTCATCTTCACCATGGGAGGCGCGGGCTGCTTCTCCCCGGTGTCCAGGGCGGCGGCCAGCAGGGGCAGGATCTCGTTGACATCGCCCACAATGCCGTAGTCGCAGTTCTTGAAGATGGGGGCGTTGCCGTTCTTGTTGATGGCCACGATGGTGGAGGCGTCCTTGATGCCCTTCAGGTGCTGGATGGCGCCGGAGATGCCGCAGGCGATGTACAGGTTGCCCTTGAACTTCTGGCCGGACATACCCACATACCGGTCCAGGGGCACATACTTCAGGGTCTCGGCCACCGGGCGGGAGGAGCCAATGGCGGCGCCGGCGGCGCGGGCCAGGTTCTCAATGAGCTTCATGTTCTTCTTGTCCCCGATGCCCTGACCGGCGGATACCACACGCTCGGCCTGGCTGATGGGAGTATCCATGGGGATGCCCACGGTAAAGTCATGGCCGTCCTTCTTCAGGTGCTCCACCAGAGCATTGACCTGGTCGGCGGCACTCCCCTCCTTCAGCAGGATGCGCTTGCGCACGCCGGTGACGGGCGCGGGCTTCTTGGGCCGGCTGGAGGAGCCACCCTCGCTCTTGGGGGGCTTGCCCATGATGGCGGCGGAGATGACCACCCGCTGGATCTCGTTGGTGCCCTCGTAGATGGTGGTGATCTTGGCGTCCCGGTACATCCGCTCCACGTCCATACCCTTGAGGAAACCGGTGCCGCCGAAGATCTGGACGGCGTCGTTGGTGACCTCCAGGGCAATGTCGGAGGCATACATCTTGGCCATGGCGGACTCGGTGCCGTAGGGCTCATGATGTTCCTTCAGGTCGGCGGCAGAGTAGACCAGCAGCCGGGCGCAGCGGAGTTTGGTGGCCATGTCGGCCAGCTTGAAGCCGATGGACTGGTTGAAGCCGATGGGCTTGCCGAACTGGACCCGCTCCTTGGCGTACTCCACGGCGGCCTCATAGGCCCCCTGGGCGATGCCCAGGGCCTGAGCCGCGATGCCGATGCGCCCGCCGTCCAGGGTGGACATGGCGATCTTGAAGCCCTGGCCCTCCTTGCCCAGCAGGTTCTCCTTGGGCACCTTCACATCGTTGAAGATCAGCTCGGCGGTGGAGGAGGAACGAATGCCCATCTTGTCGTAGTGATCGCCGAAGGTGAAGCCCTCCCAGCCCTTCTCCACGATGAAGGCGGAAATGCCCCGGGTGCCGATGTCGGGGGTGGTCACCGCAAAGACTACATAGGTGTCCGCTTTAGGAGCGTTGGTGATGAAGATCTTTCCGCCGTTGAGGAGCCAGTGGTCCCCCTTGTCCACAGCGGTGGTCTCGGTGCCGCCGGCGTCGGAACCGGCATTGGGCTCGGTGAGGCCGAAAGCGCCGATCTTCTCACCCTTGGCCAGAGGCACCAGATACTTCTGCTTCTGCTCCTCGGTGCCGTAGGCGAAGATGGGCCAGGAGCCCAGGGACACATGGGCCGACAGGATAACGCCGGTGCCGCCGTCCACCCGGGACAGCTCCTCTACCGCAATGGCGTAACTCAGGGCGTCCAATCCTGCGCCGCCGTACTCCTTGGGATAAGGGATGCCCATCAGCCCCAGCTTCCCCAGCTTTTTGATGGCCTCATCGGGGAACAGATTCTCCTTGTCCATCAGGAATGCCTGGGGTTTCACCTCCGCCTCGGCGAAGGCCCGGATCTGGGCCCGCAGGGCCTCGTGTTGCTCCGTGGTCTTGAACAGCATGGTGTCGTCCTCCTTGTCTTTATTTTAAATCAATAATAAGAATCATTATTTGTGAGGCAATCCTAACACAGTAAACACTGTATGTCAATAGGAATTATGGTATTTTGACAAAATTTTTCCCATATGAGAACCAGGAATTAGGAGAACAGACAGCGCGTCCCACACTAAATGGGACGCGCTGTCTGTTCATTGGGCGCAATATTGTTCTTTCAGCACTGCCATCAGGGCCTGAAGGCGGCTGTCTTTGATGGAATAGGTGACGAACTGTCCGTGCTTCTCCCCCTGGACCAGTCCCCCATCCTTCAGCTTGTGCAGGTGCTGGGACAGGGCGGGGCCGGTGATGTTGGGCACGCTCTCCCCCAGCTCCCCTACGGTTTTAGGTCCGTCCAGCAGAGCGCACAGGATGAGCAGCCGATTCTCGTTGGCCATCTGGGCCATCAGCGAAGCGATGGTTTGGGCCTTTTCCCGCAGTTGTTCGTCCATATGCTCACCTCCGGCAGCCGGAGCAGGAGGCGCAGCCTTCCGCCGGAGCCTTGCCCGCACGCAGGGTGCAGATCAGCTGGGTCATGGTGCCCATGGGGCAGAATACGCACCAGGTCCGGGGCTTAAACAATACCATGACAATGAGGCCGATGAGGGTAGAGGTGAGCATGATGGAGTAGAACCCGAAAGCGAACTGGGCCACCCAGGGGGCAAAAAGGGTACCGTGATAGGCCCAGTGCCAAGGCACCTGGAAGGTCCAGAACAGCTTGACGAACGCTCCAATGTCTTTGGCGCCCACCCCTACCAGGTAGGTGGTAAAGAGCATCTGGAAGAACATGAGGAAGAAAAAGATGAGAAAGCCGTACCGGAATGCTTTGGTCCGCATCCACCGGGGAGTGGGCTTGTTCCGGGACAGCTTTAGCCGCCCACCCAGCAGGGACAGGAACTGGCCCCTGTCGCAGTAGCGGTTGCAGTACAGCTTGCTGCCGCCGAAGATGGCGATGAGCAGGGGCAGACAGAAGAAGATCATGCCCAGCCAGGCAAAGAGGATATTGAAGAACCCCAGTCCCAGATAGATGGGGGTGACGATCCACAGATAGTCGTACCAGTGCTTTTTCTGGTTCATGCGCCCACCTCCCGGTCCCGCAGTTCAATGGTGCCCGCCGGGCACTCTTTGGCACACTTGCCGCAGCCCACGCACTTTTCCCAGTCCACCCGGGCAGTCACGCCCCGCCAGATGGAAATGGCCGACAAGGGACACACCTTCACACAGCAGCCGCAGGATACACAGTGCTTCCCCACAGCGGCATAACGCTTTGACGCCATAGATCGTCCTCCTGATAATTAAGTAATTAAGCAATTACTAATATAACAAAACCAAGCGCAAAATGCAAGAGGAAATCAACGTCAACTCCGTAGGGGCGACCTTTATAGTCGCCCGCGTGACCCGGGCGGCAGACGGCGGGCGGGGATGAACCCCGCCCCTACGCCTGCTTCCGGCCGCCTCCCCATGAAAATGGCCGCCAAATGGCGGCCATTTTCCCGGCTTATCGTTTTCTGGGGATGAGCAGCAGCTGTCCGTCGGGCAGCTCCTCCTCTTCCAGGGCATTGGCCTGCATCACGTCCCGGGCGGTGGTGCCGTAGGCCTTGGCGATGTCCCACAGCCGCTCTCCCCCGCTCACCATCCGCAGCACGATGGAGGGCTGACCGGCGTGGTCAATGGGGGCATTCTCATCGAAGGACACGGCGCTGACGGCGGCAGCCTTGCTGCCGGTGAGAGCCAGCCAGGCAAATCGCACCGGGAACCGGACCTCCGCGCCCCCGGAGGCGGGCGCCCCATATACCGGAGCGGTACAGGCGCACCGGCAGGAGCACCGGGCCCCCTCGGGCAGCTCCACCGGGCAGGATACCGGGATGGTGCGGGTGACAGCCGCCGTCTCCCCCGACTCGGTGCGGCAGAGCAGATGTACATTGGCCTGAACGGTGAGGGATACCCGCTCCCCCTCCCGGCTCTGGGTCACGTCTCCCATGGTCACATAGGCGTCCAGCACATCCTGAGGAGCCACGCCGGTCTCCAGCAGCTCCCGGACAGCCACCTCCCGCTCTCCACGGTCGGCCACCCGGCTCAGGTCCATGGTGCGGGTCTCGTTGTCCAGCTGATAGAGGGTGGAGTACACGTCGGTGAGCAGGGTGAGGCTCCGCTCCTCCCGGATCACCGCCTGGGCCAGCAGGCCCATGGATACGCTGATGGTGCGCCCGTCCCCGTCGTCCAGCTCACAGCTCAGATCAGTGAGGATCAGCCCCACCTGACACATGGCCTCCTCCCCAGCGCCGCTCACCTCCATCAGCTGGGAGATGGGCAGCTCAAACTCCCCGGTGCTCAGCCCGCCGTCGGCACAGCGGTAGAGCACCTGGAGCCGGGCGGAGCCCTTGAAAATCAGCTTGCTGCCGATGACCTTGGCCTCCCCGCACTCCAGGGACACCCGCCACTTCAGCAGGGCCTCCGCCTCCGGGCGGCTGCCAGGCAGGGTCAGCTCATCGCTAAATGGGAAGGGTTTTTCCTGTACACATACTGTTACACAAGTGTTACAGTTCTGACTGAGCTGCTCCACCCCCGCCTGCTCCGGGTCGAGCACCGAGGCAGGGGCCCAGTCGGTCACCGGGGAGAATACCTGAACGTCCACCACCAAATCAGCCCGTACCAGCACCTTCCGGGGGTTGACCAGCCGGGCGTCCGCCCCCCGCAGCCGGGGCTGGGCCACCACCTTGCAGCCGGGGGTGATGTCGGGGGAATCAGCAGTGCAGGTGAAGGGCAGATCCACCTCCAGCCTCCGCAGACCCACCTCCCCGTCGGGCTGGCACAGCAGCAGGGCGTGGATGGTGCCGGACAGCTCCACCCGGCCCTCCATGGCCTCCTTCCTATGGAGGCACACCACTCCCTCGGTATCGCAGACCTCCAGCAGGTCCGGGCAGGCGTCGGGTACGATGCTCTCTACCGTCTCCTCCTGCGCCACGGCGGCGTCCAGCACCCCGCGAAATCCGTCCAGCGCCGTCCGTTCCAGTTCCAGTTCCATAGCGTTCCACTCCTTGTACGGGCCATTGCCCAGACTGATTGCTGCTAGGGCAATATATGTACAAGGGGGTCCGGCTATGACCGGCTTTCCGGCGCCAGGTCGGATTTTTTGATGCCGAATACCAGCCTCAGCAGGCTGCTGAGGGCTTTGGGGGACTTCACTACCACGATCTTCATACCTTATGCCTCCCTGTCAAGCCAATATCGTTTGAGCCAGCCAAAGCCCCGGCGGCCCAGCCAGGCCCCGGCCACAAAGACCGCCAGAGTGCCCGGACGAAACAGCAGCACCGCGCCCGCGCCGCACAGCGCCGCCGCGGCAAGGGCCTTCTTGCCCTCCAACGTCAAAACAGCCGCCTCCCTTCACTGGTTCTGTCCCAGTATACGCACAGGAAAGCGGTTGTGTTCATGCCCCAGAGGCGGACAACAAAATAGAGGGCGGCTTTTGCCGCCCCCTGTGGGGTATTCGGTATGCTTTTACGGTTCCCGCTGGCTGCGGATCACCAGCACCGCCCCCTCCTCCACCCCGATCTCCATCACCGGTGCGGCGGGCTCGTTGCTGACGGTCAGGGTGTCCCCACGGGTGAGTTCCGCTCCTTCCAGAGGATACTTGACTCCCCGCAAGGTAACACCCTTTACAATCTTGTCCAGGGAAATGATGGACAGATAGTGGTAGTGGGGCGTATCTTCCAGCGTAAGGGCGCCGTTCTCCAGAAAACGCACCTCGTTGTCCCCGTCGGCCATGACGACTTTGCCGCCCCGGTGGGCGATCCACTCCAGCAGCACCAGATTGGAAGCGGTGTGGTCCAGCCGCCCGCCGGTGCAGCCGCACAGCAGCAGCTCCTTGCAGCCCTGCTCCAGAGCCCAGTGGGCCGCCGCCTGGAGGTCGGTGAAGTCCTTCTCCACCGGCAGGGTGGCATAGGGCACGTTCCCGGCCGGGCCGCCGCCGGAGTCCCAGTCCCCAATCAGGTAGTCCGGTTTCAGCCCGGCGGCCAGGGCGGTTTGCAGCCCGCCGTCGGCGCAGATCACCGTCCAGTCCTCCCCCTCCAGATAATCCTCCAGAAAAGCCAGGTCGGCGCAGGGGGCTGCGCCGACGATGAGGGCCTGTTTGGTTATTTTCTCTGCCATTCCGGCACTTCCTTTGCCTGCTGGTACAGCCGCACATAGCTCTGGTGACGGCTGGCCGGGATCTCCCCCGCTTTCACCGCCGCAAGCACTGCACAGCCTTTTTCCTTTACATGGGCGCAGCCGGTGAACCGGCACTGGTCCAGATAGGGGGCGAACTCCCGGAAGGTGTATTGCAGTTCCTCCGGCCGCCGCAGCTCCATCTCCTCGGTATCGAAGGAGGAGAAGCCGGGGGTGTCGGCCACGATGGCCCCGTTGTCCAGCCGGAACAGCTCCACATGGCGGGTGGTATGGCGGCCACGGCCCAGCTTATCGGACACCTCCCCCACCCGAATACGGAAGTCGGGCTGGAGGGCGTTGAGAATGGAGGACTTGCCCACGCCGGAGTTTCCTGTAAAGGCAGAAACCTTTCCTGCGATTGCAGCAGCAAGGGTGTCAATGCCTTCCCCCGTCTCGGCGCTCACCCGCAGGGTGGTAAAGCCCGCCCTGGTGTAGGTGTTGTACAGGCTGTCCGCCCCGTCCAGGTCGCACTTGTTGAGGATGATGATGCTTTCGCAGTCCCGCCCCTCGGCGATGGACACCACCCGGTCAATGAGGAAGGGGTCGGTGACCGGAATGGCCCCGGAGGCCACCACCACCAGCTGGTCGATGTTGGCCACCGCCGGGCGCTGGAACTCATTTTTCCGGGGCAGAATGGCGTCCAGAATGCCGCTCTCCCCCTCCAGGGGGGTAAACTCCACCCGGTCCCCCACCAGGGGGCTCACCTTCTGGTGGCGGAATTTGCCGCGACCCCGGCAGGCGGTGAGCCTGCCGGAGCCGTCGTCCACATAGTAGAAGCCGCTGAGGGCTTTTAAGATGATCCCTTCCATATCAGCCGAAATTATAGGACTTGGTGGAGCTCAGCTCCCCATCGAAGTAGATGCTCACGGTCTGTTCCCCGCTGCCCTTCAGGGTGACCACCACCAGCTGCTGGACGGTGGGCAGGGTGTCCCGGTACTGCTCCTGACCATTCACGGTCACCACCACCGTCACCGTCTCCCGATCCTGGGGCAGGTTCACGTTGATGGGCAGGGACTTGAGCTCACCGCTGGGGGACTGGGTGGGCTGATCGGTGGGCGGAGTGGATTCATTGGGGGACGGGGTGGGCTCGGTGGTAGGCTCACCGGCGGAGGGATCAGGCCCCTTGCTCACCCGCAGACGGATGGCCTGGCCCTTCTCCACCTCGGTCTTGGGGTCAATGCTCTGCCAGCATACCCGGCCGGCCTCCACAGAGTCGTCATATACCTCTTCCACGGAAACCACCAGACCCAGCTTGTCGGCGGCCTCCCGGGCATCCTGCTCCGTCATGGTCACAAAGTTGATGACGGTGACCGGTTCCTCCTTCGGGCCGGTGCTCACCACCAGAGTGACCTTGTCCACGCCCTCCAGACTGGCGTCAGCCTTGGGGTCGGTGGAAATGACGTAATCCTTGGTCACGTCCTCGCTGGCCTCTTCCTGGATCACCAGGCTGCCCTTTTCCTCGCTGTAGCCCAGGGCATTGAGCTCACTGATGGCAATCCGCTTGTCCCGGTCCACCAGGTTGGGCATAACGCCCTTCTTCAGCTCGTCGGAGTCGCTGCCATTGCTCAGGTCCACGGTGATGGTAGCCCCCGCCTGGGCGTTGCGGCCACCCTCCGGGTCCTGAGATACGATTTGGCCTGCGGGCAGACTGCTGTTCACCGTATTACCGACTACGATATGGAAGCCAGCCTCCACCACGCCGGAGTGCTGCTCGGCCTCCTCCACTGTCATGCCGGTGAGCTTGGGCACATTATACTGGGTGGAACCGCCGCCGCCCAAACCGTTAAAGAAGGAGAACCACAGGAACACGCCCATGCCCACCAGGAACAGAGCCACCGCACCGATGGCCAGGAAGATGGGCAGGCGGCTGCCGCCGCCCCGGACCTCCTCATAGTCATCCTCGTACCGCTTGTTTTTGGTACGGGCGCGGGGGTCCTCCTCCCGCCGGGGACCTCTGGACCGGGTCCAGGTATCCTCCTCATAGCGGTCAGCGTGGGCGGGCTGAGCCCGCACATTGCTGGGGGTGTTGGCACCCAGCACCTGGGTGGGTTCATCCCCCTCGGTGACCAGCAGGTCCGCCGGAGTGTAGTCAAAGTTGATGGAGGGATTCTTGCGGAACTCCTCCAGATCGGCCAGCATGGCGTCGGCGGAGATATACCGCTGGTTCACGTCGGAGGCCATGGCCTTCATGGTGATGGCTTCCAGTGCCTCGGGGATCTCCGGATCGATCTCCCGGGGAGACAGCGGGATGGAATTGATGTGCTGGATGGCCACCGCCACCGGAGAATCCCCCTCATAGGGCAGGCGGCCGGTCACCATCTCATAGAGTACCACGCCGGCGGAGTAAATATCGCTGCGGGCGTCGATGTGGCTGCCCCGAGCCTGCTCGGGCGAGATATAGTGGACCGAGCCCAGGGCCTCCTGGGTCAGGGTGGCCTGAGCCGAGGAGGTGAGCCGGGCGATGCCAAAGTCGGCCACCTTCAGGGAGCCGTCCCGCAGCACCATCACATTGTGGGGCTTGATGTCCCGGTGGATGATGCCCCGGCCGTGGGCGTGGGACAGGGCCTTCATGATCTGGGTGATGAAGTGCAGGGCCTCCCGCCAGGCCAGCTTGCCCCCCTTCTTCTGCATATACTGCTTGAGGGTGATGCCGTCCAGCAGCTCCATGACGATATAGTCCAGTTCGGGCGTGTGGGACACGTCATACACCGCCATGATATTGGGATGGGACAGCATGGCAACGGCCTGGGACTCATCGTGGAAGCGGCGGCGGAACTCGGCGTCGGAGGCCAGCTCCTCCTTCAGGATCTTGATGGCCACCAGCCGGTTGAGCCGGTGATCCCGGCCCTTGTACACCACGGCCATGCCGCCGATGCCGATGCGCTCCAGGATTTCATATCGGTTGTCGAGTAATTTCCCTATGTACTGATCCATAGTTCATTACCCCCTTCTCAAAGGATCTGGAGGAGGACCGCCGTCACGTTGTCCGGCGCTCCTCTTGAGATGGTGATGTCCCGCAGCCGCTGACAGCAGTCATCGGGATCGCCTCCGTGGATGACCTCGTAGAGCAGCTCCTGGTCAGAAAGAATGTTGCTCAGGCCATCGGAGCACAGCAGCAGGTAGTCCCCGCTGACCAGCTCCCGCTCATACAGGTCGGCCCGGATGCGCTCCTCCGCGCCCAGAGCCCGGGTGATCAGGTTCTTTCGGGGATGGGTGCGTGCCTGCTCCGGGGTGATGTCTCCCCGAGCCACCATGTCCTCCACCACCGAGTGGTCCCGGGTGAGCCGGGTGATGCCCTCCTCGTTGATGTGGTAGGCCCGGCTGTCTCCGATGTTCAGCAGGTAGGCGGTGTTCTCCACCACCATCACCGCCACCATGGTGGTGCCCATGCCGAAGCAGTCAGGGTCGGAGGTGGCCCGGCGGTATACCGCACCGTTGGCCTCCTCCGCCGCACGGGAGAGCACCGCGGGCGGCGGGGTGTCCGGCTCGCCCTGGGCGTGCTGGAGGGTATCCACGAAGGTCTCCACGGCGATGAGGCTGGCGATATTGCCTGCCTTGGCGCCGCCCATACCGTCGCACACCACGCCTACAGCCAGGTGTTCCGACGGCACATCTAAGTAATACCCGTCCTGATTCTGGGTACGCACCACACCTTTATCAGTGATGCCCCACGCTTTGATCATAGTGAATCAGCCTCTTTTCCAGCCGGCCGGCCCTGCTGCCCGGGCCTGCGGCAAAAACAATGACCTGGCTTTGGGAGCCAGTGCAGCTCAATCATCGGTATGCAGCATGGCCTTCCTGCGGAGCTGACCACAGGAGGCGTCGATATCCCCGCCCAGCTTGCGCCGTACCGTGGCAGTGACGCCGTGGGACTCCAGGCGCTTCTGGAACTGGGCCACCCGGCGGCTGGGCTTGAGAGGGCTCTCCGCCACATGGTTCAGGGGGATCAGGTTCACATGGCCCGGGGTGCCCTTCAGGTGACTGGCCAGCAGGTCCGCCTGCCAGTCGGAATCGTTCACCCCGTCCACCATGGCGTACTCATAAGAGATCCGCCGTCCGGTCTTTTCAAAATACCGGCGGCAGGTGTCAAAGAGCTTCTCCACGCCCACGCTTCTGTTCACCGGCATCAGCTTGCTGCGGGTCTCGTCGTCGGGCGCATGGAGAGATACCGATAGGGTTAATTGTAACTGATGCTCGGCCAGTTTGTCAATTTTTTCGACCAGGCCGCAGGTGGACAGGGAGATGTGGCGCATCCCGATGTTGAGTCCGTCGGGGCTGTTGACCAGGGAGAGAAACCGCAGCACTGTGTCAAAGTTGTCCAGGGGTTCGCCGATGCCCATGAGCACAATATTGCTGATGGTGTGGCCGGAATCGATCTGCGTAAAGAGTACCTGGTCCAGCATTTCAGCAGGGGTCAAGTCTCTCACCTTGCCACCCAGGGTGGAGGCGCAGAAGGCGCACCCCATGCGGCAGCCCACCTGAGAGGAGATACACACAGTATTCCCATGATGGTAGCGCATCAAAACGGTTTCAATGCAGTTTCCGTCGGAAAGCCGCCATAAGTATTTGATGGTGCCGTCCAGCGCAGATACCTGCTTGCGCTCCACCTCCGGCGGGCACAGGATACAGCTTGCCTTCAGTTTCTCCCGCAAAGCCTTGGACAGGTTGGTCATCTCATCGAAGGAGCGCACCCCCCGGTGGAGCCACTGAAAGACCTGCTTGGCCCGGAAGGCGGGCTCCCCCAGTTCCTTCAAATAGGCGGTCATCTCCGCCAGATCCATGGATTTGATGTCGGTCATGCCTTCCTCCTCAGCTTGGCAAAGAAAAAGCCGTCGGTGCCGTGGCGGTGGGGCCAGCAGGTCACCATGCCCTCCCCGGCCCCCTCAAAGTCGCCGGGCACTTCAAAGCCCTCTAATGTAAAGTCTTTATGCCTGTCTAAAAATGCCCGCACTACGTCCTCATTCTCCCGCTCCAACAGGGTGCAGGTGGCGTAGAGCAGCGCACCGCCCGGCTTGACGTAGCGGCACACGTTGTCCAGAATGGCCTTCTGCACCCGGGGCAGTCCCTCCAGAGGCTTGGGGTCCTTATAGCGGATATCCGGCTTCTTGCGGATGATGCCAAGTCCCGAGCAGGGCACATCGGCCAGCACCAGGTCAAATCCGTCAAGGAATTCTTCTTTACACTCCCTGCCGTCCAACACCTCCGCCGCAATACAACCCAGGCCTAACCGCTTGGCTCCCGCCCGGATCAGGTCCACCTTATGTGGGTGGATGTCGCAGGAGACCACCTTTCCCTCACCCCCCATGGCCATGGCGGCGGCAAAGGACTTGCCGCCGGGGGCGGCGCAGGCGTCCAGCACATCCATCCCTTCTCTGGGCCCGGCGGCCAGTACCGCAAGCTTGGCGGCGGCATCCTGAATGTAAAAGAGCCCCTCCTGGAAGGCGGTCAACTCCTCCAGACTGCCGGTATGAGACAGCAGCAGGCAGTCGGGCAGCCAGGGGTGAGGCTGGACCTCCACCCCCTCCGCCCTGAGGGAATCGGTCACTTCTTCCACCGTGGCCTTGATGGTGTTTACCTGGGCGCAGGTGGGCGGCTCCCCATTGTCGGCGGCCATGAGGGCGGCAGCCTCCTCCCTGCCCAACCGGCGGGTAAAGAGATCGGCCAGCCACTGGGGATGGCTGTACCGCACCGCCGGGTCCTCCGGCGGCTCCAGGCTGTCCTTCTGCCGCACCAGAGACCGGAGCACACCGTTCACCAGACCGGCGGACCGGGGGTTCTTGGAGCCCTTCTGGGCCAGATCCACCGCCTCGCTGACAGCGGCATGGTCGGGCACTCTGTCAAGGAAAAGCAATTGATAAGCCCCAAGCCGCAAACTGTTGCGGACAGCGGGCTCCATCTTCTCCAGGCGTACCGTGGACAACTTGCCCAGGTAGTGGTCCAGCAGCAGCCTGTTCTGGAGCACGCCGAAGCACAGCCGGGTAGTCAGCGCTGCGTCCCGGCTGTCCAGTCCGGCGGTACGCAGGATTTTCTTCAAAAAGCCGTCCGACCAGGCGCCCTGCTGTTCGCAGGCCACCAGGGCCCGGAGGGCCGCTTCTCTGGCTGTCATATATCAATCCCTCCGGCGGCTGTTGAAAGCCAGGATATAGCGCAGCAGCTGGGCAATGGACACCAGCAGAGCGGCCACATAGGTCATGGCGGCGGCGCCCAGCACCTTCTTGGCCCCCCGCAGCTCCTGGTCGTCCAGCATATGGGTATCCTGCAAGGATTGGATGGCCCGGCGGGAGGCGTTGAACTCCACGGGCAGAGTGACCACCTGGAAGAAGGTTGCCACAGAGAAAAGCACCACACCCACGGCAAACAGGGGCCGGGAATACATGGCAAAGCCCAGAATGATGAGCAGGATGGATATCTGGGAACTAAAATTGCACACCGGGATGATGGCCCCTCTCAGTTTGATGGGACCGTACTCCTGGGCGTACTGAACGGCGTGGCCCGCCTCATGGGCGGCAACCCCCACCGAGGCGATGCTGGTGGAGCCGTACACCGCGTCGGACAGCCGGATGGTATTGGTCCGGGGGTCGTAGTGGTCAGTGAGCTTACCGGACACCTGGGTGATACGCACCCCGTACACCCCGTGGGCCTTCAGCACCTCCTCCGCAGCCTGAGCGCCGGTGAGGCCCCGGCGGCTGGCAATGCGGGAATAGCGGTTGAAGGTCGAGGACACGTTGATCTGGGCCAGCAGGGCGATGAGCATGGCGGGCACCAAAATGATCCAGTAATAGGTGTCGAAATAGTAGAAAAAGGGCATAATGACCTCCAGTCACATGACCTGGCCCCCGGTGAGGAACCAGAACAGATTGAGCAGGAATCCCGCCCCCATGGCGGCGGTGATCGCCGCCGTCAGTTTGGGCCTCCCTTCCGTGAGGGCGGCGGCAAACAGGAAAAAGGGCAGGGCGCAGGACAGATAGCGTCCGGCGCTGAGCAGCCAGGACAGAGAATAGTTGAGCACCAGGTAGACAAAGCCGTACAGGGTGTACATACCCCGGAACTTGTTCCGTGCCCATACCAGCAGGGCAAAGAACACCGGGAAGAGCACAATGGTGGGGATCCAAATCTGGTACCGCACCAGCTCCGCAGGGTAACTCAGGGCGTTTTGCAGCACATACCACAGGGTATCGGCAATGGGACAGAAGCCCTGACTCCAGTGCTGCTGCATGACTGTAAAGGCAAACGGGTTGCCAGTCACAGACCAGTTGAGCGTCAGATAGATCAGGGTACCCACGGCAGGCAGCAGCAGGGCGGGCAGCCTGCGGGCAATGGTTTTCCAATCAAAGCGGCCCATATCTTCCACCAGCTCGGCAGCCGCGGCCCCAATGAGCAGGACGCCGTGCATCCGGGTCATAGCGGCCAACAGCCCCCATACCCCCGCCAGCCACCAGCGGTGGCGGCGGATGTACCACAGCCCCGCGGCGGTGGTGAGCAGGAACAAGCTCTCCGTCATGATGCCGCCGAAGAAGAAGGCGTAGGGATAGACCGACAGAAAGAGCACCGTCCGTTTTGCCGCTCCCCTGCCCAGCTCAAAGGCGGCCAGCTTATAGAGTAAGACGCAGCCCGCCCCGTAGCAGACAAAGGAGATCAGCAGTCCCGCCGCCATAGTATTGCCCGTGATGAGGGAAATCACCCGCATCAGCCAGGGATACAGGGGGAAAAACACCAGAAACAGATGTTTCCCGTCCTCCACATAGCCGGAATAGCCCAGCTCCGCCAAATTGACGTAGTGCAGGCCGTCCCAGCGCTTCCAGATCCACAGGAAGGCGTCTGGCCCGGAGCCGGGATAAAGCGCGAGACAGGCCGCCAACCCCACCAGCAGAAAGATCAAAACACGGAATCCAAATGTAACGGCAAAAACCTTTACACATTCTCTGCTGTCAGGCATATAGCCCTTGGCTGCAAGTCCTTTGGCGGCCAGGGGCACCGGCAGACCGGCAACCCCCAGCCACCGCAGCACCAGGTACAAACCCAGGGCGGCCACCGCGCCGGTGACCACCAGGGTCCAGATCAGATTCATTTCCCCTGCTCCGGCAGGGACAGCACGGTTCCCACCTCAATGGGATGGCCCCGCAGGTAGTCAGCAGCCTTCATGCGCTTGCCGCCGTCAGGCTGGATCTCCTCCAGCCGCAGCACGGTGCCCTCCCCGCAGGCCACTGCCAGGCCCTCCTTCCCGGCGGCCAGAACAGTGCCGGGAGCGGCGTTGGTGTGCTCCTCAGAAACGACAGTTTTAAATACTTTACACCGCTTGTCTCCCAAGGTAGCTACGGCGGCGGGCCAGGGGATCAGGCCCCGGACCTGATCGTGGAGCTGACGGGCGGTGCGGCCAAAGTCCATGGGGGACAGCTCCCGGCCCAGCATGGGGGCCAGGGTGGCCTTGTCATGGTCCTGAGGGGTGCGCTTGGCGGTACCGGCGTCGATCTGGGCCACCGTCTCCACCAGCAGCTGGGCCCCCAGCACGGCCAGCCGGTCGTGGAGGGTCACCACCGTCTCATCGGGGTCGATGGGGGTGGATGCCTGGGAGATGATATCTCCGGCGTCCAGGTCGTGGGCCATGTGCATGATGGTCACGCCGGTCTCCTTATCCCCGTTGAGCACCGCCCAGTTGATGGGGGCGGCGCCCCGGTAGTCGGGCAGCAGGGACGAGTGGACGTTGATGCAGCCCTTGGGGGGCGCGGCCAGAATGTCGTCGGGCAGGATACGGCCGTAGGCGGCCACCACGATAAGCTCGGGGGCCAGTTCCTGGATCAGGGCCAGGGCGGTACCATCCCGCAGCTTGGTGGGCTGATGCACCGGGATATTGTGGGCCAGAGCGCACTCCTTCACCGGCGGAGGCTGGAGCTTCATGCCCCGGTTCTTGGGCTTATCGGGCTGGGTGAACACCCCGCAGATCTGGTGGCCCGCCTGAATCAGGGCCTCCAGGGAGGGCACCGCGAAATCGGGGGTACCCATAAAGAGGATTCTCATGCCTCGTCCTCCTCCGCCATCAGCTCTTCCAGCTCCTCGCTGGTGTACAGGCGGCCAGCCAGCTCGGTAAACAGGTGGCCGTCCAGGTGGTCCAGTTCGTGGCAGAAGCAGCGGGCCACGATCTCCTCGCCCTCCACCTCAAAGAAGTTGCCGTTGCGGTCCTGAGCCCGCACCTTGGCCTTCATGGGGCGCTTGACCACGCCCCAGCGGCCGGGGACGGACAGGCAGCCCTCAAAGCCCTCCTGCTCCCCTTCCCGGGCAATGATCTCCGGGTTGACCAGCTCCAGCATCTGGTCGTTGGCGTCCACCACGATGACCGCCCGGCGGAGGATGCCCACCTGGGGAGCGGCCAGTCCGGCGCCGTTGGCCTGGGCCAGAGTCTCCTTCATATCGTCCAGCAGGTCGTGGAGTTTTTCATCAAACTGGGTCACGGGACGGCAGGCCTTGTGCAGGGCGGGATCGCCGTCGGTGAGAATGGTACGCAGTGCCATAATGTTCTTCCTCCTAATCCAGTGGGTTCACGTCGGCGGTCACCGACACCCCTTTGTTTTCTTTATCGGTCTGGGCCGCCCGCAGCAGGGCGGCGATCAGTTCACGCACCGGCTTGGTGTTGGCGCAGGCCATGGTGAGCCGGTAGCGGTAGCGCTCGTTGATTTTGGCGATAGAGGCCGGGGCGGGGCCCAACAGCTGGACCTCCAAACCCTGATAGGCGGGCAGCCTCATCCATCCCTCCAGGGTACGCCGCAGCCGCATACAGGTCCGCAGCACTGCCGCCTCCAGCTTGCCGGAGGCGGTGAGCACAAACAGATCCCGAAAGGGCGGGCACCCCCGCAGCCGCCGCAGGGCGATCTCCTGCTGATAGAAGCCGTCGTAGTCCTGGCGGGCTGCGCAGCGGATCACGTCGTTGTCGGGAGTATAGGTCTGGATGATAGCCCGTCCCCCCTTCTCGCCCCGGCCCGCTCTTCCCACCACCTGGGTGAGCAGAGAGAAGGTGCGCTCCCCCGCCCGGTAGTCGTCCACATACAGGGACTGGTCGGCATTGATGACCCCCACCAAGGTCACATTGGGAAAGTCCAGGCCCTTGGCTACCATCTGGGTACCCAGCAGCACCGGGATGTTCTCCCGTTCAAACCGGGCGAACAGCTTCTCGTGGCTGTGGGTGGCCGAAATAGAGTCGGCGTCCATCCGCAGCACCTCCCGGTCGGGCAGGGCCTCGGTCAGCTCCTCCTCCACCTTCTGGGTGCCCGCCCCGATGAAGTTCAGGGTACCGCCGCAGGACGGACAGGCGGGGGGCAAAGGCTGGGAGTGGCCGCAGTAGTGGCACATAAGCCGTCCGTTGGCCGAGTGGTAAGTGAGATGGACGGAGCATCGGGGGCAGGTGGGCACCTCGCCGCACTCCCCGCAGCTCACCATCCGACTGGCTCCCCGGCGGTTGAGCAGCAGAATGGCCTGCTCCCCCCGCCCAGCGGTATCGGCCAGGGCCTTGGTAAGCACGCCGCTCAGGTCTGTGCCGTTTCCGGAGCGCAGCTCCCCCTTCATATCCACGATCTCCACCGGGGGCAAAGGCCGCTGATTATACCGCTGCTTCAGGGTAAACAGCTGATAGGCGCCCTGCCGGGCCTGGTACATGGTCTCGATGGACGGGGTGGCCGAGGCCAGCAGCAGCAGAGCCTTGTGCTGGACACAGCGGAACTTGGCCACGTCCCGGGCGTGGTACTTGGGCACGTTTTCCGACTGATAGGTTCCCTCCTGCTCCTCATCCAGCACGATGAGGCCCAGGTCCTTCAGGGGTGCAAAAACAGCGGAGCGGGTACCGATGACCACCCGGGCCTCCCCCGCCCTGATGCGCTTCCACTCGTCGTACCGCTCCCCCGCTCTCAGAGAGGAGTGCAGCACGGCGATCTGCTCCCCGAAGTGGGAGGAGAACAGACGCATCAGCTGGGGGGTCAGGGAGATCTCGGGCACCAGCACCAGAGCGGTGCGGCCCCGCCGCAGGGTCTCATAGATCAATTTCAGATACACCTGAGTCTTGCCGCTGCCGGTGACGCCGTAGAGCAGAGCGGCGGCAGGCTTATTTCCAGCAGTCAAAGCGTTGAGGCCGTCAAAGGCGGCCTGCTGCTCGCCGTTGAGTACCGGCTCAGCCAGCTGCTCCACGCCCTCCACCTGCACCCGGCGGTAGACCTCCCGCTTTTCCAGGGTAATGACCCCGCTTTTGGTCAGGGCGCGGAGGGTGGACGAGCTGGCCCCGGTAAAGTAGCACAGCTCCTTGGTGGAAGCTTCGCCAATGGCACACAGCAGCTCCACCACCGCGTATTGCAGCGGGGCGGTCCGCCGCCGTGCGGCAGCCTGATCCAGGGCCTCCTGGGCGGGCATGGCCAGGGACGCCACCTGTTCCGTCTTGTCCCCCACACCCCGGGCGGCGCTGGTCTCCAGGGTAATGATCCCCTTGTCCCTCAGCAGTTTGAGGGCCGGATTGGGGTCTTTGGTGCCGAAGGCCTCCCGGATGGCGGTCACGTCGGCGCAGCCGCCGTTTGCAAAGAGCAGCTCCACCACCTGCCGGGCGTGGTCCGACTTGCCGGCCGCCTCAAAGGCCGCCTCCCGGTCCACCCCCTCGGCCACCTTCCACTGGTCCTGGAGGGCATAGTACAGCCCCGCCGGCAGCATGGCCCGGGCGGCGTCGTACACCGTACAGAACCACCGCTCCCGCATCCACAGGGCCAGCTTGATGGCCTCCCCGTCCAGCACCGGGCCCTCGTCCAGCACGGTGAGCACCGGCTTTAGGGACACGCCTGCCGGTCCCTGGGCCTCCAGGGTCAGCACGATGCCCTCGGTGCGGCGGTTGCCGGCGCCAAAGGGCACGATGACCCTCATGCCGGGAGCCAGCCGGGATGCCAGCTCGGCGGGCACGGCGTAGTCGTAGGGCTTGTCGATGGCGTAGGTGGCGGCCTTGAGGGCGATTTTCGCTACCATGTCCATCTCCTCCCCACCATTTGCCCTAATGACAGCCCGAGGCAAGCGACAGGCCGGAAAGTCTGTCGCTTGCCTCTCATTCCTCTCATATCAGGCCTCTTCCTGGTCCAGCTCCACCTTACCCTCGGCCACCTCACGGATGGCGATGGTGACGGGCTTATCATCCAGAGAGATGCCGGCGTCCTCCGCCTCGGTGGCCACCTGACGGGCCCGCTGGGCCACCACGTTCACCAGCATATAGCGGCTGGGCACCTGCTTGAGCAGTTGATTCATAGGGGGTTCGAGCATCATATTATATCAGACTCCTTCTACCAGATTCATGCGGTTTTTGGTGCGGCATCCCTCGGCGGTGAGGATGGAAATGATCTCCCCCGCCGCGTCGGACACCTTGTCGTTGACCACCAGATAGTCATAATTGGGGATCTCCCGGTACTCCTCCCGGGCCTTCTGGAGCCGGCCCTGGATGACCTCCTCGCTGTCGGTTGCCCGGCGGTGCAGCCGGCGGGACAGCTCCTCAAAGGAGGGAGGTACGATGAAGATACACACCGCGTCGGGGCACTTGGAGCGCACCTTGGCGGCACCCTGTACCTCGATGTCCAGCAGCACGTCGATACCGGCGTCCAGCTTCTCCCGGATCACCCGCAGGGAGGTGCCGTAGTAATTATGGACATATTCGGCGTATTCCAACAGTTCGTCGTTGGCGATCATCCGCTCAAATTCCTCGCGGGCGACGAAGTTGTAGTTGACTCCGTCCTCCTCGCCCACCCGGGGCTGCCGGGTGGTGAAGGACACGGAAAAATGGATGTCTTTGCGTTCGCTGAGCAGCTCGGCGATCACGGTGCTCTTTCCCACCCCCGAGGGGCCGGAGAGCACGATGAGCGTGCCCCGTTCCTTTTTCTTTCCCATCAAGGCGCTTCTTCCTCCTCTGCGGCTTCTGTCTCTTTTCCGCCCAGTCGGCCTGCCACCGTCTCCGGCTGGAGGGCCGAGAGCACGATGTGGTCGCTGTCCATGATGAGCACCGCCCGGGTACGCCGTCCATAAGTGGCGTCGATCAGGTTGCCCTTATCCCGGGCCTCCTGTACCATACGCTTGATGGGGGCGGATTCCGGACTGACGATGGCGATGAGCCGCCCCGCCGATACCATGTTGCCAAAGCCGATGTTGATCAGTTTCATGGGGCCGCTCCTTACTCGATGTTCTGGATCTGTTCCCGGATCTTCTCGATCTCTGCCTTGATATCCACCACATAGCCGGCGGTCTCAATATCGCTGCATTTGGAACCGATGGTGTTGGCCTCCCGGTTGAACTCCTGGATCAAAAAGTCCAGCTTACGGCCGATGGCGCCGCCCTGGCCCAGCATATGGTCCAGCTGGGACAGATGGCTGCGCAGGCGGACGGTCTCCTCGTCCACCGCCACCTTGTCGGCATAGATGGCCGCCTCGGTGAGGATGCGGCTCTCGTCGATCTGGGTGTTCTGGAGCACCTCGTTCATCCGGGCCGCCAGCTTGGCCCGGTAGTCGGCCACGATGCCGGGAGAACGCTTCTCCACCTTGGATACCAGGCCCTCGATGGTGGCCGCCCGGGACCGGACGTCCTGGCACAGCTTCTCCCCTTCCCGGGTACGCATGGCGTCAAAGTCGTCCAGAGCCAGGTCCAGCACCGCGCAGATATCGGCAGACAGGGCCTCCAGGTCCTCCTGGGTCTTTTCCACCAGGAACACGTCCTGGAACCGGGAGAGCAGCGATACAGAGATATCGTCCCGCAGACCGTAGGTATCCCGCAGATCCTTCAGGGCGGCGTAATAGCCGTCGGCCACCGGCTTGTTCACCGAAATGGCCACGTCGCCATTGGCGGAGGGGCCGATGGTGATGTACACGTCCACCTTGCCCCGGGAGATCCGGCTCTGCACCCGGCTCTTCACCGCGTCCTCGGCAAACACATAGATGCGGGGCAGCTTGACGGTGCAGTCCAGATAGCGGTTGTTCACCGAGCGCAGCTCCACCGTGATGGGACGGCCGCTGAGGTTGGCCTCTCCCCGGCCGTAGCCGGTCATACTCTTGACCAAATGGGGTTCCCCCTGTTCGTATGAAAGTATTTAATCTTATTTATTATAATGCGTATTTCCATTGGTGCGTTGAGACGCACCAATGGAAGGCGCAAGGTTTTTTGGACAACTTCGACCAAAAACCTTGCACCTGAACAAAGCCATTTGGTCCTGAAAGCTTTGGCTTTCAAGACTTCCAGTTTTGTTCATTACGCATAATTATATCAGACTACCGATTCTTCCGCAAGCCCCTGTCCACCCGGGCCACATAGAAGGCAATGAGCTTGGAAAAGCCCATGTCATAAATGACAAAGCCGATGTTGCCGGCGGCAAAGATCATCCAGCTCTGGCTGAGGGCGGCAGGCAGAAAGGGCAGAAAGAGAGCCTTCAGCCCGAACCACAGCACCGCCAGGGCGATGTTGCAGCAGGCCAGCTTGCCCACCCACTCCAGCACCCGGCTGGGCAGCCGCTCCAGCAGGCTTTTCACCATGGGCCACAGTCCGAAAAAGATCAGATAGAGCAGTCCCACGCTCTTGCTGGGGATGAGGAGCAGCCCCAGGATGCCGGTGGCGCCGTAGCAGAAGAACCCGGCGGCCAGGCTGGCGGACACCACCGCCCCCGCCGGAAACAGCCCCGCCACCGCTACCAGCGCCAGCTTGCCGCTGGGCGCCAGGAAGGCCAGGTAGAGTGAGATGAGGGACAGGCCAGTGAGCAGACCCACCAGTGCCGTCCGGCCCGCGCCGCCGCGGTAAGAACCACGCCCTGCCATGGTTTAGTTCCCGCAGCCGCCGCACAGGCAGTTGAGACACATACAGGCGGTACACATATCGCAGGCGTCGGGACCGTCGCCGTAGCCGTAGGGCCGGTAGGCCTGACCGCCCTGACGCATCATCATCAGGGCCTGACGGTACTCCGCGTTGGACGGGGCCATGTTGCAGGCCATCTGGATGTGCTGGGTGGCCTCGTCCAGCCAGCCCTTCCGGTAGGCCAGAGAGCCGGTGAGGAAGTGCCACTCGGCGTCCTGGTTGGGGGCGGAGCGGAGCAGCTGCTCGGCCCGGCTCAGATCCCCCATGTTGATGGCCTGGCGGACCTGATTGTACAGGCTGGACCCCTGGGAGGAGGAGCCGTAGGACTGCTGATAACCCCCCTGGTAGCTTCCGCCCTGGTGGCCGCCGCCGGAGCGCATCCTGGTGATGGCGTCGTAGGCCTCGTTGATCTCCTTCATCTTCTCCTCCGCCAGATCGGCCAGAGGATTGTTCTGATAGTTGTCGGGATGGTACTTTCGGGCCAGTTCCCGGTACGCCCGCTTGATCTCGTCGTCGCTGGCGTCGGGCTTTACACCCAATACGCTGTAAGGATCGCTCATGTATGTTTTCTCCTGTCTGTATGATTGGCGGCCTTCCATCGGCCGGTAAAAACCAGTTCTTCCACGGCGGGCAGGCCCAGATAGAGAATGTTCTCCACCGTCTCCTGCCAGTGGCCCAGCTCCAGCAGGGCCATGGCCGACCGGGCCAGATTGAGGGAGTGGCGCAGGGTGGTGCGCATGGTCTCCCGTCCCTCCTCCGGCCTGCCGTCAAAGCGAATGAGGATGGGATTGTAGGCGCCGGTGCGCTTGTCCTCCTCCAGATCGTCCCAGGCGTCCACCAGATAGATCCACCGCCCGATGTGGTAGAGCAGCTGTTCCATGGCCCGGTCCCGCGCCCGGTCCCCCGAGGGGGGCGCGGCGGCGGTGAGCAGCCGGGCAAAGGTATCCGCCGTCCGGTCGATGGAGGGGCACTTCTCTCCCTCCAGTTCCTGCAGCTCCCCCAGACATCGACGCACCGTACCGTCAAAGTCGGGCCGGGCGGCGGCAGCCTTCCGGTAGCCCCGGCGGAGCAGCCGGGAGAGCAGCCGGGCGGGCAGCCCCTTCCAGAATCCGCTGTCATCCACCGTGTCCCGCAGCTTCCAGTAGCTGAGGATGGTACCGGCGTCAGCAGCCGCGTCCACTCCAGTGGAGAGGACGCAGTTTTTCTTCCTGCACCACAGCCGGGCGGGGCACCGTTTGGAGGCAGGCTCCGGCTTTGCGCCGTCCAGCAGCATGGCAAGGAAGGTAAAGTCGTAGTTGAGAAACATCCGGGCCATGAAGCCGTGGCGTTTGCCCAAAGCGTGGCACACCCCGCAGTAGAGAGCCTCATAATCCCGGTTCTGGCGTACCTTCAGTTCGTCCCGCCAGGGACGCACATAGCCAAACATCAGTCAGCGGGATTGATGGCGGTGATGCAGAAGGTGATGGAGCGACTGCGGCGCACCTGCCGGTCCAGCAGCACCGCCAGCAGCACGCCCACGGCAAAGCCGATGCCGCCCGCCGCAGCGCTGATACCGCCGCTGAGCTGAAGAGCGGCGCAGACGAAGTAGCCCAGGAAAAACAGGACAAAGGGCACCAGGTAGACCACCAGCGCCGCCTTCAGGATGCCGCCGGTGGAGGACTCCACCCGCACCATGTCCCCGGGCATGGCCCGCACCGGGTTGGCCGCCATGACGGCCACGGTGGAGCTGACCATCAGCTCACTGCACCCGCCGCCGCACTTGGAGCAGTCGTGGCCGCAGGCGGACTGACGCTTTACCGCCACCTCCGCCCGGCCGTCGGGAAATACTTTGGTTACTTTTGCAGTTTGAATCATGGGATCACCTTGAATTTTCTCTTTGTTCTATGACAGAAATCTACGTCAGGGACACGGAAATGGCGTATTCACCCACCACGCCCACGCTGCTGCTGCCGTCCAGGTAGACCTTGACAGGAACCGTGCGGCTGCCGGTGGAGAGATCTGTGTTGGACAGGTCGGCCACGATGCGCAGCTGGGACTCGGTGATTCGGTTGACCTCCTCCTCCGGCCCCCGGATGAGGACGCTGCACGACTTGGTAATGGCCTCCGCCTGATAACCCACAGGTTTGTTGATGATCTCGATATTGTCCACCTTCATGGTACGGGTGGCCAGACCCTGGATACTGACTGTCACAGTGACTTCGGTAATGCCGCTGACATTGGTCAGCTCGGGAGAGAGCTCGATCTCCTTGGTAAAGGTATTGGTACCGTACACGTCGGCCAGCTTGATATCGCCCAGTGAGATCTCCTTCAGGCCCTCCACGTCGGCCTGATCGCCGGACACCATGATGGTGTCGGTGGGGCTGAAGGTCACCTTGGCGTCGGCCGCCGTGGCGCCGCCGCCCTCGATGAGGTTGACGGTGAGGGGCACCTCCTTGAGAATCTCCACCGGCAGGGTCACCAGAACCGTCTGGGGTTCAGCCTTGATATTGACACCTGTCACAGGATTGCCGTTGGGATCAATGAGGGTCACCTGACATTGCTCACTGTAGGTGCTGGTCAGGTCCTGCTGGGACACAACTACCTGAGCATACTGCACCTCGTTGACCAGCTCCTCCTGGCCGCTGATGGTAATGGTCTCCGGGGTGATGGAGAACTCGCCACGCTGATAGCCCTCGGCCACGCTGCCCTCAAAGACCGCCTGCACCGGTACATTCTTTTCCGTCCATCGGGACACAGTGAAATCCACTGTAGCCGGGCTGGTGTACCGCAGATCAATGGCGTCGGTGGAGGTAACCGACCGGGGATAACTGATGATGCGGGTGGTGATGGGGATGGACTGCTCCCCCGGCTCGGTGATGGAGGACACATCGACGTTCACCGTCACATCTCCCTGGGACAGGCGGTTGAATACCTCCCGGCGGGCCTGGATGTTGAGGCTCACCGTCTGCTCCGCTCCCTGGGAGATCATCAGGCCCCGCTCCTCCAGTACGTCCAGGCCGCTGAACACTACCTGAACGCTGCGGACGGTACCGGTGGTAATGGGGTTGGCCTCCTTACCCACATAGATCCAAAGGGCAAAGGCCAGCAGCAGGGAGACCAGAATATAAAACCACTTGGAATCAGTGATCTTTCTCACCATTCTGCTTCTCCCCCTTTCCGCCCCGGAACAGTGTCTTGAATTTGAACTTGGAGGGCGCTTCGGTCTGTTCCTGCTCGGGCATAAGCTCATTGCGGAGCAGCCGCTCCAGGGTCTCGGGGGCCAGATGCCGCTTGAGCATTCCGCCCACCGCCACTGAGATAGAGCCGGTCTCCTCCGACACGATGGCCACCACCGCGTCGGTGTGCTCGCTGGCGCCGATGCCCGCCCGGTGGCGCATACCCAGCTCCCGGGACAGGTTCACATTGCCCGACATGGGGAGCATACAGCCCGCGCCCACGATCCGGCCGCCCCGGACGATGACGGCGCCATCATGGAGGGGGGCTTTGTTCCAGAAAATATTCTTCAGCAGCTCGGCGCTCACCGAGCAGTCCAGAGCGGTACCCGTCTTGATGGCGTCCTCCAGCATATTCTTCCGCTCAAATACCATCAGCGCGCCGGTCTTGGACTTGGACAGAGCCGCGTAGGCCTCCACGGTCTGGGTGATGGCCCCATCCAGCTCATTGCGCTCCTCGACATGGGTAAAGACCTTGCCGATGCTGGTGCGGCCCATCTGCTCCAGGAAGCGGCGGATCTCCGGCTGGAAGATGACCACCAGTGCCACGCCGCCCCACTCCACCAGCTTGCCCAGCAAAAAGCTGACGGTGTTGAGCTGCATCATACTGGAGATCCACAGGGCCACAATGAACACCAATACACCCTTGGCCACCGCCCCGGAGCTGGTGCGGCGGATGAGCATGATAAGCTTGTAGATGATAAACGCCATGATCAGGATATCAATGATATCGAAGATCCCGATGGGGGTCACCATCCCTTTGAGCTGCTGCAGCAGATATAAAATGCCTTCCATACTCCCACGTCTCCCGCTCTCCGGCGGCGCCGGTCATTGCTCCCCGGCCGGGCCTGTCGGACCGACCTACTTTAACCAATTTATTATACTGTATTCCCCTGTGATTGACAAGGGTAAGCAAGATCAATTTTCTGTGAATTCCGTTCATCCTTCCCCCGCATCTGACGGGGTCCGACGCCCTTCGGGCAGCAAAAAACCCTCCGGGCCCAGGGCCTTGGAGGGCATTTCGCTCAGCGGGATGACTGGACCAGCCGGGAGAGTTCCCACACAAACCGGTCCACCTCCGCCGCCGTGTTGAAGTCAGAGACGCTGGCCCGGACGGTACCCGCCTCCAAAGTGCCGGCGTTTTCGTGGGCCAGGGGGGCGCAGTGGAGCCCCGCCCGCACCGCGATGCCCCGTCGGCTCAGGGCCTCCCCCACCGCCTCGCAGTCCAGACCTGCCACCTGGAAGGAGAGCACCCCGCTCTGGCAGGCCGGGTCCCGGGCCTGAAAAACGATCACCCGGGGCAGCCGGGCAAGCCCCTGGGCCGCCCGGCGGATGAGAGCCCCCTCCCGTTTGCCGATGGCCTCCGGGGTACGGGCGGTCACATAGCGCAGCCCCGCCAGCAGTCCGGCAATGCCGGGCAGGTTGTGGGTCCCCGCCTCCAGCCGGTCAGGCAGATAGTCAGGCATGGTCTGGAGGGCCGAGGCGCTGCCGGTACCCCCATGGATCAGAGGAACCGCCTCCCCGGCGCAGAGGAGCAGCCCGGTCCCCTGGGGGCCGTACAGCCCCTTGTGGCCGGGCATGGCGATGAAGGCCGCCCCCAGCTTCTCCTGCCGCACCGGCACACAGCCGGCGGATTGGGAAGCGTCCACGATGAGGGGAATCCTCCGGCGGCGGCACAGGGCAGATATCTCCTCCATAGGCAGGATAAAACCGAACACATTGGAGACATGGGTACACACCACCGCCGCCGGGTCGGCCTCCAGACCGGCCTCAAAGGCATCCAGCAGTCCCTGCCGGTCAAACAGCGGGGCGCGGGCTATCAGGATCTCCGCCCCCAGGGCGTGGAGCGGGCGGGTGACGGCATTGTGCTCCCATGGGGAAATGAGCACCCGGTCCCCCGGCTTCACCAGGGAGCGGATGGCGATGTTGAGTCCGTGGGTGGCGTTGGAGGTAAATACCACCTGTTCAGGGCTCTCCATGCCGAAGAGCTCCGCCGCCGCCTGACGGCAGGCAAAGGCAGTTTCCGCCGCCCGGCGAGCGGGCAGGTGGCCGCCCCGGCCGGGGCTGGCCAGATTTCCCACCGCCCAGGCCGCCGCCCGGGCCACGGTGGGTGGCTTTTGCAGGGTGGTGGCGGCGCTGTCCAGATAGATCACAGCCCCACCTCCCGGTAGCCGCCATCCTCCGCCTGGAGGAAGATCCGCTTGGGTGTGAGGCCCGCCCGGTTGAGGATCACCAGCGCGGCGGTGAGGCTGCGCTCGGCCACCTTCACCGAGTGGCTGCACCCTTCCCGGTCGATGAGTTTGGGGGATCGAAGGATCCGCGCCGTGATCCCCGCCCGCTCCAGCGCGGCGGCTGTCCGCTGGGCATAGGTCAGGGAGCGGCAGACAATGAGATAATAGACCATAAAAAACGCTCCTCTCGCACCAGCATATGTGCAAGAGGAGCGGAACGTGCGTGTGAACATCCGTCGTAGGGGCGACCTTTATGGTCGCCCGCACTCAGAGCCTTTCCAGCAGGCAGACGGCATGAGCGGCCATGCCCTCCCCGGTCCCGGTAAAGCCCAGGCCCTCCTCGGTGGTGGCCTTCACGCTGACCTGATCCACGTCCAGTCCCAGCCGTGCCGCCAGATTGGCTCGCATCTGAGGGATATGGGGAGCCAGCTTGGGCTTTTGAGCCAGGATGGTGGCGTCGATATTGCCCACCCGGTACCCGGCCTGGGTGAGACGCTCTCCCACCCGCTCCAGCAGCACCAGGCTGTCCGCTCCGGCGTAAGCCGGGTCATTATCGGGGAACAGCTTGCCGATGTCCCCCAGGGCCGCCGCCCCCAGCAGGGCGTCCATAATGGCGTGGGTCAGTACGTCGGCGTCGGAGTGGCCCAGCAGCCCCTTCTCCCAGGGGATGTCCACGCCCCCCAAAATCAGCTTCCGGCCCTCCACCAGCTTATGTACGTCATATCCGTGTCCGATTCTCATACGTCCTCCCTCCAGGCCAACAGAGCCTCAGCCATGGCCACATCCTCCGGCGTGGTCAGTTTCAGGTTACAGTAATCGCCCTGGGTCAGAGCCACCCCGATGCCCAGCCGCTCCACGGCGGAGCAGTCGTCGGTGAGAGCGGCCTCCGCTTCCAGTGCCTTGGTAAGGGCGCCCCGGATCAGATCCCGTTGGAACACCTGGGGAGTCTGGACGGCGTAGAGGGCCGACCGGTCAGGGGTGGACTCCACCAGGCCGTCCCGGGCCACCTTTACCGTATCCTTTACCGGCACAGCGGGGGCGGCGGCGCCGCACTGGTGGGCCCGTCGGATCACTTCCTCCAGCACCCGCTGGCTCACCAGAGGCCGGGCGCCGTCGTGGATGGCGGCCAGCTCGATCTTACGGCTCAGCTCCTCCACCCCGGCCAGCACCGACTGGGTGCGGGTCTCCCCGCCCCGTACCACCTTCCGCACCTTGGACAGGGCGGCATCCCGGCACAAGCCGCTGATGGGCACAATCAGATCCTCCCGGGTGACCACCACGATCTCGTCAATGAGGGGGCAGTTGTCCAGGGCCCGCAGGGTACGGAGGATCACCGGCACCCCGTCCAGGGGGAGCAGCACCTTGTCCTGCCCCATCCGGGTGGAGCTGCCCGCCGCAGGCACCACCGCGCCGCAGCGGAGGGATTCCGGCCCCTCCCGATGAAACAGCCGGGAAAATATGCCTGCCATATTGGTTCCTCCTTCTGCAAAAAAGGAGCCTGCCGGCCCCTTTTCTTTGCCTGATATGGGCGGGGCGGCTTACCGTCCCGCCGTTGTATTCCTATTACGCCATAGCGGTATTGATGCGCTTTTCCACGTCCTCGTAGCTGGCGTTCTGGGAGAGCACGATCTCTGAGATCAGGATCTGTTTGGCGGAGTGGAGCATCTTGCGCTCTCCGGTGGAGAGCCCCCGCTCCTCGTCCCGGTGGGTCAGTCCCTTCACCACCCGGGCCACCTCCAGCAGGTCCCCGCTTTTCAGCCGGAGCATATTTTCCCGGTAACGGCGGTTCCAGTTGGGGGTCATATCCACCTCGATGCCGGGAATGGCGGCAATGACGCGGTCCGCCTCCTCCCCGTTGACCACCGGGCGCACACCGATCTCCTCGCTGTTGGCCGTGGGGATCATCACCAGCATCCCGCCCACGGGCAGCTTCAGGATGTAGTACTCCCGTACGACACCGTTGATTTTCTTCTGCACGATGCTGTCTACAACACCAGCGCCGTGCATCGGGTGAACGATTTTGTCCCCTACCTGAAACACGATCCCACCTCCAAGCAGATCCGTCCGGTTCCTATACACTCCTTACCTTGTTTTATCCGTTATAAGACCATTATAGACTTCATTTTGACGCTTTGCAAGTAAAATCCCTTGCCAGCACATAAAAAACCGGGACGCCAGTAATGGGGACGCACCACAAGGGTAAGTAAACAAAATCGTTCATGAGCATGAGACAAGGTCGCCAATTTGGCGACCTTGTCTTTTCCCTATTCGCATAGCCATGCGGCCATTTCTCGCATCTTCTCTTGTATCGCTGCAGGCTTTTCGATTCGAATGGCACCTCCAAAAGTAAATATCCAAGCGAAAAACGGAGGAGTCGGAGCAACGTTTACAATGGCCCGAAAGTGTTTTGTGTCAACAGGGATTGTATTGACAGTCTCACCAAATCGATCTATCACGCTTCGCATGGTCTCGTTTTTACACAATAATGTCACTTCTGCAGAATCGTCGTTGTACATTCCAAAAACTTCCCTGACATAGACTGCCGGATCAAATGCAGCATCTTCTAAATACTCGGTCTCCGCTTTCTCAATTCCAGTAATGCGATCAACTCGGAATTGTGCCAGCTTCCCATGGCGCTCAGACCAACCGACTACATAGTAATAATCCCGATTCCAAATCAGGACATACGGGCTGAACACATAGCGATATCCGTCGTGTTTCAGGATCTTCTCTTTGCCCTGTGTATATTCATAATATTGGAACGAAATCGGATATTTTTCTTGGATAGCGGTTTGGAGCGCATCAATTATGTAGTAAATCGCTTCGTTAGTTGGCTTGGCCATGCCATCCATATAGATATGACGATTCAACTGCTCAGCCTGTCTTGTACTGACCAAGTGACCGAGCTTCTCAATCAGAACATTACTCTTTTTCTCAGTGATAAAATGCGATGATTCCACCGCATCTACCAGCAACTTCAGCTCGGGCAATTCAAACAGCCGATTCCCTACAAAGTATCGGTTTTGAGTGCTTCTGATGCAGATGACATCCATGCCACTATCCTGTAATAGCTCAATATCTGCATAGACACTCTTGCGGCTGGCTTGGATGCCATTCTCTGCCCAAAAGGATAAAATATCTGAAACTGACGCAGCGTGCTGTTCATCTGTATATTCCAGCAGATATTTCTGCAGGAGCTGCAATCTGACTTGTGCTTTGTTTTTCATAAAATCGTCTCTTGAACATATACATTTTATTCTGTTCTCCTGAGCAAGTTGCAAGGGTGGCAGTTCAATGTAGATGCACCATATTGGATATCTGTGCAAATGACATGATGCGCCTCATCTGTGTCCTTAATAGAAATCATAGCCACAAGCGAATCCTTCTCTGCGGCTCATTCCACCAGGCCGTACTTGACCTTGATGCGGTCCAGCTTTTCCAGCATAGGCTCAGCGGCGAACCAGAGGAAGATCCAGGTGGCCGCGGCGTGAATGCAGTCCATGGGGAAGCCGGAGATATAGTAGGTCATCAGGATCTTCCAGTTCAGCTCCGTGGTCCACATGAGGGCGGAGGCCGGGTTCATGATGCCGCCGTAGATGAGGATGGCGGCCAGGGCGCCGAAGATACACAGGGACAGCCGGCTGCGGCGGAGCCAGCCCTTGCGGAACAGGACCCCCGCCAAAAAGCCGATGATGCCCATGCAGAACATCTGCCACGGCGTCCACGACCCCTGGGAGAACAGCACGTTGGAGGCCAGCATGGTCATGGCTCCCACCAGAAAGCCCGTCTCACCGCCAAAGGCCACGCCCGCGATGATGGTCAGGGCCATGACGGGCTTGAACTGGGGCAGCATGAAGAAGGCTGCCCGGCCCGCCACGCCGATGGCGCACAGCACCGCGATGATGACCAGCTCCCGGGCCTGGGGCTTGCGGCTCTCGAAAATCAGGAAGAAGGGAATCATGCACTCCAGCAGAATGAGCAGAGAGATGAAATAGTACTTCTTCCCTGCAAGATACGTCTCGCCGATGAACAGGGTCAGAGGAATCAGCAGCAGGATGAGGATCGTGGCTGCCAGGGTTCGTTTTGTCAGCTTCCGCTTCTCTCTGGGTGTCTGCACCAGATAATTCGGCCGGTGGCTGCGGCGGGAGATGGAGAAGGCAAAAACGAACATACACAGAAGCATGATGCCGTACATCTGAAGCTGGCTGCCCGCTATGGCTGTTATACCCTCCTGCCCGATCAGCGCGGTCAGGTCTGTAATGCCCAAAGCTTGTATGAGCAGGAAGATGACAGCCGCGCCGGACACCGCCGCCAGAAGCTTCCGCCACCAGGGCAGGGGTTTGGGCCTCCAGTCCGCCGTGTCTTCCCTGGGCTGGGGCAGCGTGAAGTCATCCTCTGGCAGCTCTGGCGCCGGGGGCATTGCCCCGCCGCAGGCGGCAATCATATCCTCCGCCGTCACCGCCTCCGGCAGCAGACTGCGGGCCATACGGTTGGCGGAGGTGGTGTAGAAGCTGTTGCCGGAGAAAAAGATCCGGGGTGTCCCTTCGGTGACGATGCCGCCGTCGAAAAACAGCGCGCAGCGGTGGGCATAGCGGGCGCAGAATTCAATGTCGTGGCTGATCATGAGGATGGTGACGCCCCGGCGCAGCAGCACCTGTATGATCTCCGCGAACACCTGCTTGAACTCTGCGTCCAGGCCCTTGGTAGGCTCGTCCATCAGCAGAATATCCGGGTCCAGCAGCAGCACCTTGGCCAGGGCCGCCCGCTGCTGCTCGCCACCGGACAGGTCATAGGGGTGGCGGTCCAGCAGCTCCTCCAGACGGCAGAGCCGCACGATCCGGGCCACGGCGGCATCCTTGTCCGGATGGCTCATCTGCCGTCCCTTCAAGATCTCAAACAGGTCCTCCCGGACCGTCTTTTTCACAAACAGCGCCTGGGGATTCTGGGGCAGGACCCCCACGCTGCCGTTCATATGGACCGCCCCCCGGTAAGGCTTCAGAAGCCCAGCCAACAGCTTCAAACTGGTGGTCTTGCCGGTTCCGTTGCCCCCCAGCAGTGCCATAAACTCGCCTTTTTTCACCGTCAGGGACAGGCCCTTCACCACGTCGGGCAGGTCCTTTTCGTACTTGAACCACAGCTCTTCCGCCTGAATGGCGGTCTCGTTGGGGTAGGCATACTGGGCTTCGGCGGGCAGTTCCTGTAAAGGATGGGTCGCCGCAAAGACCGTCAGCCAGTCCCGGCCCTCCCGGACTGTAATGGGGCAGGCCGCGTCGTTCTCCACCGCCGCCCAGACCCGCATGGCGGTGGGCATGGCCAGGAACATGGCGTGTCCGGCGTTCTTCAAAGCCGTACCCACCTCATAAGGCGTGCCGGTGCAGAGGAGCCTGCCCTTGTCCATGACCGCCACCGTCGTGGCCAGAGGGAAAGCCTCCTCCAGACGGTGCTCCGTCAGAAGGATGGTGGTGCCCAGCTCCCGGTTGATCTTGCCCAGCGTGGCCAGAAAATCGCTGGCCGCGATGGGGTCCAGCTGGCTGGTGGGCTCGTCCAGAATCAGGACCGAGGGCTGCATCACCATGACGGAAGCCAGATTCAGCAGCTGCTTCTGTCCGCCGGAGAGCTCGGTAACACTTTTATAGAACCAGGTCTGGATGCCGAAGAAGGAGGCCATCTCCGCCACCCTGCGGCGGATGGTGGGGGTATCGCAGCCGAGGCTTTCCAAGCCAAAAGCCAGTTCATGCCAGACCTTATCCGTAACGATCTGGTTTTCCGGGCTTTGCTGCACAAAGCCGATCTTCTGGCTCTGTGTCCGCTGATCCAGTTCGTCCAGCGGCGTACCTTCAAAAAGAATTTCACCGGTTCTCCGTCCATGAGGCGCCAGCACGGTTTTCAGTTGGCGGAGCAGCGTGCTCTTGCCGCAGCCGGAGGGGCCGCAGAGCACGATAAACTCGCCCTGTTGAACGGACAGTGTTAAGTTATCTATTGCCTTTTTTTCCTGCTCTGGATAGGAAAAACTCAGGTCTCGTATCTCAAAACTATTCAAAATGTACTTTCTCCCTATCCCTTGGATGTCAAACCGGAACCATTATCTTTTGGGTTCATCAGAAGCCCGCCCACCAGCGTCAGATATTCCGGCACAGTGCCGTTCCGGATCCACCGGATCGGCTTTTGCAGATATTTCTCCATGGTCTTTCCCACATCGCCCCCCAGAGCCTCAATGGAGTAGCGCAGACGCTCCGGCGCCCGGCAGGGCATACCGTCTGCTTTCCCACACCGCTCGCAATATTCGCATGTTCCGGCAGATAAGGCGAAAGAACCGGGAACGGACTGCTCCAATGCCAGCAATTCCTCCACCAGGTCCTTCTTGACCTCTTTCAGCGCCTGCACAGCTGACTGCGCATCCTGTCCAGGGGCAAAAGACAGCACACAGGCGATTAGTCGCAGGGTATCGTATCTGCTCCAAATTTCCAGAGGATCAAAATCAAAGGGAGGGCATGACCAACGGGTATTGTAATTAGGACAATCCTTACAATAGGCAAGAAATTTCGGAACGTCCACACAAGCCGCTGTATATTCCTCCACTGGCACGGAGACCTCCAGACGCTCCACTGTATAACTAAGTTCATGCACAGGTTCGTTTCTCCTTCTCTAAACTCCGCCAGGTGCGGTCCTCATGCCGGTCCAGGATCACCGGCGTCAGGCACAGGGCCAGATACACCAGCTGAAAACTGACGGTAAAGGGTGTGACCGGGGCGCTTTTGACGGTTGGATAATACCGCCAATACAGGCCGCCCGCCATCCACCCGGCGAAGATATAAAAGCCGCAGAAGCCCAGCCACAACAGCACCGCCCGATCCCGGTCATCGAAGCGGTAAATGGAGAAGGCCGTGCGGCCCGGAAGGCCGTAGCCCCGGCTCTTCATGCTGTCCGCCGTCTCAATGGCGTTCTCCAGGCTCCAGGTCACCATAATGGACAGGATGGTGATGGCATTTTTCAGCCGCTGCAGCACGCTGCCCGTGGACGTGTCCCGCCCCACGCAGCGCTGGGCCTCGCTGACCACCCGGAACTGGGCCTTGAATTTGGGCACAAAGCGCAGCGTCATGGAGAGCACCAGACTCAAAGCCGGGATGACCCGCCCGAACAGGTATACGAACTTGTCCGAGGTCATGACCGCATTGTAGCAGGAAAACCAGGTGATGACAGCGGCCAGCATCATGGCGGCGGCCGCGCCGTAGAGGATGCTCTCCAGCGTCAGGGGGTTGCCCGTGGGCAGATAGCATAACAGTGTGGCTCCCTCGTGGTTGAAGGCGGGGTTCACCAGCGCCGCCATCGCCATCATGGGCAGCATGTATAAAAGCTGAAAGCGTACCGCCTTCCGCCCGTTCAGATAGACGTTATAGGCAATGGCGCAGGCCAGGGAGATCAGCAGGCTCGCCGGGTGCATGAAGAACATGGAAAACACCAGCACCAAACCGAAGTACAGGAAATTGACCAAGGGATGGCAGCTGGAAAAGGTATCTCTGTTTTTCATGGTTTCAACTCCCGAAGGGAAGATTTAATGTCAGTTCGTGGCATAATAGCCGCCCACGTCGATGCCCAGATCACAGGTGTAGACCCAGCAGACCACGTCACCGTCTTTGAGCTGGTAGCGGCTGCAGCCGTAGTTGGGGAACCACTCGTTGACCTTGTACATCCAGCCGGACAACTCCCCACAGTCAAATTCATACAGGTTGTGGATGCCCTCGATATAGGCCGAGTTGTACATAGGGGTATTCTCAAATTCCATATGGATGCCCTGCTGTTTGCAGGTGCGTTGAAGCACATTGAACACGCTCTCTCCCTCGTAGAAAGTAACCGCAGTCGGAGGCAATATCCATCCGTCAGCAGGTACCAGATCCACCTTCTCCGGATCAAGCCAGTCGATGTTGTCCAGAATGGTGGCGCAGGAGATGGAGATGGTGCAGGTGTGCGCCACATCGGAGATGGTCACGTCCTGGGGCTCCACGGGAATGGGCTTGCCCTCCGGGACAGGATCGGTGAGATATTTGTCCTTGCCGGTGGCCGGGTCGATGACCATGCCCTGCTGTTCAGAGTAACCCTGGTCGCCGCTTTCCACTCCGGGAGAATTGCCGCCCGCAATCTTCTCAGCGGCCTCCAGTTTCTCCTGGACGCTCATGTCACCTTCCAGACCACCGGGGCGGCTATCAATCCCCGTTTCAGGGGTAGGCTCCGAGGCAGGTTCTGACGGCTCTGTATCCACTGGTTCGGGGGTAACGTCCGGTCTCAGGGTCTCATCCAGTTCGGACGGACCGGGCGTGCTGTCCGTCACAGACTGTACCGGCTCTGTGGGAGCAGACAGGGATGTGTCGTTCTTGCCGACCTCCCAGCCCTGCATGCCGGGTGCTCCGCCGCCGTACCAGAAGGCCGCCGCCAGAACGGCTGCGATCAGCACGGGGACGATGACTTTCCATTTGTTCTGTTTCCACCACATAGAAGTTCTCCTCACAGCAGATCGGCGCTGCCCAGCAGATGGAAGATCATCTGGGCGATCTCGCAGCGCTTGATGGCGGCTTTGGGCTGGATGTTCAGCTCGCTCTGATCCAGAATGCCTGCGTCATAGCAAAACGCCAGGCTCTCCCGTGCCCACTCGCCGGTGGTCACGTAGTCTCCGAACTGTGCCAGTGTATCCCGTATAGCCGCGCTGTCCATGGCCGTATCCATGCCGCAGAGCCTGGCGGCCCGGGCCACCATGACGGCAGCCTCCTGCCGGGTGATGGTGCCGTTGGGGTTGAAGGTAGTGGCCGTGGTGCCGTTGACGATGCCATAGGTGTAGGCTGCGCCTACAACGGAAGCGCACCAGGCATCAGAGGGCACATCGGTGAAATTGTCCGTGGGCTTCTGGGGCAGGCCCAGAGCCCGGACGACGACGGCGGCGAACTGGGCGCGGGTCATGGTCTGGTCGGGGCCGAAACGGCTCTCATCGTAGCCGTTGATGATGCCCCGGTAGGCCAGGGCTTCTATGGCCGCCTGATTGACGTGGGCATTGACTCCGGAGATGTCCGCAAAGGTCTTGCCGGGGTTGGTAATGGGCTGGGCCTTCACGTCGGGGTGCTTGCCCGCCAGCCCCTGTCCGGACTGCAGGCCTTCCCCGGCGGAAACGGTAATGGCGTCCCCCATGCGGTACAGGCTGTTCTTCCCCTGGGCAGCACGTTGAGCAGCCACCAGGCCATAGAAGCCCTGCTCTGTTGCCATCTGGTTGCTGCCGGAGCCATCGGCGGTGTGGAGGAAGCCGTTCCCCGGCAGGTAATAGGTCATAAGGTTGTCCAGCAGGGTGTTTCCGTTCTTCACAAATCTGGGGTCATCCAGAGAAATGCCCAGCTCGCACAGGGCCACGATCATCTGGACGCAGCTTTCGGAGTTGGCCGTGCCCCAGGATCCAAAGCCGCCGTTGGCATTCTGCATTTCGGACATACAGGCCAGAGCTTCCTCCGTAGCCTGTTTGACAGCGGGCTGATCCTGATACTTTGCCAAAGCCTGTAAAGCCATGCCGGTGATGTCCGGGTCGGAGACATTATCTCCGCTGGACGCGGCGGCAGTTCCGCCGAACAGGCTCCAGCCGCCGTCTGGGAGCTGGCACGCCAGAATGCGGTCAATGTACATCTGTCGGGTGGCCTGGGTCTTGGCATCCTTGTTCTGAGGCATGGGATAATTGCGGCTGTCCAGGGCGATGAGGGCCCAGACGGGACCGTTGAGCCCCTGCCAGATGGTCTTGTCGTAATCGCCCAGTGCATAGGTCAGGTCGTAGCCCGCCACATTTCGGGCGTCTTTTCCGATGGAGGAGAGGGCCACAATCAGGCGGGAGTATTCGGTGTACTTTTTCTCGTGGAGCACGCCCTTGCAGGCCTCCACATACTTCTCCACGGTGGCACAGTAGTCTTGGTAGTATTCCTCCGGGACCGCATAGCCGCTGCGAGCCAGGCCCAGCACCGCCCACTCGCCGCCGATGGAACCCACCTGGGGATTTTTGACGGTCTTATACATGTACTGCGCCGTATCTGTAACAGCGCCGGACAGCGTGCTGCCCGAAACCGCAAGGGCGCTGACGGAAAGGCTGAATAGCATGATGCATGCCAGCAGCAGATTGACCGCCCGTTTTTTCACTTGAGCCATGAGTATTCCTCCTACAATTTTTCTGCGGGTACGCCCACCGGAGTTTATGACGTGCGCTTTTTCTGCCAATAGCGGAGCATAAATCTGCGTTCCGTTTTGTTCAGCGCGGGAATGTTCATCATCTCCAGGGCTTTCTTGATGCCGCAGTATTTTTTCAGCGGCTGGCAGACCGGATCGGACAACTCCGGCGGAAGCCTTGTCTGCCGGACCTGTTCACACAGGCTCTCTATGGCTGCCCGGTCCTGCTCCGTGATCTCTTTTCCCTGTTCTCCGATTCGCCGGTAAACCGGTTCGGAAGATACAGCCTCCGGCCAGTCCGGCGGCCACTTTGCCTGCTGCTCCAGCGCCTTCCGCCGCGCTCTGGCTTTGTCCTTAGCTCGCCTGAGGTCCTGGAAGCGGCGGGTCAGATAGAGCTTATAGATGTGATGGACCCGGTCAAACTGCGGCTTGTGCCCCGGCTGGTCCATCACCGGGATCAGGATATCCAGCAGTTCCTCGTCGGAATAGCTCCGATAGATCTGTCGTCCCCTCACCCCGTCAGGATGATAATACTGCCAGACCCATGCCTCACACCATTCCGTTTCAAAGCCATTCACCCGGGAAACTGCGTTGCGGCGTTCCAGCTCCTGTCTGGCGCGGCTGAGGTCGTCCTTTGTCATGTTGTCTGTATTCATAAAATCTCTTCCTTGCTCTGAAAAGATCTGTTTTCTGAATCAACTGCCGGGCTCGGAAGATAAAAACAGGCTCTGCTTCCCGGTGGAGGGAGCAGAGCCGACTGCTGTTTCATCTCCCGCCGTACTTCTGCAAAGATGGCCGACTGTAACGGCGGGGGCAGGCCCGTCCCGGATCTCACGGAGTTTTCTCTTTGCAATCTTGTTTCTGTTCAGTTGCTGCGGCGGAGCCTCCCCCGGGGGCCAAAAGCCCCGGGGGAGGCCGCCGGAAAGGGAGAAACGCATGTTTGCAGCTTGTCTAAAACCGCAAACAACAGGGGAAACACGTCAATCCGCCAGATAGCGGTAGAGGAAAGTTACCATCTGACCGCGGGTGCAGGTGGCGTCCGGGCTGAAGGTAGTGCCATCCCCGGTGCCGTTGGTGATGCCCTCCTGGGCGGCCCACACAACGGCGCTGCTGTAATACGCACCATCGTTCACATCCGTAAAGGACGCGCTTCCGCTGACAGCAGGCGTCTTGGCGCTGCGGTACAGGAAGGCCGCCATCTGACCGCGGGTGCAGGTCATGTCCGGACTGAAAGTCGTGGTGGAGGTGCCATTGGTGATGCCGTTTTCGATGGCCCACAACAGCGCCTTGAAGTAGTAGGCGTCCTCATTCACATCGGTGAAAGAGCTTGCCTTGCCGGCAGGCTCGGGAGAGCCGGCGGCGCGCCACAGGAAGGTCACCATCTGGGCACGGGTGCAGCTCGCATTGGGGCTGAAGGTGGTATCCGTAGTGCCATTGGTGATGCCCTGCTCCACGGCCCACTTCACCGCTTCATAGTAGTAGTCGCTCTCCTTCACATCGGTGAAGGGCAGACCCAGCGTGAGCTGCGCATAGGCGGACTCGGCGGCCACCAGCTTGTCGTAGTTGCCGACCAGCTTCTTCTGGGCGTCCGTCAGGGCATCGTAGGCCTTGCGGGCGGCTTCGATCTTACTGCCGCTGTCCTTGGTAACGGTACCGATGTTTGTGATCAGATCAGCAACCTTGTCGGCGGCATTCTGGTCGGCGGCACTCACAGCACCGCCTCCGGCGCCGCCGGCGCCGCTGCCGGAGGAAGCGGGATTGACGTCCTTGGCGTCCAGCCACTTGTTCCACGTACTCTCGTCGCCGTCGGAACCGCCGTACCAGTCCTTAATCTCATAGCGATAGTCGTTCACATAATGCCAGACAATCTCATCGCCATCTTCCAGGCCTTGCTCCTTCAAGCCATAGTCGCCATGCTGGCCGTTGATGGTGTACATCCAGCCGGAATATTGGCCGTTAGTGAACTCTCCCAGCCGGTAGCCACCCAGAGATGCCGGTGCCGTGATCCAACGGACATAGTTGTTTTCCGCACCGCTTTGGTCAAGGCCGGCCTTGTCCAGCGCCTTCATGAAAACATCGTAGACCTTGGCGTCCTCATCGACCTTGTAGGTAGTGGTCTTGATCCAGGTAACATACTCTGGCACATAGTCGGAATTCTTCATATCCACGTCCTGCGTCGCCTTCTCAGCGCCGATCAGACGGAAGGTAACGGTGATTTTGTCATCCTCAGGGTCGGGCGTGGTGCCGGGATTCTTCAGGTGAGCCAGCGCGGCCTCAGCGGCAACCAGCACGCTATAGTTGGTGACCAGCGCCTTTTGATCGTCGGTCAATGCGTTGTAGGCAGCGCGGGCTGCGGTGATCGCGGTCTCGCTACCCAGCGTGACAGTGCCGATGCCGTTGATGGAGGCAATGACTGCAGCAGCCGCCGCCACATCTGCCGCATTCTCGGCTTTACCCAGCGCGAAGATGGCACCGGAGTCGTTCTTGTAGTACAGCGTGCCGTCGCTGTCGGCGATCACGCTGCAGATGCAGTACTGCTGATAGTCGGATGCGGGAGTATAGAGGGTTTCCTGGGCGGCTTCGCTGCCATCGGCCTTCGCCTTGATGACGTTGACGCCGCCAGGGTTATTGTTGTAGGTGACGTACAGGTAGATGTAGCCGTCGGTCGCCTCATAGGCGGTGGACAGCAAGATGGAGCACTGCGGATAGGCAGGCTCTTCGATGGCCCACTTGATGGCATTGGTCTCGACATCCACAGCGACAATGCTCTTATTGCCGCTCCAGCCGCCCACGCCGAAGTAGGCAATGCCCTTGTACACCACAGGCGTGCTGGTGGAATAGGAACCGTAAACGGAGCAGTCCACCTTGGTCAGGTTAGACAGCGCGCCGGTGGCGGTGTTCAGATCCGCGTAGCACAGGTTTGCCGCATAGTCCGCGAAGTAAATCTTACCGGCTTCGTAGCAGATGGAGGAGCGAACCTTGTTGCCCACATCCAAAGTGGTTACAACCTCGCCGTCCGCTTTGTTCCGGCTGACAACCTTGCCGCCATTGGTGCCATAGATGACATAGTCACCCACGACAACGGCGCCGTCCCAGTAGTAGCCGTAGCCATCCACATCCCGCCAGACCAGAGTGCCGTCTTCGGCGTTCAGGCAGACGAAGCTGCAATTACCGGTGCCATTGTCGTTATAGTTGAAGCCCACATAGAGCTTGCCGTCGGAATAGGCGATGGGGCTCTGCGCCTGACCGCCGTTTTCATCGGTATAGACCCACAGGGACTCCAGCGTGTCTGCATTGAAGGCCTGAACCTTGCCGCCGTCCAGCTGACAGAAGATCATGTTGTCCGCAAAAAGCGGCGGGGTCGTGGCATAGCTGGGAGCTGCGGCCATGGTAGCGGAATCGACTTTCGCGCCGGTAGCGGTGCTCAGTTTGTAAAGCGTACTGCCGGACATGATCACAAGATCGCCGTCCACCAGGATCATGGGGCTGGGAGTATCAGACCAGCCGGTGCTGATCTGATTGACCCATTTCTGTGCCGTTTCTGCGGCGTTTCTGGGCGTACGATAGGAGGTGACGCCGTTGTTGTAGTCATTGCCGCGGAAGCTCGGCCAGTCGGAGGTCAGAGTCCGATCCGCTTCGACGACCGTGATTTCGTACGCAACGCCGTTCACCGTCACGGAGGTCTCGCCGGCGGCTACGCCGGTGATGGTGATCTTCGTGCTGGCCGCAGAGCTGGAGGAAACCCGGGCGATCTGGGCGTAGAGGCTGGCAGTGCTGGCACTGGGGTAAGCCACATACCAGTTTCCGTCGCCGCCGGGCGCCGCGATCAGGTACTGTCCGTCGGTCAGAGCGTCAACACTGGTGACGCGGACATAGCCAGGGATCGCTTCACTGGAGGTCTCGTCGTCCGCAGCTGCCCTGTACAGGAACATAGAGCAGTAGGACCGATCGGTATCGCTGGTGATGGTCTGCGAACGATTCCAGTTATAATCCATACGGTTGAAGTACAGGTATCCACCGTATTCGTTCTGCCAGGCGTTCTCGTTACTCCAGATATAGAAGGAGCCGTCATCATTACCTTGGGAAATGGTGATGGTCATGCCATCCAACTGCGAGTTGTCCGCAGCGGCGTTGGGATAGCCGGCGGTTCTGTCGCCGTTCGCCACATCCTTGCCGTTGCCGGGGTACAGGTAAACGGTATTGCCGCTGGCATCGGTGCCGGTAATGGTCCAGGTGCCGTCGTCGTTCTTTTTGAAATTGTACAGGCACTTGGAAATATCAACCGTGGCGCTGTTGAAGCTGCTATCATTGCCGAGGTTGCCGATGACGATGGGATCAGACGTCTCAGCCTCCAGAGTGACCGTCGCTACATCGGTGTTGAGACCCTCAAGCGAAGCGCCGGTATAGTCGCCGGTGTTGTCAATGTAGGTTTTGCTTTCACCCACATTAAGCTTGACGTTCTCATAAGGAGTGGAGCTGTCTCTGTTTACCGTGACGGTGAAGGTGACAGGCTGGCAGTCCATGGTCTGGTCAGAGGGCGTTGCGGTTACAGTCACCTGACCCACAGCCTGTGCAAAGATCTTACCGTCCTTGACCTCTACGATTCCTGCTTTGTCGTAGGAATAGGTAAAGCCCTTATCGGTTGCGTTTTCAGGAGTGAAAGTGAAATTCAGAGCTTCGTTCTGGCCCACCTCAAGGGTATATGCCGTCTTTGCAAGCGATGCGCTTATCAGGGGGTTCTGATACAGGAATTTGACCGTAACAGTCTGTGTCAGTTCGGAGTTGCTTTTGCTGGTAACCTTGAACTGCGCGGTACCGCATCTCAAGGGAACGATACCGGCGAGATGCTCTGTTGTATAGAACGCAATGTCGGGGGTCAAGCACTCCCATTCCAGTTCCGTTTGGGTGGTATTGCTGGGTTCGTAGGTAATGACCAGATTCTGCGAGTACAACTCCAGTCCATAGTACTGATCGTTCATGAAGTTCTTCTCGCCGGTAATGGTAAAGGTTTCCGGCGTTGCGATGGTAAAGCCGGTTAAGGGAACACTCCCGCATTGTGCCTGGAAGGAGGCGCTCACGCTCTCACCGATCATGGTGGCGGTCAGGGTGGCCCCGCCTTCCATGCCGAGAATCAGCTCGTTGCCGAGAATGCGGATGTTGTATGTGGTATCGCTGGTGGTGTATTTCAGCGCCTGCTGGGGCACAGTGATCCATTCGCCGTTCAGCAGACCCTGGGTGACGATGCCGGCTTTGCCGGTACCATCCATGGAGAAGGGAGTCTCCATGTTGGCTTCCACACCATTGACAAGGGTCTTCAGCTCGGTGATACCGGAGGCAGTCTGATAGTTGATCGTGAAGCTGTCGCTAAAACCGCCTGCCGACACAGTCGCAGTGGTGGGCTGGGTGCCGGAGGGCGTCCACACGCCGGTTTCCGAGTTGATCCAATAATGCGTCCGAACTGCGTCGGGATACTCGGGGTTGGGGTCAGGAACATTACCGTTGCAACTCCAGACAGCGCCCGATCTGTTTGCTACAACAAACTTGCCCACATCCAGAGAGGTCAGAGTGAAGGAGCCGTCCTCCGGAAGCTTCTTGGTGCCGTCACTGTACTCGAAGTACACATAGGGAGCTGCGGTGACCGTCAGGGTGCAGGTATCGCTGTGGCCGTTGGCCGTAGCAGTGACTGTGGTCACGCCCGCCGTAAGACCCCTGACAAGGCCCTCCTGATCCACAGTGGCAATGGTCGAATCCGCAACGCTCCAGGTCACGGTGTCGGTGGAGTCCGCTGGTGTCAGCGTGGGAATAAGGCGCGTGGTATTCATCTCCTCCACGCTTGCCGTCTCCGGCAGGGTGATGCCGGTAGCCGGGATATCGCCTACCTTGACAGGAACGGTCACAAAAATAGTCTCATTCGCTCTGACGGTCAGAGTCGTTTCGCCCTCGGCAACACCTGTGACAGCTGCTGCAGTGCCCTCTGCACTGACTGTGGCAATGCTCGTGTTTGCGATTTCCCAAGTCACCGTGTCGGTGCTCTCATTGCCCTCCACTGTCAGCAGCGTAGCGGTGAGATCCTTCGTCTTTCCAACGCTGACCTCCACAGGATTCGGGCTGACCTGGATACCAACTGCCGGGTTCGAGGGAAGCAGCGCGCGCTCCAGCGCCGCATACGCCTTATCGACCTCATCCTGTGTGGCATTTTTCTTCAGAAGCATGTCCAGAGCGCCCTGATAAGCCACGCCTGCGGCGTCAATCTGGTCATCATTCATCCCGGAAGTCAGGATGAGCAGATCATCCTTCTTGACCGTGTCCATATCGATCTGCGCGCCATCCGCAACAAAGACAAGACGCACCATATCCAGGGCGGAAATTTTACGATAATCAACCGGGATAGTATATCTTCTGTCCTCGCCGTATTGGTTGGTGGCCCGCAGCCATACCAGCCATTTGGAGGATTCGCCCAGATCGCCGTTGTCCAACCAGCCATCTGTCTGCGTTGCATCCACATAGCCTGTTATGTCGCAAGGACCCCAGTCATCTTCTTCCATCTTGACATTGCTGCTTCCATAGGCTTGCGAAATCCATTCAGCCATGTCACCGGCGCTTACTTTGCTGATCCGCATCGGCTTCAGCAAAAATGTGCCGTTTCCTGCGGCGTCATACTTTTCGGCTGTGACGATTACATAATCTTCCGTTCCCGTCCATGCCAGCGCCGTGCCCGGCAGCATACCGAGCAGCATGACAATTGTAAGAAGCAGAGACAATACTCTTTTTCTCATCAGTTCACACTTTCCTTTCTTTTATATATCTATATAATCGCCCTCGGGCGTAAAAACGGGGTTGGTGCCCAGTGATGCATGGTATTTGGGTATTTGGGGACGGTTCTTTTGTCCCATTTTTCCTTGTGTTCTCGATCAGCTTGTGTGATTCTATTCATAGTAAAACCCCTTTCTCAATGAATTTAGGTGATATCCTATGCCAAGACGAGCCAGACAAAAAAGCAACAGCGGCATCTACCATGTGATGCTGCGCGGGATCAACCGCTCTACAATCTTCCACGATGACGAGGACTGCGAGAAGTTTTTGCAGGTGCTGGGAAACTGCCTCCGTTCCGGGAGCTCCGGGGGTTCTGGGGGCTTCGGGGACAGTTCCTTAGTCCCACCCTACGGGTGTGACAAAGAAACCGTCCCCTACGCGGGGTGTGACAAAGTAATCGTCCCCTACGCTGACGCTGAAGCAAAAGTCTACCTCTATTGTCTGATGGGGAACCATGTGCATCTGCTTCTACGGGAAGGGCGCGAGGGGCTCTCCACACTGATGAAGCGGATCGGTGTGCGTTTTGCCTCCTACTACAACTGGAAATATCAACGCACCGGGCATCTCTTTCAGGACCGTTTTCGCAGTGAGCCGGTGGACGATGACGCATATTTTCTTGCCGTATATCGCTATATCGCATTGAACCCGGTCAAGGCCGGGCTCTGCGGTGAAGCGGGAAAATACCGCTGGTGCGGGTACCGGGGATACGGGGATAACTCCGGAGGCTCCGGGGACAGTTCCTTAGTCCCACCCTGCGGGTGTGACAAAGTAACCGTCCCCTACGCTGAACTGCCGGTGGACATCACCGCAGAGCAGTTGGATGCGTTCATTCGTTCCGAGCAGCCGAATATCCACCCTTTCCCGGAGCGCATTTCCGACCGCGAGGCAGAGCAGATTCTACGTTCCGTTACCGGGCTGGACTCTGCCGCCAGTTTTATCCGTTTGCCAAAAGCGGAACAAATCCGCTTCTTTTATATCCTGCTGGAAAATGACCTGTCCATTCAGCAGATGGCCCGGTTGACAGGTATAGCTAAAAGCAACATCGCGCGGCATCTGGCATGACAGACGCCATGCATTGCCGCAGCGCTTATTCATTGGCCGTCATTATTTTCTCTTCTTGCACCACATATCAGTACCGGTTCCTCTGCTCCCGCCCGCCGCGACGTGGACCAGGTTGTCCGACCCTTGGCACGCTCATTTCTTCGCGTGCTTCCCCGCAGCCGGTATTCTCTCCCGATGTGGCTATTCAGTTGTCGGCGCGAATCGCCGTTTATGGAAACGGGCAAAGGCCCGCTGTCAGCTTTCTGATGTTGGTTCTTTCTCTGCCGGGGCTTCCCCGGCTTTTTTCTTTTTCAGATATGCGTTCAATGTTGTGGCCTTCACGGGCTTCATGCCGTGCCGTGGAGGCAGCCCGGCAAGATGGATCACCACCGGCCAGCTCCCAAACCGCTCTCGGATGTACACGCCGCCCAGGACTTCCTTCTCAAAGGGCGTGCGGCCATTCTCGGCGGCACACTGGCGGACATACTCCAGGATCTCCCCGTCTGTGTCCTCCCGGTGTTCCTCGCCCCAGGCCATATCCCGCACTGCGCGGACCTGCTGCTCTGCTATGGCCGCGTCATTCCTTGCCCGGTGTTCCGCCCGGAGCGCTTCCTTTTGGGCCTCCCGTTCCTTCTTGAAGATCTGGGCCTGGCGCTTGAACTCTTCCTTATAAATCTGCCGCTTTGTGATCGGCGGCTGCCTTTTGGGAGAGCGCAGCCCCGCCAGGGCCACTACGCTGTTCCAGCCGCCGAAGCGGGAAGAGATGTATTCTCCGCCGATGATCTCACCGGCATTGGGCGTGAAGCCGAGCCGTCCGGCCTGCTCGCGGACATATTCCAGCAGCTCCTCATCGCTTGTGCCGCTGTGTTCCCGTGCAAATTCCGCGTTGCGCTTTCGCAGCGCTTCTTTTGTCCGGCCTTCAGCTTTCTTGTTGAACCATTGATCTCCATGAAAACGTTTATCGCTCACGGAACGACCTCCTTGTATGGGCGCAGTTCGCCCATATGCAGATTTGTGAGATCGTTCGGAGTACCGCGTCCTGCAGATTTCATGCTTTCCTGTAGGTCTTCTGGCTCATGCGGATGACCGCCGCGGCGCCTTCTCACTCTGCAAGAGCAATGGCTGTGCCGCAGCGCCGCATATACAGCAGCGCGCCTGCGCCGGATTCTCACCGGCTTCCCTTGTTCAGCCCCTTGCGGGCCACAGAAAAAGGCAATATTAACAAAAAAAGACAGACGCATAGAATACGTCCGTCTTTGTCCCCGAAAGCAAAAAGAGCGGACGTATCCAATACGTCCGCTTCTGCTCCTTTCGGAGGGTGAAATGCATGCACACAAAACACACATTTGCATGTGTGCGTACATTTCATCAGGCATTTTTTATCAGAGCAGCCCCGAAGATCGGGGGTGAGCTCTTAGTAGGTCTTCTGACTCATGTGTCCCAGCGGTTTTAAAACCGCCATCGCATATCCGTTGCCTTCCCAGCTCAGCCATTACGACCGCCAGTGACCTGCTTTCGCAGAAAACGAATACACTCCACAAACACAGCTATTGAATTGCACGTCTGCCGAAACTTTCGTCTCAGTTGTTGCTGCAAAACATGTTCAGGACTCTCACCTGATTCCCTTGTTCAGCCGAACAAGGATGCGTGTCCATTCCACGATGCGGAACGGGTCGCGCATTTGCCACAAAAGCCGGATGTGATATTCAGTTTTCAGTTTATGCATAGTTTAAGACGATTTTCCATACGAAAGATGCTAAATTCAGCATCTTTTTCGCAAAGTCTGCCACTTTGCGAAAGAATCTTTGCCTGTTATTCCTCTTCCAGTATAGCACAAGCCAAAAAAATGTCAATCATCCATTCCATTTTTTGCTTTAAAAAGGGCTGGCACAAAACGCACTTGTTCCAATGTGTTCAGATGCAGGTTTGCAATTGGTATGATCATCCAATTTTGTGGTGGGAACAGACTCGCTACATGTGATACCAGAAGAATTCGCCGTCGAAAATGTGGTCAGCAAAGGAGGCTCTCATGGCAAGGAAAGGTGAGAACATTTATAAACGGCGTGATGGGCGCTGGGAGGGACGCTTTATTCGAGGACGAAAAGAAGATGGGACCGCTCAATACGGTTCTATCTATGGCCGGACTTATGCAGAGGTAAAGGAAAAGCTGCGGCAGAAGCGCGCAGAGGAAAAGCCGCAGCTGCCTCGATGTCCTTTGACGGTAAAAGAACTTTTTGAGTTCTGGCTTGCTCAAAAGCGCCTTTCTGTAAAACCATCCAGCTTTGGCCGGTACTCCGTTCTGGTAGAGAAACACATCATTCCGCGCCTTGGAGCGTACCGTGTCGACCGACTGGCGGTGCAGAAACTCAGAGAATATATTGAATGGGAACTGCGCTCTGGAAGAGTGAACGGGGAAGGCGGACTGTCGCCAAAGACGGTCAATGATCTGGTAGTAGTCTTGAAATCCGCCTTGCGGTATGCAGGAAAGACGTATGCGGTTCCGAACGAATTATTCTCTGAGATCAGCGCGCCCGTAGCTCATCAGAAGATAATCGACACATTCGGGGAAAAGGAAACGGCCGCATTATCCGCCGCCGTCCTCTTAGCTCCGGATCTGAACGGCGCTGCCTACCTGCTCAGTTTGAATTCCGGGCTGCGGTTGGGTGAGATCTGTGCACTGAAATGGTCAGATATCGACTTTGATGAGAATGTACTTCATGTGCAGCGGACGGTCCTGCGGCTGAAAACCGGAAACAAGACAGAACTCGCGGTGCAAACGCCCAAGAGCTCCACATCCGACCGTTTTATCCCTTTAACAGCAGAAATGCATACTCTGCTGAAAGCACTTCGGTGCGATGCACCGGAAGATGCCTATGTGCTGACAGGATCTTGTGATAAGCCAATGGAGCCGCGCACACTGCAGTACCGCTTTCAGAGCTTCCTGGCCCGAAACGGCCTGCGGAAGCGGAATTTCCACACACTCCGTCATTCCTTTGCTACACGCTGTATCTCCAGCGGCGCGGACGCCAAAGCGCTGAGCGAGATCCTCGGCCATTCCAATGTCAAAACCACACTCCAGATCTATGTGCATCCCAGCATGCAGCAGAAGCGCAACTATATTTGCGCAGTCAACACATTAGTTTCCCCTGGCAGGGCCCAAAGTGCGTGAAATGGAATTCGCCGTCAGAAACAGCCGTCATGCCTGGGCATTAAGTGCGGTATAATGCGGGATTCCCTCTGATTTTTCGCAAAGTGGCAGACTTTGCGAAAGGCTCTTTCTTGCAAAGTCCATCTGCGCTTTTAGACACAGACAGACAGCAGTACGCTCCATACGAAAAGGCAGACCGTCCTGCTCTGTCTGCACCCCGGGTTCAGGCGTGTGCAGAATCATTCCTTTTTCGGTGTGTGTCCGACTTATCTCCCTGGGTTGGAGCTTCACGGTGACCTGTTCGCGGGGACTCGCACCCCATTCCACCTTAGATGCCACCCCTTTAGAGAGGCATCCCGAAATATTGAATTTAATATTTGATTTATTTTATCATCGACGTTCTGCGAATGATGTCGAAAAATGTTTACGAAAGTGCAGCACAAAAATATCAGAATGTATATGTCAACGGCTGTTCAGAGATATCGCGGAATGTCAGATACCATTGTAATTATTTCAAGAAGTGCTGCCAGTTTTCTTCCGAGAGCACTGAGAAATACCCAAAAGTTTGTGGTGTGAGTTCACGCATTTTTTCTGCTCGCTTTGAATCCCTGTGAAATCGCAGCCAACATGCGAAATAGTCCGCAAAATACTCATGACTGTTTGTTTTTGCATAGTCCCTTAACCCCGAGCTAGCCACCTCGTTAAGGAATAGCTTTTCGTGCTCCGAAGGAAATCCCAGGATTTTATCCAGAAAATGTCCGAATTCATGGAGCGTGGCATCAGCTTGAGAGACATAGATTCGTTTGGCTCCGTAGTCTGCAGCACCAATACAGGACATTCCATAACGCTCACTTAGGTCAGCAAGATAATCAAAATCCACCGTATATGTCCATCCCATATCCTGAAATTCTTGAAGAATTGGCTCCGGCACTTCCTGTAGTGCCAATAGAAAGTCGTTCATGTTTATCCCCGAATTGTTCTGAATGGGAAACTCAGAAAGAATAGGCGGTTCGTCAACCCGAAATTCCTGTGTCAAAATGGCATGGAGCAATGCTGCTGTCTCACCGCGGGTGACGATCTCAGCAGAACTTGTTCCCTCCGGGCAGAGGCCCAATTCCCCCCCGATCCGCAGGCAGTTTTCATAATCAGACATGGGCATACCACCGGGATACAGCGTAGAATCATAGACCGGCAGGCCAATGGCGGCAAAGGCACTCTGATACAAAGCGCCCCGGCACATCCGCGTATCTGACTGCATCATAGCTTCCGCGGACAGCCATCCGCTGCGATAGGCTTCCGCCAGACATGCGGCGCCAAATTCGCCGGCGTTTCCGGCCAGCGCCTCGGTTTTGCCGTAGGCCCTGCACAGCATGACTGCCCACTGGCGTGTCGTGATGGGCGTATCCGGAGAATACCGTCCCTCGCCGGTCCCGACAGTAATACCACGCTCCGCAATATATGCCACACTTTCATACCATAGGGAATCTGCGGAGACATCCGAAAAGCCGCATTCCGCGGCAGAAGCAGGCATAACCAGCGAAAAGGCCAAAAGAAGTGCCAGTACGCCGGGCAACAGTTTCTTGTAAGATGTTTTCATGGTTCGTTCCTTTCTCTCGTAAGTAAAACCGCGCCCCAGTTGGGGCGCGGTCCATCATTCTGTGTAGTAGATCGGCCGGGCGATAGAGGTAAAGCCCTCCTGTCCGGTGATGACCACGTTGTTGTATCCGCTGGCGCAGTGGATGATCATAAGGGCGCCGTTTTCATCTCTGCCGCCGACAATGCCCACATGTTCGTCATCGTCATAAAACACCAGATCGCCGGGAATAGCCTCATTCCAGGTGATACTGGTGCAATAGATGTGCTGTGTTGCCGCGCCGCCTCCATGGCCGATGACATAGCCTCCGTCCGTGGCATTGTAGAACACCCAATCGACAAAGCCGGAGCAGTCCAGGCCGTAGGGACGGTAGGTGCCGGTGGTGGAGCTGCCCTCCGCCGTGACCTTCATGGTGGTTCCCCAGCGGGAATCCCAGCCCAGCACAAGGGACTTGCCGCCCCAGAAGTAATTGACCTTGCCGACGAGGGAACAGGCGGCTTTGAGGACTTCCCGGCGCTCGGCGCTCAGATCCTCCGGCAGCGCTGCCAACAATGCTTTTGCGTCAGCTTCCGTCACACTGAGGTTTTCGATCAGCCCACCCAGCAGACCCAGATTCTCCAATAGTTCATCCAGTGTGTTGTTCTGCTGCGCGGTAAAGGCGTACTGCGTCCGCATATCATCGACAGCTTTGGCGGTGATGGTGATGGTCAGGATAGTCTCCGTCCAGCTGTCATCAACTCCGTCATTCGGATCGCTGTCGCTGTGTTCTATGGACTCCACCTCAGAGGAGAGCTCTGTCATATCCCAGAACACCGCTTTCAGCCGGCCTATCCGGTCACCGTCCAGCGTGACCACATCCACGCCGTCATCCGCTCCCGCAGTCCTGACCGCAAACACAGCGACCACCTCTCTCCAGTCAGGCGGTGCACCGTCGACGATGATCTCGTCGTAATCACCGGCCTGCAGTTCGTCAAGCTTTGCAGCATATTCCATATTGACCTGAGCGATGGCTGTAGAGAGTGCCACGGTTCCTTCTTCAGTCGGCTCAGAAATAAATAGGATACCGAAGGGCGAGACCACCAGCATACCGAACAAACAAATCAAAATCAGCAGAGACAGCGTGACCGTACCACCGGCCATCAGCGCCGCCATCAGACTTCTGGCTGCGGCCAGAATCGACCGCAGGGCCTTTCCGGCAGCGTGGACTGCTTTTTCGGCCGCGCTGCCTGCCGCTTTTACTGTTTCCTGATAGCGGAACGCCTGCTGTGCCGCCTGCATGGTTTTTGCACTCTGAGCTGCGGCATGGGAGGCTGTCTGTACCGTGGACGCAGGGGCTTGATTCAGGTCTCCGACGGTCTTGATTGCCCGTCCCGCAGTCCGTTCTGCTGGTTTAGATGAATGAGAGACTTCCTTGATTTGCGGCTTTTTCACCGCCAGAGTACCTTTAGGCGGTTTATCCGCAGAAGGAGCAACAGGCTTCGACTGGCGTGTTCTTCCCAGTCGATCCGCCTGCGGAGCATTTTGTATGACCTGCCGCTCCGTCGCTTGCACCGGCCACCGTTGGTTCCACTCCATTCCACGGCGCTCCGCTGCCCTTTCCGCAGACAACCGCCCGCGTTCCCGGATGAATGCCTGTTTGCCTTGGGTGTATTCCGGGGGAAGCTCTGTGACCTGCGTCGCTGCCTGCCCCTGCACATAGGAGTCCTTTGTCTTGACGGAATGCCCGGATGCCTGCCTATGCTGCCGGGGTTGAACCTGATACCGTGTGTTTCCGACAGGCTCGGCCTCCTTAGTACGGATGATGGGCGGTGTGCCAGTATCCCCATATTCGGCAGGCCCAACGGCAGGCTCAGATATTTGTTTCGGTTTTCGTCCTTTAATGAGTTTCCCGGCCCCACGTTCCATACGGCGCAGACTTCCGGCCGCAGTGTCCTCGATCTGGTCGCCGCCATATTCATCCTGCTGGCCGTTCTGTGCGGTATCCCGCAGTTGACTTCTCAGGCGCTCCGTTCCATTCTCCATACCGCGGCGCACCAGTTCCTTGGGTGCATTTTTTGCTTTTTCCCGCACAGTGCCAGCGACCTTTGGTTTCTCTTTGATCTTATCCATCACCACACCCCCCTCTCCTGGACAGACCGCATTACGCCGCCTGCCCTCCGTCGTATCTGGCATCGGAGTCCGAGGGCTTGGTGGTCATCAGCTGATAAAGCTGGGTATGCCTGGGGAAGTTGTCCACAAAGGGAACGATCGCACTGCCGCACTTGATAAGACCGCGGCCGGAATCCACGTTGGTGATGTAGGAGAGCTGATTGTCTGAAATGTTCAGCAGCCGCGCCAGCTCCGCCCGGTCGGTGGCGGCCTGATTCAGCATGACCAGAAACTCGCTGTTGGCCAGCATGGTCCGGGCGGTGTGGGACTGGAGCAGATCATCCACATTCTGCGTAATGCCCGTGCAGCAGGCTCCATATTTCCGCACCCGTTTCCAGAGGGTGAACAGAAAGTTGGTGCTGTACTCATGCTGGAACAGCAGGTAAATCTCGTCAATATAGATCCAGGTGTTCTTGCCCAGCTGCCGGTTTCGGATGATCCGGTTGAAAATGCTGTCCAGCACCACCAGCATGCCCACGGGCAGGAGCTGCCGTCCAAGGTCCCGGATGTCATAGCAGAGGATTCTGGAATTGGTGTTCACATTGGTGGGCTTGGCAAAGGTGTTCAGACTGCCCTCAGTGAACAATTCGATGGCCAGTGCCACATCCCGGGCCTCCGGTTCCGGCTGGCGCATGAGTTCCGCGTGGAAATCCTGCAGAGTCGGCACCTGGCCCTGATACCCGCTTTTGATATAATCCCGGTACACCTGCGCAGTGCAGCGGTCGATGATGGATTTCTCTTTAGCGGACAGCTTACCGGAGCCGACGAGCTGCTCACACAGGGACAGCAGGAACTCCGATTTGAGAACCACAGGATTCTCGCCGTCGCCGTATCCCTGCTCCATGTCCATGGCGTTGATGTGATTGGGTGAGGTGGCGGAGATCTCCACCACTTCGCCGCCCAGTCCCTCAATGAGCGGCCGGTATTCGGACTCTGGGTCGACGATAATGATATCATCTCCACTGGAAATGCCCTCTCCCGTGGCCAGCGCCAGACTGACGATCTCCCGCTTGGCGGTGAAGGATTTGCCGGAGCCACTGACGCCCAGCACAAATCCGTTGGCGTTCAGCAGTTCCCAGCGGTTGGCAAGGATCAGGTTTTTGCTGATGGCATTCTGCCCGTAGTAAACGCCGCCCTGGTGCCGGATCTCCTGGGCCTTGAAGGGCATGAGGACCGCCAGCGCTTCGGTGGTCAGGGTCCGCAAGGCGTCGATGCGGCGCAGGCCCAGAGGCAGGGCCGTCACCAGTCCGTCCGCCTGCTGCCAGTTCAGGGTGTTCAGCTGGCAAAGGTGCTTGCGGGCAATGGATTGCAGGGTTTCCGTATCGCTGTCCAGTTCTTCCTTGCTGTCCGCCAGATGCACCAGCGTGACTACAGCGAACATCATCCGCTGGTCACGGGTGGTCAGATCGTCCAGCATCTCACGGGTCTCTTTCCGCTGCTGCTCCAGATCATAGGGAACTACGGCGGAGAAGTTGTTATTACTGTTCTGGCGGCGCTGCCAGTTGGTCACATTGGTCTCCACGCCCAGCAGGCGGTTCTGCATCTCCCGCACGGCCTCATCGGTCGGCACGGGGATTATGTCGATGGACAGCATCATTGTTCGGTTCAATTCCGTCAGTTCGTTGATCATGGAGTCCTTAATATAGCTGGCGAACTCCTTCAGAAACAGCACCCGGCCAAATTTGTCCCCCATGACAAAGTGGTCCTTCTTGAACTCCATACTGTCCGGGCAAATGGCATTTTTGAAGGAATGGCCCTTCCGCATGCTCTCCCGCAGGTCACAGTGGAACTCCGTTTCCTCACCCACCCGGTAGAAGTCGTGCAGCACCCGCAGACGCTCCACGGCATCCAATTCTTCACTGCGGGAGTCCATGTGGGACAAGCGGCTGGTGACATCGTTGGTGACCCGGTCAAAGAAGGTGCGGGCCTCCTCAATATTCTTCTTATGGGTGGAGATGGTGATATACCGCTCCTGCACCACGCTGTTGGAGGCGTCGGTGACCTTGTCCGTGAGCATGGCATTGTACTCTGCACGGTAGCCGTCGAGGAAGTCGCCCCTGGGAGGCAGAAGAATGGTTTCCTCAAAGTTCTGGCGGTTGATCCGCTTGTTGTTGATGGTGATTTTGGTGGTGGAGCCGGTGTCCAGAGCGTTGAGCAGCTCAGAGTAATTCAGGAACATCGCCGTCTTATCCTCCTTGGAGGCGATGGCGTAGTTGATATCCGAAAAGCGGATGCACTTGGAGAACTTGCTCCCAAACTGAAAAATCCCATCCGGCCAGATACGCCGGATAGGGATGGTGTCCTGTACGGATCTCGGTACTGTGAATTTCTCTTTGTCCTGCTTTAACGTGTTTTGCAGGGTTTTAATCAATCTTCAGGGCCTCCTTTATTGTCGAACTTTCCATGACTTTTGCGTATATATTGTACGATTTGAAAACGAGCCTGTGAGGATATAAAAATTCCGAACGGATATAGGCAAGAATGAATTGCTCCAGCATCATGCTGTTGTACTGGAAAAAGCCGCCCAGGGCGAAGGGAAAGGCTGCCAGCACACAGACCCAACCAATCTCGCCGGTGCCGACAACTGTGCGCAGTCCAAAGTAAACACCCGCAGCCACGGCGACGGCAAGCAGGGCAAAAATGAGCTGCCGGAGCGAAAGCCCGAAAAACAGGATTTCCTGATAATTCCTGACTTCCTTGTTGATGCGTACCTCTATATGAGTTCACCTCCATTTTCGTTCTCAGCTATCGACAGAAAGAGACTTGCAATCTCTGCCAGGGTATGCTAACATGCCACAAACCACCAGAGAAAGAGGAGGTTGTGACAATGCTGTATTTCATGCTCGGTGCGGGAGTCCTTGCGCTCTCTGTTGCATTCCGTTTGGCCGCCGTGTTCCGACTGACGATCCCGCTGCTATACGCACTCATCGTACCCACGCTGTTTCATGATTGGTTTTACAGTCATCAGGCGCTGGCCGAGGGCATCTGGTATGTCCTATTGGTGCTGGTTCTGCTGTCCTGGGTGATCTCCCTGGTTCGGAAGATCTCGGCCATCATCAGCCGGCGCCGCTGTGACCGGGCAGATATGGAACTGTTTGCGGACCGGGTGCGGGAGGCCCGCAGGAATGGTGAGTCCGCTGTCCGCATGGACGGCCTTTGGGATTAACCCAGCCCCATCAGTTCCCGAATCAGGCGGTCACTCATCTTGATTGCCCCCACCAGCACCAGCATGTTGAAAATCAGTTCTCCGATATAGTTCCACACAATCGTGGCCGCTGCCAGCGTATCGTCCGAAATTGCGGGTGGGCTTGCGGCAAACTGCGAGAAAATCACACAGGCCAAAACAATGACACAGCCCTCCAGACAGATGGCGGCGTAGCTTTTTACAAAAGCAACGCCAATGCTGCTGGAGGGCTGTCCTGCGAAACTGGCCAGTGGAATGGGCGCGATGGCCGTGGCCATGTAGAGCTTGAAAAATCGGCTGTACACCGTCAGAATCATGACCAGCGACAGCACCCAAATGAACAGGGACCCCAGCAGCGTCACCGCCCACAGTGGGATGCTCTCCAAAAAGCCCACATCTTCAATGATGGTGACCATTTCATCCGGCAGTTCAGTGACGGACATGGCTGTCAGACCGGATGCGCCCATGATGGTGGAGATGGTGCCCTGGGCAATGCTGAACAGGGCCATCATCAGATCCATGCCGTAGGTGACCGCTGCCTGCGCCAGCGCGAACCGCACAAAGGTCTTGAGGGCCATCTCCGGCCGTTTCAGTTCCGTAAAGCTGCCGCAGGTTTTCACAACGCCTGCTACAAAAAACAGCACCAACAGCGCATAGCCAATGGCTTTCAGTGCGTCGTTGATGTTTACGATCACCGTCCAGATTCCACCGCCTTTGAAATTCTCAGGCGATGTGGAGAGGAGCGCCCAGATCTCAGTCAGCTTATCGTTCCATGTGCCCAGCGCGGAGTTGAGGTTGTCTACGATCCAGTTTCCACTTCCTATGGTTTCACCTTCTTCAGAATTCATATTGATATTTACTCATAATTTTGCTATACTATGATTGTAACAAGGGGGTGCTATTATGCCGAGTATTCGTCCCATTTCCGATCTGCGCAACAGCGCCAATGAGATATCGGACTTCTGCCGCCAGACCCGTGAGCCGGTCTATATTACCCGCAACGGGACCGGCGACATGGTGGTCCTCAGCATGGAGGAATATGAGCGTCAGCAGGCTCTTATTGACCTCTATGGCAAACTGGCGGTAGCCGAGCAGGAAATCGCCTCCGGCGCGGAGGGCGAGGACTTCCTGACGCTGGCCAGATCTCTGCGGGAGCGTGTTCATGGAAACGTATAAAGTCAGGATCTTCCCTACGGCCAAGCGGGACTTGGAGGAAGTCATCGGGTATCTGAATACCCTGTCCCCGGATACCGCGCTGAAATACTACGATCTGCTGGTCGAAGAGATCGCAAGTCTGTCCAGAATGCCGGAACGCTGTCCAAAGCCAAAGGACCTGGCGCTGGCTGCCAAGGGTTACCGCTATCTCATCGTTAAGAACTATTTGGTTTTTTATGTGGTGGCCGGGGATACCGTACAGATCCGCAGGATCTTATATGCCCGCAGGGACTACCAGTCCTTACTGTAAAACGAATGACCGGGTGCATGGCTTGATATGCACCCGGTCATTTTCCTCAGCCGGTGATGAGGGTGAGGATCTCCTTAGTAAAGGTGATCACGATGCCGCCCGCCACCGTCAGCATACCGTTGGCCCGCTGGGAGGGGTCGTGGCTTTTGAGAGACAGGCCCACCTGCAGAATACCGAAGCCCAGCAGGATCAGGCCAATGGCACGGATGAGCGAGAAGATGAACTCACTCAGGTTGTTGACCACCGTCAGAGGATCGTCCGCGGCAAAGGCGGGGCAGATGGTAATGGATATCACCAGTACCAGGCAGGCGAACAGCGCATAGACGCGCTTCGCCCGCTTTTCAAAGTTGTTATTCAAGCTGCATTCTCCTTTTCGTTTTCGGATTCATCGGCGGAAAATGCCGCAAAGAGTTCATGTCCTGTAATCGCCGGTGTACTGTTTGTGCCATGATGAATGTAGGGCGCGCCTCCGCCCAGAGAGGTGTAGGGAATGGCGGGATGCTTGACCAGGTCATACTTCAGGTCCATAACAGGCCCTGCACCGCGAACCAGCAGGATCGCATAGCGGTTGTCCAGCCGCCGCACCTCATCCGGCGTCAGCAGCTCCCGCCCGCTGATCTGTGTATTGGTAGACCAGGAGCCGGAACGGCCTTTGGTCTCACCGTGGGTTTTTGTATCAATGGTGGATTTGCCCAGGGCTTCGGAAATGTACTTATGGGTGCTGGATTCATTGCCGCCCAGATACAGCAGGCTGTCCGAGTTTCCGGGGATCGTTTCCCATGAATCTTTGAACTGTTCCTTGATCTGCGCCATGTTCTGAATGATCGTGCTGCAGGAGATATTTCTCGACCGCATGGTGGCGAGCTCCCGCGGCAGGCCGGGCAGATTCACCGAGGGCGCCTCGTCCAGAATGAAGTGAACATGCCGGGGCAGTGGGCCGTGGTGGATCTGGTCGGCGCTGTAGTACAGCGTCTGGAACACCTGCGAATAGAGCAGGCTGACCAGGAAGTTATACGTCGTATCATTGTCCGGGATCACCGCGTACAGGGCGCATTTCTTTTCGCCCAGGGTATAGAGGTCCATATCGTCGTGATCCGTGATGGCCTGGATCTGGGGCAGATTGAAGGGCGCCAGTCTGACTGCTGTACTCACCAAGATACTCTTGGCCGTTTTGCCAGAGACGAAAAGTCAAGGACTTTTTCATCAAATTCAAAAAGAAGTCACATTTTGCGGACTTCTTCACGGAGCATACGCTTGATTTTGTCCTCCATCGTCTCCTTGGCGGTCTCGCTG